>NZ_JBMDJQ010000002.1:0-350214 GCF_057809275.1 Pseudomonas sp. FG36
AGCGCAGATTGCGGTGGTGAAGACGAAACGAACCGAAAGTTCGCGACGAACCACAAATATCGCATATCCGAATTGGCTGGCATGTCTGCAAGGACGTACTGGCAACCGAATTTCTTGACGACCATAGAGCATTGGAACCACCTGATCCCATCCCGAACTCAGTAGTGAAACGATGCATCGCCGATGGTAGTGTGGGGTTTCCCCATGTGAGAGTAGGTCATCGTCAAGATTCATTTCGCAAAACCCCTATCTGCGCGAGCAGGTAGGGGTTTTGTCTTTGTGCCCGGAAAACTCATGGCCTGACCGGGCAGCATCGCGAGACCCCGCCTGCTGTCTCCGTGATAAGGTTTCCCGTCAGCATCAACCGTATTCCCGAGAGCTTCTATGCCGCAGACCACCTCACTCCACCCAGGTTTCATGATCGTCCAGGGCAACCGCCTGGACGAGCTGCGCAATCTGGTGGTGAGCGTGATGCGTCGCTATCCCCTGGCGCCGCTGGAGAACGAGATTGCGCTGGTACAGAGCAACGGTATCGCCCAATGGCTGAAACTGGCGCTGGCCGAAGACCCGCAAGACGACGATGAGGGCGGTTGCGGCATCGCCGCTGCCATTGATGTGCAGCTCCCGGGCAGCTTCATGTGGCAGCTGTATCGCCGCGTGTTAGGCCGTGATGAAATCCCCGAGGTTTCGCTGCTCGACAAGGCCCCCCTGACCTGGCGCCTGATGCGCCTGCTCCCGGAAGTGATCGAGCGCCCGCACTTCGAACCACTGCGCCGCTTCCTCACCGACGACAGCGACCTGCGCAAGCGCTACCAGCTGGCCGAGCGCCTCGCCGACCTGTTCGACCAGTACCAGGTCTACCGCGCCGACTGGTTGAAGGACTGGGCAGATGGTGCCCATGTGCTCAATACCGCCCGTGGCGAGCGCAAGCCCTTGGCTGCTGGCAATCGCTGGCAGGCCGAGCTGTGGCGGCTCCTGCTCGAGGACGTGGGCGAGGAGGGCATGGCCCAGAGCCGAGCTGGTGTGCACCAGCGCTTCATTGAGCGGATCAACAGCCTGGAGCAGGCGCCCCC
This sequence comes from Pseudomonas sp. FG36, assembly GCF_057809275.1. Classification (NCBI taxonomy): domain Bacteria; kingdom Pseudomonadati; phylum Pseudomonadota; class Gammaproteobacteria; order Pseudomonadales; family Pseudomonadaceae; genus Pseudomonas; species Pseudomonas sp. FG36. The sequence goes on from NZ_JBMDJQ010000002.1 coordinate 1,074, forward strand.
AGGGCTGCCGGCGCGGTTGATCGTGTTTGGCATTTCGTCGCTGCCGGCACAGATCCTGGAAGCCTTGGCAGGCCTTGCCCGTTTCAGCCAGGTGCTGCTGTGCGTGCACAACCCCTGTCGTCACCACTGGGGCGATATCGTCGCTGACAAGGACCTGCTGCGGCACCAGTACAAACGCCAGCAACGCAAGCAGGGCATGCCTTTGCAGCTGGACGACGAACTGCTGCATCAGCATGCCCATCCGCTGTTGGCGGCCTGGGGCAAGCAGGGGCGCGACTACATCAACCTGCTCGACAGCTACGACGACCCAGGCAGCTACCAGAATGTCTTCAGCGAAGGCCGTATCGACCTGTTCAGTGACGCCCAACCCGAGACCCTGCTCAACCAGCTGCAGGACGATATCCTTGAGCTGCGGCCTTTGGCCGAGACGCGTACGCAATGGCCAGCAGTCGATCCGGCCAAGGACCGCTCCGTGCGCTTCCACCTGGCCCATAGCCCGCAGCGCGAAGTCGAGATCCTCCACGACCAGTTGCTCGCCCGCTTCAGCGCCGACCCGACGCTGCGCCCCCGCGACGTCATCGTCATGCTGCCGGCTATCGACACCTACGCGCCGCATATCCGTGCCGTGTTCGGCCAGCTCGATCGCAACGACCCGCGCTACATCCCCTTCACCCTGACCGACCAGGGCCAGCGTGGTCGCGACCCACTGCTGATTGCGCTGGAGCACCTGCTCAAGCTGCCCGACAGCCGCTTTGCCGTCAGTGAAGTGCTCGACCTGCTGGACGTACCGGCCGTGCGCGCCCGTTTCGCCATCCAGGAAGGCGACCTGCCGACGCTGCATCGCTGGATCGAAGGGGCGGGCATCCGCTGGGGGCTGAGTGCCGAACAGCGCGCCAGCCTGGGGCTGCCGGAAGGGCTGGAGCAGAACAGCTGGCGGTTTGGCCTGCGCCGGATGTTGCTGGGGTACGCGGTCGGGGTGGGCGAAAGCTGTGACGGCATCGAGCCTTATGATGAGATTGGCGGCCTCGATGCCGCATTGATCGGGCCGCTGGTGGCCTTGCTTGATGCCCTGGAGGTTGCTTGCCAGGCCCTGACCCAGCCGGCCTCGGCGCCAGATTGGGGCGCACGGCTGCACGCCTTGCTGCAGATCTTCTTCCTGGCCGAGAACGAACACGACGAGCTGCTCTTGGTGCAACTGCAGGATCTGCGCGACACCTGGCTGGAGACTTGCGAGGCGGTTGGCCTGCAAGATCTCCTGCCGCTAACGGTGGTGCGCGAGGCCTGGCTGTCGGGGTTGGACCAGGGCAAGTTGTCGCAACGCTTCCTTGCGGGTTCAGTGAACTTCTGCACCCTGATGCCCATGCGCGCCATCCCGTTCCGCGTGGTCTGCCTGCTGGGCATGAACGATGGGGACTATCCACGCGCCCAGCCGCCCCTGGACTTCGACCTGATGGCCAGCGACTATCGTCCGGGCGACCGCTCCCGGCGAGAGGATGACCGTTACCTGTTGCTCGAAGCCTTGCTGTCGGCACGTGACCAGCTCTATGTCAGCTGGGTCGGGCGCAGTATCCGCGACAACAGCGAGCGTCCGGCCTCGGTGCTGATCGGGCAACTGCGCGATCACCTGGCTGCCGGCTGGCAGCTCGCCGGTGCCAAGGCCGGGTTGCGCGATGACGCTGGACAGCAGTTGCTGCATGCGTTGACCCAGGAGCATCCGCTGCAACCGTTCAGCCAGCGCTATTTCCAGAAAGGCAGCCCGCTGTTCAGCTTTGCCCATGAGTGGTTGGCCTTGCATCAGGCCGAGGAGGGCGCAGCGACCGCCGCTATCGGGCTGTCGCCCTACGTCAGCGATGAACCGCTGAACCTGGTGCAGCTTCAGGATTTCCTGCGCCACCCGGTACGACATTTCTTCAGCCAGCGCCTGAAAGTGTTCTTCGAAATGTTGGAAGCGCCGACGCCGGACGAAGAACCCTTCGTCCTCGATGCCCTGCAGCGCTATGGCCTGAGTGAGAGCCTGCTCGGCGCCGCGCTGGCCGACCCCGACAACGCCGAGCGAGCCCTGCAAGCCCAGGCCCGGAGGCTGCAGGCCTGTGGGCTGCTACCGTTGGCCGGGTTTGGTGAGGCCTTGCAGGCGGAGCTGATCCAGCCGCTGCCGGACTTGCTGCAACGCCATCGACAGTTGCTGCAGCGCTGGCCGACGCTGGTCGAGGGTGCCCTGCCGATTCACTTCGAACAGGGCGCGCAGCGCCTGGAAGGCTGGCTCGGCCGTGTGTACCAGGGCGAAGACCAAAGCCTGCTGAGCATCGCCACAGTGCCCAATACCCTCAGTGCCGGGCGCAACAGCCTGAAATGGCATCGCCTGATTCCGGCCTGGGTCATGCACCTTGCCGCCTGCGCCTCGGGCTATCCGCTGCACAGCGCGTTGGTGGCCAGCGACCTGACCTTGCTGTTGGCACCGCTGCCGCAGGCCGATGCGACGCAGCGCCTGGGCGAGTTGCTGGTGGCACGCCAGGCGGGAATGAACGCGCCCTTGCCCGTCGCGGCCAAGACCGCCTTCGCCTGGCTGGCCCAGGAGGACCCGGACAAGGCCCTGGCTACCGCAGCCCGTGCCTACGAAGGTGACGGCCAGAACAGCTTTGGCGAGCGCAGCGAGAGCCTGGCCCTGGCCCGTCAATACCGTGACTTCGCCGCACTGGCCCTCGAGGAAACCTTCGAGGGGTGGTGCGAAACCCTGTATCGCCCCTTGTTCGCGGCGTCCTGGCAAACCCTGGGTAACCCGGAGAGCGCCCAATGACCCAAGCCCGCCCCCTGGCGCTGAGCTTTCCTTTGCACGGCAGCCAACTGATCGAGGCCAGCGCCGGCACCGGCAAGACCTTCACCATCTCGGCCCTGTACCTGCGCCTGATCCTCGGGCATGGCGGCGAGCAGGGCTTTGCCCGCGAGCTGCTGCCACCGCAGATCCTGGTGGTGACCTTCACCGATGCGGCGACCAAGGAACTGCGTGAACGTATCCGTGCGCGCCTGGCTGAAGCGGCGCGCTTTTTCCGCGGCGAGCTCGAGGACGCCGACCCCTTGCTGCACCTGCTGCGCGAGGATTATCCACAGGCGCACTGGCCACGCTGTGCCAACCGCCTGGAAATCGCCGTGCAGTGGATGGACGAAGCGGCGGTGTCGACCATCCACGGCTGGTGCCAGCGTATGTTGCGCGAGCATGCGTTCGACAGTGGCAGCCTGTTCACCCAGAGCCTGGAAACCGATCACAGCGAGTTGCTGGGCCAGGTCATGCGCGACTACTGGCGGCGCTTCTGCTACGGCATGCGTGGCGAGTCGCTGGCCTGGGTGCGCGGCAACTGGGGCAGCCCCGATGCCTTGTTGCCAAGGATCAGGCCACTGTTCGGCCGAGTGCGTGGCCAGGTGGACGATCAGGAGCCGCAAGCCTTGATCGAGGCGACCCTGCGCCAGCGTACCGAGCAGTTGGCCCAGCTCAAGGCCCCTTGGGCCGCCTGGGCCGATGAGCTGCAGCAGATCTGCCGCGATGCCGTGGCCGCGAAGCAGGCGGACGGGCGCAAGTTGCAGGCACGCTACTTCGAGCCCTGGTTCGACAAGCTGCGCGCCTGGGCCGGTGATGAGCAGGCCATGGAGCTGGACCTGGGCACCGGCTTTACCCGCCTTACCCCGGCGGGCATGGCCGAGGCGTGGAAGGCCGGCGAGCCACCGCAGCACCCGGCGCTGCACGCCATGGCGGCCCTGCGTGAACAGTTGCAGGGGCTGGCCAGTCCCGATGCGCGCCTGTTGGAGCATGCCGCCGCCTGGGTTTCGGCGCGCTTCGAGGTGGAGAAGCGTCGACGCGCTGAAATGGGCTTCGACGACATGCTTTTGCGCCTTGAGCATGCCCTGGGCAGTGATGCCGGCGAGCGCCTGGCCGCGTTGATCCGCGAGCAGTTCCCGGTCGCGTTGATCGACGAGTTCCAGGATACCGACCCCGTCCAGTACGGCATCTTCGAGCGCATCTACCGCATCAGCGAGAACAACCCGGACACCGGCCTGTTCATGATCGGCGACCCCAAGCAGGCGATCTACGCCTTCCGCGGCGCCGACATCTTCACCTACCTGGCCGCGCGCCGCGCCACCGCCGGGCGCCTGCACAGCCTGGACACCAACTACCGCTCCAGCCAGGCCATGGTCGCGGCGGTGAACCGGGTATTCCTCCAGGCCGAGGAGCGTGCCGAGGGCCGTGGGGCATTCCTGTTCCGGGCCCATGGCGACAACCCGCTGCCTTTCGTCGAGGTACGCGCCAAGGGCCGTGGCGAGCAATTGCTGGTGGCCGGTCAGCCGAGCGCAGCCCTCTGTTGCTGGCAGCTGGATAGCGATGAGCCGGTATCCAGTACCTTGTATCGCCAGCAGCTGGCGGCCAGTTGCGCGAGCCATATCGTCGAGCTGCTCAATGGCGGGCAGCAAGGCATCAGTGGTTTCGCCGACGCCGCTGGCAAGCTGCGCCCCTGCCTGCCCTCCGATATCGCCATCCTGGTGCGCGACGGTCGCGAGGCCCAGCTGATCCGCGCCGAGCTGGCCGCCCGCGATGTGCGCAGCGTGTACCTGTCGGACAAGGACTCGGTGTTCGCCGCCCAGGAGGCCCACGACCTGCTGGCCTGGCTCAAGGCCTGCGCCGAACCGGACTCGGAGCGCCTGCTCAAGGCCGCCCTGGCCAGTCTGACCCTCGACCTGCCGCTGGTCGAACTGGAGCGCCTGAACCAGGACGAACGGGTCTGGGAGGGCTGGGTGATGCGTTTTCGCCGCTACCGCGACATCTGGCAACGCCAGGGCGTGCTGCCGATGCTGCGCCGCCTGCTGCATGATTTCCAGCTGCCCCGTGCGTTGATGGGCCGCAGTGACGGCGAACGCGTGCTGACCAACCTGCTGCACCTGGCCGAGCTGTTGCAGCAGGCGGCGGGCGAACTGGATGGCGAGCAAGCGCTGATTCGCCACCTCACCGAGCACCTGGCCAACGCCGGGCAGGCGGGCGAGGAGCAGATCCTGCGCCTGGAAAGCGACGAGCAACTGGTCAAGGTGGTGACCATCCACAAGTCCAAGGGCCTGGAATACCCACTGGTGTACCTGCCGTTCATCTGTACCAGCAAACCGGTGGATGGCCAGCGCCTGCCCCTGGGCTGGCACGATGATCAGGGCGTGGCGCACCTGACCCTGACGCCGAATGCCGAGCAGATCGAGCGCGCCGACGACGAGCGCCTGGCCGAGGACCTGCGCCTGCTCTACGTCGCCCTGACCCGCGCCCAATACGCCTGCTGGCTGGGCGTCGCCGACCTCAAGCGCGGCACCCAGCGCAGCTCGCAACTGCACCGTTCGGCACTGGGTTACCTGCTCGGCGGCGGGCTGCCGTTGCCTGCCTCCAGCCAGCTGGGCGAGTGGCTCCAGGCACTGGCGGCGAGCAACCCGGCCATCAGCCGAGAGCCGCTGCCCGAAGTGCAGACACAGAGCTATCGCACGCCGGACAGCCAGCGCGAACTCCTGCCGCCACGCAAGCCACGGCGCGCCGCCGCGGAACACTGGTGGATTGCCTCCTACAGTGCCCTGCGGGTGGGCGACCAGACGCTGATCGCCGACAGCTCCCAGGCCCAGCAACTGCTGGACGACGAGGTGCTGGACAGCCAGCTGCTGCGCGAGGTCCCGGCCGAGGCGGGCGATATCCACCGCTTCCCCCGTGGGCCGAACCCGGGGACCTTCCTCCATGGCCTGCTCGAATGGGCGGGTCGCGAAGGCTTCGCCGAGATCAGCAGCCAGGCCGAGGTGATCGAGCGCACCGTGGGGCGGCGCTGCAATCGACGCGACTGGACCGGCTGGATCCCCACGCTGACGCAGTGGCTGCAGCAATTGCTGCTGCAACCCATGCCGCTGCAGGGGGCCACCCTTACCCTGGCGCAACTGAACCATTACCAGATCGAAATGGAGTTCTGGTTCGCCAGCCACCAGGTCGACGCCCTGCGCCTCGACTACCAGGTGGCGCGCCATACCCATGGCGGCGCGGCGCGCCCGGCCGCGCAGCCGACCTTGCTCAATGGCATGTTCAAGGGCTTCATCGACCTGGCGTTCGAGCTCGATGGGCGCTACTACGTGGCCGACTACAAGTCCAACTGGCTTGGCCCCGACGCCGAGGCCTATGGCGACCTGGCGATGGAGCAGGCGATCCTCGAACACCGCTACGACCTGCAGTACGTGCTCTACCTGCTGGCCCTGCATCGCCAGTTGCGCGCCCGCCTGCCTGACTACGACTACGATCGGCATGTCGGTGGCGCCGTGTTCATCTTCCTGCGCGGCGTCACGTCGGCAGGCCACGGGCTGTATCATGCGCGCCCACCCCGGGCACTGATCGAACAGCTCGACGCGATGTTCCGGGGTGAGCAAGAACCTGAACAACAGGACCTGTTTGCCGGAGCCGCGCCATGAGCCGCAACCTCGATGACCTGCTGCCCACGCCATTGCAGGCGGAGCATCTGAGCGCCCTGGCGCCGCTGAGCGCCAGCCACGACCTGCTGGCGTTGCTCGATCGTTGGGTCGAGCGCGGTTGGTTGCGTGCCCTGGACCGGGCCTTCGTGATCTTTCTCGAGGAGCGGGCGCCAGGCAGTGACCCTTTGGTCCTGCTCGCCGCGGCGCTGGCCAGCCACCAGCTGGGGCATGGGCATGTCTGCCTGGATCTGCGCCAGACCCTCGCTGAACCAGACTTCGCCCTGTCGCTGCCACCGGAAGGCGATGCCCTCGCCGGGCCGCTGCTGCTGCCTTCGCAATTGCTAGCCAGCCTTGACCTGGGTACCTGGCTGCAACGGATTGCCGAGAGCCCGCTGGTCGCGGCGGGCGATAGCGTCGAACAGCGCGCCCGGCCACTGGTGCTCAGCGCCGAGCGTTTGTACCTGCGCCGCTACTGGGCCTACGAGCGGCGGATCGACGGCGCCCTGCATGAGCGGCTGGCACGCCGTCAGCCTCAGCCCGCCGATCTGGCCCAGCGCCTGGCGCAGTTGTTCGACGGCGGCTCGGCGGCCGGCGAGGTGGACTGGCAGAAACTGGCCTGCGCCCTGGCCACCCGAGCGGGTTTCAGTGTGATCACCGGCGGCCCCGGCACCGGCAAGACCACTACCGTGGTACGCCTGCTGGCGTTGTTGCAGGGGCCGGCGGTCGAGCAGGGCCGACCGCTGCGTATCCGCCTGGCGGCACCGACCGGCAAGGCCGCGGCGCGCCTGACCGAGTCCATCGGCCAGCAGGTCGAGCGCCTGCAGGTGGACGTTGAGGTACGGGCGCAGATCCCCACCGAGGTCAGCACCGTGCACCGCCTGCTCGGCAGCCGCCCAGGCTCGCGGCATTTCCGCCATCATGCCGGCAACCCGTTGCCGCTGGACGTGCTGGTGATCGACGAAGCCTCGATGATCGACCTGGAGATGATGGCCAACCTGCTCGATGCCCTGCCGTCCACCGCACGGCTGGTGCTGCTGGGCGACAAGGACCAGCTGGCCTCGGTGGAAGCCGGGGCGGTGCTGGGCGACCTGTGTCGCGATGCCGAGGAAGGCTGCTACTGGCCGCAGACCCTGGCCTGGCTGGAGCAGGTGGGCGGGCAGTCGCTGGCGGGCATCGGCCTGAAACCGGGCGATGGCCAGCGCAATCCGCTGGCCCAGCAGATCGTGATGCTGCGTCATTCGCGGCGTTTCGGCGAAGGCAGCGGCATCGGCCAGCTGGCGCGCCTGGTCAATCGCCAGCAGGCGCTGGAGGCGCGGGCGCTGCTGGCGACCCGGCCTGCGGACGTTCATTGCCTGACCCTGGGCGGCGAACACGACAAGCGCTTCGATCGCCTGCTGCTCGACGGCCTCGGCCAGGGCGGCGAAGGGCCGCAGGGTTACCGTGGCTACCTGCGCACCATCGGCCGCTTGCGCCCGCCGCCTGGCACGCCGGGCGACGATCCGCGCTGGGAGCGCTGGGCGGCCGAGGTACTGCAGAGCTTCGAAGCCTTCCAGCTGCTTTGCGCCGTGCGCAGGGGCGCCTGGGGTGTCGAAGGCCTGAACGAACGCGTGGCCCGGGTGCTGCACAATGCCGGGCTGATCGATAGCCAGCAACCCTGGTACGAGGGCCGCCCGGTACTGGTCACCCGCAATGACTATGGTCTCGGCCTGATGAACGGTGATATCGGCATTGCCTTGCGCCTGCCGGACGAGCAGGGCGAGGCGTTGCTGCGCGTGGCCTTCCCGCGCAACGATGGCAGCGGCGGGGTGCGCTTCGTCCTGCCCAGCCGGCTCAGCGAAGTGGAAACCGTGTTCGCCATGACCGTGCACAAGTCCCAGGGCTCGGAATTCAGCCATACCGCGCTGGTGCTGCCCGATGCCTTGAACCCGGTGCTGACCAAGGAACTGGTGTACACCGGCATCACCCGCGCCAAGCACTGCTTCAGCCTGATCGAGCCGCGCGCCGGGGTGTTCGAGGAAGCGGTGGAGCGCAAGGTCAGGCGTGTCTCGGGGCTGATGCTGGAGCAAGTCTGACTCTGGAGTTCGCCGCCGATATGCTATCGTTGCGGCATTATCCGCAAACATTTTGTGAGATTTTCCCCCATGACTGTGGCTGTCTCGTTCTTGAGACGAGTGACGGGTTGTGCGCTCTCGCTGCTGATGGCCACGCTGTTGTCGACCGGCGCTCCCGCCTGGGCGGGCACTGCCGCGTCGGACGCCCAGGCGCAGCAACGGGCCAAGGCCGTGACCCAGGTGGTACTGGGGATCCTCAGCTACGCACGCTGGCCTGCCGACCCCAACCCCTTGCGCCTGTGCCTGGTCGGCCCTACCGAGTACGCCGACGACCTGATCAAGGGCAATGTGCAGAACTCCGGGCAACCCCTGCAGGTGCGCCGTCTGCTGGCCGACGACCCGAGCGTGGCCAATGCCTGTGATGCCATCTATATCGGCAAGCTCGACAAGCTGGAACGTGAGCAGTTGTTCCAGAGGGTCAATGGTCATCCGCTGCTGAGCATCAGCGAGGCCGATGACCCGTGCACGGTGGGTAGCCTGTTCTGCCTGCGGGTCAGCGACCAGCAGGTGGCGTTCGACGTCAACCTCGACTCGGTGGCGCGCAGCGGTGTGCGCATCCACCCCAGCGTGCTGCAGCTGTCGCGACGGCGGGCAGGGCAGCCATGAAGCGTTCAGCCAAGCGCTTCAGCCGGCCGACCCTGCGTGCCGTGCTCGGCCGTCGTCACCTGAGCGTGGCGCTGCTCGCCGCGGGCCTGGCCGGTGTGCTGGTGACCCTGCTCGGCGTGGCGGCGTTGCGCGTCTATGCCAATCACAACCTGCACCTGATCGCCCGCTCCATCAACTACACCGTCGAGGCCGCCGTGGTGTTCGACGACAGTGCCGCGGCCAACGAAGCGCTGGCATTGATCGCCTCCACCGAGGAAGTCGCCGACGCCAAGGTCTACGACAACGACGGCGAACTGCTCGCCCACTGGCAGCGTGATACGCCCGGCGTGATGGCGCAGTTGCAGACGCAGGTGGCGCGCAGCCTGCTGGAAGAGCCGATCAACATGCCGGTGCAACACATGGGCCAGCGCGTCGGGCATATCGAGTTGACCGGGCAGGGTGGCAGCCTGGTGCGCTTCCTGCTCAGCGGCCTGGTCGGGATCCTGGTGTGCACGGTGCTCAGTGCGGTGCTGGCGCTGTACCTGTCACGGCGCCTGTTCGGCGACATCATCCGGCCCCTGCGCAACCTGGCCAGCGTCGCCCATGCGGCGCGGCGCGAGCGCAGTTTCGATCGCCGCGTGCCGGAAACCCAGATCGCCGAGCTCAACGAGCTGGGCAACGACTTCAATGCCCTGCTCGATGAGCTGGAGGTGTGGCAGAGCCACCTGCAAAGCGAGAACGAAACCCTCGCCCACCAGGCTAGCCACGACAGCCTGACCGGCCTGCCCAACCGCGCCTTCTTCGAAGGGCGGCTGAATCGCAGCCTGCGCAACGCCGCACGCACTGAAGATCACCTGGCCCTGTTGTTCCTCGACAGCGACCATTTCAAGCAGATCAACGACAGCCTCGGCCATGCGGTGGGTGACGAAGTGCTGATCAGCGTGGCCAGCCGCGTACGCGCACAGTTACGCGAGCATGATTTGGTGGCGCGTCTGGGCGGCGACGAGTTTGCCGTGCTGCTGACGCCGCTGCATTCGCGTGAGGATGCCAAGCGTATCGCCGAGAAAATCGTCGCCAGCATGAAGCTGCCGGTGCAGCTGGAGGATGGTACCAGTCTGACCACCTCGCTGAGCGTCGGTATCGCCTATTACCCGGACGACGGCCGCGACCCGGCCAGTCTGCTCAATGCCGCCGATGCGGCGATGTACCAGGCCAAGCGCAATCGCCGCGGCCATTGGCAAGTGGCACAGACGGAACGCTGTGCCAACGATGCAAAGAACAGGAGCTGAACCGTGACCAAGCGTTTTTCCGTACTGCGTTTCCCGTTATTCACCCTGCTGCTGGCGCTGTTCGCCCTCACCGGCTGCCAGAGCGTGCCGCCCAAGGGGCTGACACCCGAGCAGGTCGCCGTGCTCAAGCGCGAGGGCTTCGCCCCGACCGATGACGGCTGGGCGTTCGACCTGTCCGGCAAGGTGCTGTTCGGCAGCGACCTGGACAGCCTCAACAGCCAGAGCGAGTCGATCGTCGAGCGCATCGGCAAGGCGTTGCTGTCGGTGGATATCCAGCGCGTGCGCATCGACGGCCACGCCGACGCCTCGGGCAAGGCCGCCTACAACCAGCAGTTGTCCGAGCGCCGCGCGCAGAGCGTGGCCAAGGCCTTGGCCGGCATCGGCATGCAGCCGCAGAACATCCAGACCCGCGGCATGGGCAGCAGCCAGCCGGTGGCGGACAACCGCACCGCCGCAGGGCGCATGGAGAATCGCCGCGTATCGATCGTGGTGGGGTCGGAGTGATACCGACATCGCGGGGCTTGCCCCGCGATGATGCCTACCCTCAATCCCGAGCGAACTTCATCTCCCGCGTCTCCCCCATCAACAACGGCGCATTGGCCTCGGTCACCTCACGGATGTAATCCCACAGCAGGGTGATCCGCTTCAACTTGCGCAGGTCCTCCCGGCAGTACATCCAGAACTGCCGCGTCACCTCGATCTGCTCCGGCAGCACCGTCACCAGCCGTGGGTCCTGCGCCGCCAGGAAGCACGGCAGGATCGCCAGCCCACGCCCCTGCAACGCTGCCGTGTACTGGGCGATCACGCTGGTGCTGCGCAGGTGCGCGTTGGCGTTGGGGATCAGGTTGGCCAGGTACAGCAGCTCCGAGCTGAAGGCCAGGTCGTCCACGTAGCTGATGAACGGGTGGCGTCCCAGGTCGGCGATCTCGCGGATGGGTTCATGGCTGTCCAGGTAATCCTGGGTGGCATACAGGCGCAGGCGGTAGTCGCACAGCTTGCAGCACACGTAAGGGCCGTGTTCCGGGCGCTCCAGGGCGATGACGATATCGGCTTCGCGCTTGGACAGGCTGATGAAGTGCGGCAGCGGCAGGATGTCCACCGAGATCGCCGGCCAGGCATCGACGAAGTGGCTCAGCTGCGGGGTGACGAAGAAGCTGCCGAAGCCTTCGGTGCAGCCCATGCGCACATGCCCCGACAATGCCACGCCCGAGCCCGAGACTTGCTCGCAAGCCATGTGCAGGGTGCTCTCGATCGACTCGGCATAGCCCAGCAGACGCTGGCCCTCGGCGGTGAGGACGAAGCCGTTGGTCCGCGATTTCTCGAACAGCAAAGTGCCCAGCGCCCCTTCCAGTGAACCGATGCGCCGCGACACCGTGGTGTAGTCCACGGCCAGGCGCTTGGCCGCACTGCTGGCCTTGCGGGTGCGCGCTACCTCAAGAAAGAACTTGAGGTCGTCCCAGTTCAGCGCGCTCAGGGAGGTGAGGTCTTTTTGCATGATGATCCGGTTTTTTTGTGCATTCTTGTTGGATGTTTGCACATCTATACTCGATCTCAGCCCCTGTACGCCACCCCGTGTCCATGCCGGCGTAGGCGTCTTCGTTCCGACAATAATTCCAAGGAGAGCGCAGATGAACGCACCCCAGACGCCCGACCAGACCAAGGTCGAGCAGGTCAAGCTGCTGATCGACGGCCAATGGGTCGAGTCGAAAACCACCGAGTGGCGCGACATCGTCAACCCGGCCACCCAGCAAGTGCTGGCGCGTGTGCCGTTCGCCACCGTCGAGGAAGTGAACGCCGCGGTGGCCGCCGCCGAGCGCGCCTTCAAGACCTGGCGCGACACTCCCATCGGCGCGCGCATGCGCATCATGCTCAAGCTGCAGGCGCTGATCCGCGAACACAGCAAGCGCATCGCCGTGACCCTCAGCGCCGAGCAGGGCAAGACCATTGCCGATGCCGAGGGCGATATATTCCGTGGCCTGGAAGTGGTCGAGCACGCCGCCTCCATCGGCACCCTGCAGATGGGCGAGTTCGCCGAGAACGTCGCCGGCGGCGTCGACACCTACACCCTGCGCCAGCCGATCGGCGTGTGCGCCGGCATCACCCCGTTCAACTTCCCGGCGATGATCCCGCTGTGGATGTTCCCGATGGCCATCGTCTGCGGCAACACCTTCGTGCTCAAGCCGTCCGAGCAGGACCCACTGTCGACCATGATGCTGGTCGAGCTGGCACTGGAGGCTGGCGTGCCGGCCGGTGTGCTCAACGTGGTGCATGGCGGCAAGCAAGTGGTCGATGGCATCTGCACCCACCCGGACATCAAGGCGATCTCGTTCGTAGGCTCCACCGAAGTCGGCACCCACGTCTACAACCTGGGCAGCCAGCATGGCAAGCGCGTGCAGTCGATGATGGGCGCCAAGAACCACGCCGTGGTGCTGCCCGACGCCAACCGTACCCAGACCATCAACGCCCTGGTCGGCGCCGCCTTCGGCGCGGCCGGCCAGCGCTGCATGGCCACCTCGGTGGCGGTGCTGGTGGGCAAGGCCCGCGAATGGCTGCCGGATATCAAGGACGCGGCGAGCAAGCTCAAGGTCAATGCCGGCAACGAGCCGGGCACCGATGTCGGCCCGGTGGTCTCCAAGCGCGCCAAGGAGCGTGTGCTGGGCCTGATCGAAAGCGGTATCAAGGAGGGCGCCAAGCTCGAACTGGACGGCCGCGACGTGAAGGTGCCGGGCTACGAGCAAGGCAACTTCGTCGGCCCGACCCTGTTCTCCGGGGTGAAGACCGACATGCAGGTCTACACCCAGGAAATCTTCGGCCCGGTGTTGGTGACTCTGGAGGTGGATACCCTCGACGAGGCCATCGCCCTGGTCAACGCCAACCCGTTCGGCAACGGCACCGGCCTGTTCACCCAGAGCGGCGCGGCGGCGCGCAAGTTCCAGAGCGAGATCGACATCGGCCAGGTCGGTATCAACATCCCTATCCCGGTACCGGTGCCGTTCTTCAGCTTCACAGGTTCGCGCGGTTCCAAGCTCGGCGATCTCGGCCCGTACGGCAAGCAGGTGGTGCAGTTCTACACTCAGACCAAGACCGTCACCGCCCGCTGGTTCGACGATGACAGCGTCAATGACGGTGTGAACACCACCATCAGCCTGCGCTAAGGAGCTCGTCATGCGTATCGCATTCATCGGCCTGGGCAACATGGGCGCGCCCATGGCCCGCAACCTGATCAAGGCCGGGCACCAGCTCAACCTGTTCGACCTGAACAAGACCGTGCTGGCCGAACTCGCCGAGCTGGGCGGTCAGGTCAGCACCTCGCCCAAGGACGCCGCCGCCAACAGCGAGCTGGTGATCACCATGCTGCCGGCCGCCGCTCATGTGCGTGGCGTGTACCTGGACGAAGAAACCGGCGTGCTGGCCGGCATTCGTCCCGGCACCCCGACCGTGGACTGCAGCACCATCGATCCGCAGACCGCCCGTGAGGTCTCCAAGGCCGCGGCGGCCAAGGGCATCGACATGGGTGATGCGCCGGTCTCCGGCGGCACCGGTGGCGCGGCGGCCGGCACCCTGACCTTCATGGTCGGCGCCAGCGCCGAGCTGTTCGCCACGCTCAAGCCGGTGCTGGAGCAGATGGGCCGCAATATCGTGCATTGCGGCGAAGTCGGCACCGGGCAGATCGCCAAGATCTGCAACAACCTGCTGCTGGGCATCTCGATGATCGGCGTGTCCGAGGCCATGGCCCTGGGCAATGCGTTGGGTATCGACACCAAGGTGCTGGCCGGGATCATCAACAGCTCGACCGGACGTTGCTGGAGTTCGGACACCTACAACCCGTGGCCAGGCATCATCGAGACTGCCCCGGCTTCACGGGGTTATACCGGCGGCTTCGGCGCCGAACTGATGCTCAAGGACCTGGGGCTGGCCACCGAGGCCGCGCGCCAGGCGCACCAGCCGGTGATCCTGGGTGCCGTGGCCCAGCAGCTGTACCAGGCCATGAGCCTGCGCGGCGAGGGTGGCAAGGATTTCTCGGCGATCGTCGAGGGGTACCGCAAGAAGGATTGACCCGCGAGTGGACTTGATCGCGGAGCGTATGGTCTTCCCCCTTGTAACTGCGCACCTTGGGGGAGGGGCATGCGATTCGCGATTTTTTTTGCCCGCGATCTTCCAGGCAATGAAGCCCCTGTGGGAGCTGGCTTGCCAGCGATGCAGGCAGCGCGGTTTTGGGCACCGGCTTTGCCGGTGATCGCCGGCAAGCCGGCTCCCACAGGATGTGCGTTTTTGCCGAACGATCAAGCAAACACGAAATACTTGCGCACCGTCTCGACCACTTCCCAGGTCCCTTTCATCCCCGGCTCGATCACGAACACATCCCCCGCCTTCAGATGCTTCGGCTCCTCGCCTTCCGGGGTGACGATGCAGTAGCCATCGAGGAAATGGCAGTACTCCCACTTCTCGTAGTTGACCTCGAACTTGCCCGGCGTGCAGATCCAGGTGCCCATGATCTTGCTGCCGTCGGCGGACAGGTAGGCGTTTAGGTTGACGGTGTGCGGGTCGCCGCCGATGCGCTTCCACTTGGTCGCGTCGACCACCGGGGTCGGGCAGGTTTCGCGCAGGACGGTGATGAAGTCGGACATGGCGTGGCTCCAGGTAACGGGTGAGATGACGCGTCACCATAGGGCCATCGACGTATGGGCAGTTGCCTGGGCTCGACGTCCAGCTGTCAGAGCGCGCTATGCTCAGGTGTTTGCCGGATGCCTTGCAGCGCCTATGAGATCGAGCGCCGCGCGGGCGGCGCTCGATCTCACCGACACTGCAAGGCTTTCGCCAAACCCCAGTACCTCACGCCCACCAGTAACGCACGAAGTGGAAGAACACCGGCGCGGCGAAGCACACCGAGTCCATGCGGTCGAGCATGCCGCCGTGGCCTTCGATCATGTGGCCCCAGTCCTTCACCCCACGGTCGCGCTTGATCGCCGACATCACCAGCCCGCCGAAGAAGCCCATGGCATTGACCGTCAGCGCCATCAGCGCCGCCTGCCAGAAGGTGAACGGGGTGATCCAGCACAGCAGCGCGCCGACCAGGGTAGCCAAGGCCACGCCGCCGGCCAGGCCTTCGACGGTCTTCGACGGCGACAGGTTGGGCGCCACCTTGCGCTTGCCGAACAGCTTGCCGCAGACGTACTGCAGCACGTCGCTGATCTGCACCACCAGGATCAGCCAGGCGATCAGCAGCAGGTTGCGGCCTTCGTAGCCGGGGATGTCCAGGGTCATCAGCGCCGGCACCGAGGACACGCAGTACACCGCGATCATCAGGCCCCACTGCACCTTCGAGGCGCGCTCGAGGAAGCGCGTGGTGTCGCCGCCAAAGCTGGCGAGGATCGGCAGCAGCAGGAACAGGTACACCGGGATGAAGATGCTGAAAAGGCCGTACCAGTCCATGGCGATCAGCAGGTACTGCACCGGTAACGCCACGTAGAACGCCGCCACCAGGGCGGGGTAGTCGCTGCGTCGGGTCGGGGTGAGGGTCATGAACTCGCGCAGGGCGTAGAACGAGACGCCGTAGAACAGCACGATGACGCCGTACTTGCCGAACAGGAAGGCGATGCCGATCACCAGCACCATTACCCACCAGGCATTGATGCGCGCGTTGAGGTTGTCGATCACCGCATGTGGCGCGGGGCCGGCACGCCACTTCAGCAGGCGGCCGACGAGGCTGGCGAGCAGCAGCAGGGCGCCGATACCGGCGAACAGCGACAGGGTGTTGTGATCCATCTCAGGCTTCCTTCGGGGCCAGGTTCAGCAGGGCCTGGCGGGCCCGCTCGAGAAAGGCGTGCTTGGCTTCGTCCGGCTGCAGGTGCAGCGGCTCGCCGAAACTCAGGGTGCACAGTAGCGGCAACGGTAGGGCGCGCCCCTTGGGCATGACCCGGTTGAGGTTGGCGATCCACACCGGCACCAGCTCCACCTGCGGGTTGGCCGAGGCCAGGTGGAACAGGCCGCTCTTGAACGGCAGCAGCGCGTCATCGGTGAGGTTGCGCGTGCCTTCCGGGAAGAAGATCAGCGAGTCACCCTGGGCAAAGGCGTCGAGCACCGGTTGCAGTGGGTTGCCCTCGCTGGCCTGCTGGCGATCGATCAGCACGCCGTTGAACACCTGGCGGATGAGGAAATCGCGGATGCCCGGCTTGCACCAGTAGTCGGCGCCGGCCACTGGCCGGGTGCGGCGGCGCAGCGGCTCGGGCAGCGCGGCCCAGAGCAGCACGAAGTCGCCGTGGCTGCTGTGGTTGGCGAAGTACAGGCGCTGCACCGGTTGCGGCGTGCAGCCCAGCCACAGGGCGCGGGCACCGGTGATCAGGCGGGCGGCGGAGGTGATGACGAAGGCAGTCAGGCTGGCGAGCATCGAGGGTTATCCGGTGAAGGGGAGGGTAACGGCGAGCAGCACCTGCGCGGCCAGGCACAAGGCCTGACGGCGCAGCAGGGCCAGGGCGGCCTCGCTGCGCGCAGGCCAGCCGCGTGGATCGTCGGCGGTCGGTTTCAGGCGCAGTTCGAACAGGGCACGGTCCAGGGCCTGGGTATCGGCGGGCAGGTCGTCGCGGGTGGCGAGCCGGGCGAACAGCTCGGCATCCAGGGCAACGCGTATGGCCCAGTACTTGTGTGCCAGGCCAAGCGCCAGCAACGCTGCGCAGAACACCCGGGGCAGCGCTGGCAACGGTACGCCCAGCATGGGCGCCAGGCTGCAGGCCAGGGCCAGCAAGGTGATGCCGTCGGACCAGCGCTCCAGTTGGCGACCACGGGCGAGCAGGCTGGCGACGATGAGCAGGTTCATGGCCGTGTCTCCAGCGGCCGCAGGGCCTGGCGGTGGGCTGGATGCAATACCACGCCGGGGCGCGCCTGGCGGATCAGTGTTTCGGCATGCGAGATTGCCTTGCAGCGGCCGCTGACCACCAGCCAGGCGGCGACCGCGCTGGCGCTGCGTGAATAGCCGAGTGCGCAGCAGACCAGTACCGGGCCGTGCTGGCGCAGGTGTTCGATAGCCTCGGCAGCTCGCTGCAAGGTCTGCGTGTCAGGGGCGATCAGGTCCAGTGACGGCAGATTCAGGTAGGACTGCGAAGCCTGTGGCGTCTGCTCGTGGGAGCGCGCTTGCCCCGCGATGAGGACCCGGCAGGCGAACTCCGCGCTGAGGTCGATCACCGCCGGGAACTGCACCGCATCGCCTGCGCCCGGTACACGCCCGAGGTACACCCCCTCGCACACCTCATCCGCCTGCGGGTGCCGCCAGGTCCACAGCCTTGAATTGATCCAGGCCGCAATCAGGTAAGGCGCCAGCAATGCCGTCGCCGCGACCGACAGCCGGCCATCGCTGCCTTTCTGGAAACCTTGCGCCCCGAACAGCGCATAGTTCAACGCTACCAACAGCAGTGAAGCCGCAGGCCAGAGCAGCCACAAGGCGGTGTGCCCCAGCTTGAACCCGAGCACCGCCAGCACCAGCGCGCCCAGTCCATAACGCAGCGCCAGCCGCCAGCGTTTGGGATCGCGTGCCAGGCGCGCCTGCTGCCAGGGCAACGGCCCTTGTTGCGGCCACAGCCACAGGCAGACGAACCCGGCCAACGCTCCGGTCGGTACATCGATGAAGTGATGCTGCCAGGTGCTCAGGACCGACAGCCCGATCAGCCCCATCCAGCCGTGCACCAGCCAGCGCCAGGCTGGATGCCGCGTATGGCGGGTGAACATCGTCCAGATGATCACCAACAGCGCGATATGCAGCGAAGGCGCCTGGTTGTAGGGCTTGTCGAAGCCCATCAGCACATCGAACAGCCAGCCGAACAGCCCCGACAGCTCGGGGCGCTCGAAGGTGAAGCGTAGCGGCCAGAGCAGGAAGCAGGCCACGCAGATCACCTGTGCCGTGAGCAAGGCCAGGGCATGTCGGTCCATCTCGCGACGTGTACGCGGCAGCAGGAACGACAACCCGTACAGCAGGTCGATCGACCAGTACGGGATGATCGTCCACGGCCACAGCGGCATGTGCCGTTCCCAGGCGAACACCAGGCTGCCGATATCGTCGCGCCCTGCCGTGTAGGAGTTGGCCAGGCCGTAGCTGAGGAAAAACAACGGTCCGAGCAGCAACAGCCAGAGCACGCCGCGGCGGATCAGCCCGGTTTCACGGGCCATCAGCGCACCCGCTGCGCCAGGCTGACGCTGAAGATGCCCCATTCATCGATGCGCTGGGTGATCTTGCGGAACCCTGCGGCCTCGACCAACTGATCCATCTCTGCCTGGCTGCGTCGGCGCATCACCCAGGCCTGGCCGCCGCGGTGGCTGGTCAGGGCGCGGGCGATCATCTCCAGCTGCGGATGCCAGGGCTGGCCGGTGTAGACCAGATAGCCGCCGTCCTCGACGGCATCGGCCAGGCCCGCCAGCGAATTGCCGACCAGCTCGTTGCTGGCGAACAGCTCGTAGAGGCCCGAGACCACCGCGAGGGTGGGGCGTGGGGTGAGGCTGGCCAGGCTTTGCCGATCGAAGGCATCGCCCTGGACGAAGCGGGCGATCTCGCCGAAGCCTTTTTCGCTGATCAGTGCGTTGCCCTGTTGCACGTTCAGCTCGCTGTAGTCGCGCAGCAGGATCGAGTCGGGCAGTTGCTGCAGGCCTTGCAAGGCCTCAAGGATATAGCGGCCATGGCCGGCGGCGATATCGACGATATGGACCGGACGCTGCTGCTCGCGCAACCGGGCGATGGCCAGGCGCAACAGCTCCTCGACGTTCAGCTTGCGCTGGCGGATACCGCGCCAGCCGATGGCGTCCAGGTAGTTCCGGTCGACCAGCTCGCCCAACCGGCCTTTGCCGGTTGGTGTGTTGCGATAGATGTAGTCGAGGGTCGAGCCGGAGTCGAAGCCGGTGTCGAAGCCCAGTTTCACCCCCTCGGAAAGGCCCTTGCCCAGCCGTAGGCCGGCGCGGGTGGCGCGCCAGTAGAGGTCGCGTGGCGAATGGCGTGGCAACGGCGCAGCCAGGCTCTCGGCCTCGGCGCAGCTGGCGCCGCTCCTGTCGGCGTCCAACAAGGAAGGGCGCGCTGGCGGCGCGTCGAAGCAGTGCTCGACGAAGCGTTCGATCCGCGCCAGGGCGTGGGCACGGTCGCGCTCGCCAAGGGTGTCATGGAAGAAGCCGGGCAGGATGTGCTTTTCCTTGCGTGCGCTGCCCAGGCTATCGAAGAACTGCTCCTGCGGCTTGCGCTCGACCACCAGGTCCGCGCCGGAGATCAGCAATTGCGTCGGCACCTGGATTGCCTGGGCGTCGGCCACCACGCGGTCGGCGGCGTCATACAGGCCCAGCAGCATGGTGACCGAAATGGGCCGGCTGATCAGCGGGTCGGCGACATACGACATGACCCGCTCCGGATCATGGGTCAGCAGGCGCGGCTTGACGTAGCTGTTGACGAAGAAGTTGCCGCGCAGGGCCTTCATCAGCTTCAGCCCGGGGCGGGCGAAGGGCACGTAGAGCTTGACCTTGAACGCTGGCGAGGCCAGCACCAGGCAGCGCACCCTGGGCGCATAGTCGTGGGCCCAGGTGGCGATCAGCACCGCGCCGACGCTTTGCGCCAGCACCACCATATCGGGTTCTGCGATGCCATGCTGGGCCTGGAGGTGCTCGATGAAGGTCTGCACGTCGCGCACGCTTGTGGCGAAGCCCGGGCTGTCGCCGCGTGCTCCTGGCGATTGGCCATGGCCGCGGGCGTCCCAGGCGAAGAAATCATAACCGGGCATGTTCAGTTCGTCGGCCAGGTGGGCCATGCGCCCGCCGTGCTCGTGGCCGCGGTGGAACATCACCACGGCGCGGCGTGGTTGATGCTCGTTGCGCGTGGCGGGCCAGTGGCGATAGTGCAGCTCGACGCCGTCATGGGTGCAGAAATGCAGCGATTGCGCTTGGCGCATGGCGAATATCCTTGTCCGGCAGCGAGGGGCTCAGCGGGTTTCGGCCAGGCCGTGGCGAACCCGGTTGTACAGGGTATAGAGCGAGAGCAGCAGGATCACCAGCAGAAGGCCATTGATCCAGCTCGCGGCCAGCAGCCCGAACGCCACGCCTGTGCCCAGCACGCCGAAGGCGAAGGCCCGGTCGCTCTTGCCCATCGGCCCATCGTAGCGGCGTGACGCGCCCGCCAGCGGGCCCATTACCCCGGCGTATTCGCTGATCACGGCGAACACCACCACCAGCACCACCAGTGTCGGCGAAACGCCGGGCAGCAGGGCGAACGGCAGGTACAGCGCGGTGTCGGCGATCACGTCGCACAGTTCATTGAGGTAGGCGCCGAGCCTGGACTGCTGGCCGAACTCGCGGGCGAGCATGCCGTCGACCGCGTTCAGCGCCATGCGCAGCAGCATCCACAGCGGTATCAGGATGAACAGCCAGGTGACCTGGTGCTGCCAGGCGAGCAGCAGTCCAAGGACGATGGAGACCGCCGCGGCGGCGACGGTGACCTGGTTGGCGGTGACGCCACGCTCGTACAGGCGTTGCACCGAAGGGCGCAGCAGCGCCTGGAAGCGGGGTTTGAGCTGGTAGATGGATGGCACGGCGAATTCCCTGTCATGGTGCGGCATGGCCGCGATTGTGGGGAATCAGGCCGGGCGCAGGCAAGGGGGCAGGTGAGGGCTTTCTCCTGGTTTCGTGACGCAGCGCTGCAAAGCGGCGCCGCTCTCAGCGAATCCAGCGGTCGCGCTGCTGCAAACGCCACCCCAGCCACCCCAGCGTCACCGCCCGCAGCATCATGAAGCCGAGGAACGCCCACCACAGCCCATGGTTGCCGAACCCGCGCATGGCAAGCGCCAGGGGCAGCGCGACCGCCACCGACAGCAGCATCGCATTGCGCATCTCGCGTGCCCGCGTCGCGCCGATGAACAGGCCGTCGAGCAGGTAGCTCCACACGGCTACCAATGGCAGTACCGCCAGATAAGGCAGATAGGGATACGCGGCTTCGCGCACACTGGCAATGTCGGTCTGCAGGTCGATGAACAGGTGCCCACCCAGTAAAAACAGCACGGCGAACACCAGGCTGACGATCAGTGACCAGCCGCAGGCCACCACCAGTGCCTGCTTCAGGGCACTGCGGTCACGGGCGCCGATGGCATGGCCGCACAGGGCCTCGACCGCATGGGCCAGGCCATCGAGGGCATAGGCGGTGAGCATCAGCCCATTGAGCAGCAGGGCATTGGCCGCCACCGTCGCCTCGCCCAGGCGCGCACCCTGCACGGTGAGCAGCAGGAACACCAGTTGCAGGGCCAGGCTGCGCAGGAAGATGTCGCGGTTGACCGCCAGCAGTGGCCGCCAGCTCTGCCAGCGTTTCAACGCGGCCCAGGCGACCTGCCCGGGGTAGGCGCGCAAGGCCGGGCGGGTGAGGGCCAGGCCGAGCAGGGCAGCGCTCCATTCGGCGATCACCGAGGCCCGCGCCGAGCCGACTACCCCCCAGTCCAGGCCAAGCACGAACCACAGGTTCAGGGCGATGTTGAGCAGGTTGGTGGTCAGCAGGATCGCCAGCGGCGCCCGGGCGTTCTGGGTGCCGAGGAACCAGCCGACCAGGGCATAGCTGGCCAGTGCTGCCGGCAGGCCGAGCAGGCGGGTGTGGAAGAAGGCTTCGGTCGAGGCATGCAACGCCTCGCTGGGCTGCATCGCCTGCAGTGCCAGCTGGCTGAAGGGCAGGGCCAGCAGGCCGATCAGCACGGCGAAAGCCAGCGCCAGCAGCAGCCCCTGCACCAGCACCTGGCGCAGCGCGGCGCCGTCGGCGCGGCCGGCGGCCTGGGCGGCGAAGCCGGTGGAGCCCATGCGCAGGAAGCCCAGCAGACCAACCATGAAGGTGAACAGCGTGGCGCCGACGGCCACCGCGCCCAACTGATGGGCATGGGGCAGGTGGCCGATCACCGTGCTGTCGACCAGCGCCACCAGCGGCACCGAGATGTTGGACAGGATCATCGGCGCGGCCAGGGCCCAGACCTTGTGGTGGGTGGAGCGGTTACGCCAGGCGGTGGACAGTGAAGACATGCGGGCTCCTGCGTGATTGCGCAACGGATTGTACCGGCCCGGCAACCTATTGGCGCGAACACGGTCTCACTTGCCGCGCATCGCCAGGAAAGCCTCGAGCCGTTGCGCTATAGTTGCCCCCCTCACGTACACGCTGCCGAAGAGTTCTCTCTCAAATGCTCAACAAAGGATTGTTGCTGGCCTGCGCGCTGGCCCTGCTCAGTGCCTGTGATTCTTCCACCCCGGACAAGCCATCGGCGACTGCCGCTGACGCCGCTGCCGTCGCGCCCGTCGAAACCCGGACGGCCAAGCGCGAAGATCCGGCAGTGCTCGCCAAGCGCTATGCCGGCCGCGAGTTGACCGTGCTGGACGTCTCGGAAGTGCAGCTCGACGGCGCCAGCACCCTGTCGGTCAGCGTCTCCGCGCCGCTGGACGCCAACCAGGACTTCGCCGGCAAGTTGCACCTGATCGACACCGTCAAGGGCAAGGTCGACGGCGCCTGGGAACTCTCCGACAACCAGATGGAACTGCGCCTGCGCCACCTGGAGCCGCAGCGCAAGATGGTCCTGACCATCGACAAGGGCCTGCTCTCGGTCAACGGCAACCAGCTGCAGGCCGAATCGGTCAGCCGCTTCGAGACCCGCGACATGCAGGCCACGGTGGGCTTCGCCAGCCGCGGTTCGCTGCTGCCCACGCGCCTGGCCGAAGGCCTGCCGGTGATTGCCCTGAACGTCGACAAGGTCGATGTCGAGTTCTTCCGCATCAAGCCGGACATGCTCTCGAGTTTCCTGGTCAACTGGGGGCGCAACAGCAGCCTGTACTACTACCAGTCCAAGGAAACCCTGGAGATGGCCGAGCTGGTCTACAGCGGCCGTTTCGACCTCAACCCGGCGCGCAATACCCGCGAAACCGTGCTGTTGCCGATCGCTGGGATCAAGCCGTTGCAGGAGCCAGGCGTGTACCTGGCGGTGATGCGTGCCTCGGGCACCTATGACTACTCGCAGCCGGCGACCCTGTTCACCCTGAGTGACATCGGCGTCTCGGCGCACCGCTATCGCGATCGCCTGGACGTGTTCACCCAGGCCCTCGAGGGCGGCAAGGCGCTCAAGGACGTCACCCTCGAGCTGCACGACGACAAGGGCAAGCTGCTGGCCCAGGCCAAGACCGACGGCGACGGCCATGCGCAGCTGCCGATCACCGCCAAGGCCGATACACTGATCGCCACCCAGGGTGTGCACACCACCCTGTTGCGCCTGAACACCGCGGCGCTGGACCTGGCCGAGTTCGACATCACCGGGCCCCAGGCCAACCCGCTGCAGTTCTTCATCTTTGGCCCCCGTGACCTCTATCGCCCAGGCGAGACCGTGCTGCTCAACGGCCTGTTGCGCGACCAGGATGGCAAGCCGGTCAAGGCCCAGCCGGTGAACGTGGAAGTACGCCGCCCCGATGAGCAGGTCAGCCGCAAGTTCGTCTGGGAGGCCGACCAGAACGGCCTGTTCCAGTACCAGCTGCAACTGGCCAGCGAAGCGCCGACCGGCCGCTGGCAGTTGCTGCTCGACATGGGCGGTGGCCGCAAGCAGGTCTACGAATTCCTTGTCGAGGACTTCCTCCCCGAGCGCCTGGCGCTGGAGCTCAAAGGCAGTGCCGCGCCGCTGGCGCCGGACCAGACCGCCACGATCCAGGTCAATGGTCGCTATCTCTATGGTGCGCCCGCCGCCGGCAACCGTCTCAGTGGCCAGGCCTACGTGCGTCCGTTGCGTGAAGCGGTGAAGGCGCTGCCGGGCTATCAGTTCGGCGCGGTCACCGAGACCGAGCTGAACCAGGACCTGGAACTGGACGAAGTCACCCTCGACCAGAACGGCAAGGCCCGCATCGACATCGAAAGTCGCTGGGCTGAAGCCCGCTCGCCGCTGCAACTGACCGTGCAAGCCAGCCTGCAGGAGTCCGGTGGTCGGCCGATCACCCGGCGCCTGGAGCAGCCGATCTGGCCAGCCGAGCGCCTGCCGGGCCTGCGCGGCCTGTTCGACGGCGAAGAAACCGATGGCGACGGCCCGGTGGAGTTCGAGTTCCTGGTGGCTGACCGCAACGGCAAGAAACTGGCCGCCGACAACCTGAAGGTACGGCTGATCCGCGAGCGCCGCGACTACTACTGGAACTACTCGCAGAGCGATGGCTGGAGCTACAACTACAACGAGAAATTCCTCACCCAGGCTGAAGAAACCGTCAGCGTGAAGGCAGGTTCCACCGCCAAGCTGAACTTCCAGGTGGAGTGGGGCCCGTACCGCGTCGAGGTGGAAGACCCGCAGACCGGTCTGGTCTCCAGCGCCCGCTTCTGGGCCGGCTACCGCGCCCAGGACAACGCCGAGGGCGGCGCCGTGCGCCCCGACCAGGTGAAGATCGCCCTGGACAAGCCAGCCTTCAAGGAAGGCGGCACCGCCAAGGTCACCGTCACCCCGCCGGCCGCCGGCAGCGGCTACCTGATGATCGAGTCCGCCGACGGCCCGCTGTGGTGGCAGGAAATCGAGGTGCCGGCCGAGGGCAAGACCTTCGATGTCGAACTGGACAAGAAGTGGGCGCGCCACGACCTGTACATCAGCGCCCTGGTGATCCGCCCGGGTGAGCGCAAGGCCAACGCCACGCCGAAACGTGCCGTGGGCGTGCTGCACCTGCCGCTGGACCGCGCCGAGCGCAAGCTGGCCGTGTCGCTGCAGGCACCGGAGAAAATGCGGCCCAAGCAACCGCTGACCGTCAAGGTCAAGGCGGTCAACGCCGATGGCAGCGTGCCCAAGCAGGTGCATGTATTGTTGTCGGCGGTGGACGTGGGCATCCTCAACATCACCGACTTCAAGACCCCCGATCCGTTCGCCAGCCTGTTCGGCCGCAAGGCCTATGGCGCCGACCAGCTGGACATCTATGGCCAGTTGATCGAAGCCGGCCAGGGCCGCCTGGCCAGCCTGGCCTTCGGCGGTGACGCCGCCATGGCCAAGGGCGGCAAGCGCCCGAACACCACGGTGACCATCGTTGCCCAGCAGAGCCTGCCGGTCACCCTCGATGAAAAAGGCGAGGGCCAGGCCAGCGTCGATATCCCTGACTTCAACGGTGAACTGCGCCTGATGGCCCAGGCCTGGACCGAGGAACACTTCGGCATGGCCGAAGGCAAGACCGTGGTCGCCGCGCCGCTGATCGCCGAGCTGTCCGCGCCGCGCTTCCTCGCCGGTGGCGACCAGACCCGCCTGGCGCTGGACCTGGCCAACCTGTCCGGCCGCGATCAGCAACTGAGCGTGCAGGTGTCCAGCGAAGGCCAACTGAGCCTGGTCGGTGGCGCGCAGCAGAACTTCAGCCTCGCCGAAGGTCAGCGCACCACCCTGATGATTCCGGTGCAGGCCCAGGGTGGCCTGGGCCAGGGCAAGGTCCGCGTGCAGGTCAACGGCCTGCAGCTGCCGGGTGAGCCGGCCAGTACCTTCGAGCGTGAGTGGACCCTGGGTATTCGCCCGGCCTACCCGGCGATGCTCAAGCACTACCGCGTGGCCCTCAAGGACCAGCCCTGGAGCCTGCCCGACAGCGACCTGGCCGAGTTCGAGCCTGCGGGCCTGGAGGCCAGCCTGGCGTTGTCGAGCCGCCCACCGCTGAACCTTGCCGAGCAGATCCGCGCCCTGGAAGCCTACCCCTACGGCTGCCTGGAGCAGACCACCAGTGGCCTGTACCCGTCGCTGTATGCCGATGCCGACAGCCTCAAGCGCCTGGGCATCAAGGGTGAGCCGGCCGATGTGCGCAAGCGCAAGATCGAGATGGGCATCGAGCACCTGCTGGGCATGCAGCGCTACAACGGCAGCTTCGGCCTGTGGAGCTCGGACAGCGAGGAGGAATACTGGCTGACCGCCTACGTCACCGACTTCCTGCTGCGCGCCCGCGAGCAAGGCTACGGCGTACCGGCCGAGGCGCTGAAGAAGGCCAGCGAGCGCCTGCTGCGCTATGTGCAGGAGCGCAACCTGATCGAAGTCGACTACAGCCAGAACGCCGACCACACCCGCTTCGCCGTGCAGGCCTACGCCGGCCTGGTGCTGGCGCGCAGCCAACAGGCGCCGCTGGGCGCCTTGCGCAGCCTGTTCGAGCGTCGCGCCGACGCCCGCTCCGGTTTGCCGCTGGTGCAACTGGCGGTGGCGCTGGACAAGATGGGCGACAAGCAGCGTTCGCAGCAGGCGCTGCAGGCGGGCCTGGCGGTCACCCGCGGCAAAGGCTGGCTGGCCGACTACGGCAGCGCCCTGCGTGACCAGGCGTTGATCCTGTCCCTGCTGCAGGAGAACAACCTGGCCGCCAATCAGGTCGACCAGCGCCTGTTCGGCCTGTCCGACGAGTTGGCCGCCAACCGTTGGCTGTCCACCCAGGAGCGCAACGCGCTGTTCCTTGCCGGCCGTGGCCTGCTGGGCAAGCCGGAGGGCAACTGGAAGGCCCGCCTGGACAGCGCCGGAGAGGTCCGCGAGTTCGACAACAATGACTCGGGCATGAAGCTCGAGGGCCCGCTGCTGGCCTCGCCATTGACCGTGCAGAACCAGGGTGGCGAGACCCTGTACCAGCAGCTGACCCTGTCCGGCTACCCGCGCCATGCTCCGGTCGCCAGCGGCAATGGCATGGAAATCCGCCGCGAGTACCTGGGCATGAATGGCCAGACGCTGGATGTGCGCAACCTGCGCAGCGGTGACCTGGTGCTGGTGCACCTGGCGCTCAAGGCCCAGGACCAAGTGCCCGACGCCCTGGTGGTGGACCTGCTGCCGGCAGGCCTGGAGCTGGAGAACCAGAACCTGGCGCAGAGCGCCGCCAGCCTGGACAACGCCAGCAGCGCGGTGAAGCAGTGGCGCGAGTCGATGCAGAACGCCAGCGTGGCGCACCAGGAGTATCGCGACGACCGCTACGTGGCCGCGCTCAAGCTCGACAGCTACGGCACTACCCACCTGCTGTACCTGGCCCGTGCGGTGACACCGGGCAGCTACCGCATTCCGCCACCGCAGGTGGAGTCGATGTACCGGCCCAACCTGCAGGCGATTGGTGATAGCCAGGGTGAGATGATTGTAAGAGCTCGCTGACCCTCAAGCTGCAAGCTACAAGAGAAAGCAGTCGATGCAGGCTGCTTTCAACTTGCCGCTTGCAGCTCCAAGCTTGCAGCTGCTTTCAATGCACCACCCAGCTCAACACCCACAACCCCAGCAACGCCCAGATGATCCCGAGGATGATCGATGCGCGCATAAATGCGCGGACCGCCGAGTACAGCAACATCAGGCCGACGATAAGCGCCAGGATGCTTACCAGCGAGGTGTCCATTCCCAGCGTGCGCGCCAGGCCATCGATGAAATTGCCACCGGCGTTGGCCAGCAGGTTGAACAACCCGCTCAAGCCATCGACGATGAACCGGATCACCGAACCCAGTGCCTGGCCCAGCCATTCGAAAAAACCTTCTACATGCATAGTCGCTTCCTGATCAACGAATCGGCGATTCCCAGCCTTTGGCCATCACCTGGCCCGGTCGGTTCCCGATGCCAAGCTTAGCGCGCTCGCGCCTGACCAGGCTGTTGCGGCGTGTCGCCGTCGGCGTGCTGCTGGGCATGGCCCTGCTGTGGCTGGCCGACCGTATCTGGCCATTGCCCATGCCGGGCGACGACCTGGCGCGGGTGGTGCTGGCCGAGGACGGCACACCGTTGTGGCGCTTCGCCGATGCCGACGGCGTGTGGCGCTATCCGGTCAGCCCGCAGGAAGTCTCGCCGTTGTACCTTGAAGCCCTGCTCGCCTACGAGGACCGCTGGTTCTATCATCACCCCGGCGTCAACCCCATGGCCCTGGCCCGGGCCGCCTGGCTCAACCTGCGTGGCGGGCGGGTGGTGTCCGGCGGCAGCA
The DNA here is from genome assembly GCF_057809275.1 of Pseudomonas sp. FG36. NCBI lineage: Bacteria > Pseudomonadati > Pseudomonadota > Gammaproteobacteria > Pseudomonadales > Pseudomonadaceae > Pseudomonas > Pseudomonas sp. FG36. The sequence goes on from NZ_JBMDJQ010000002.1 coordinate 29,395, forward strand.
CCTTGTCGATGCAGGTGGCGCGCCTGCTCGACCCGCACGACCGCACCTTGCCCGGCAAGCTGCGCCAGCTGTGGCGCACGGCGCAGCTGGAGTGGCACCTGTCCAAGGACGAGATCTTGCAGCTGTACCTCAACCGGGCGCCGTTCGGCGGCACCTTGCAGGGCGTGGCGGCGGCCAGTTGGGCGTACTTGGGCAAGTCGCCGAAACACCTCACTCCGGCCGAAGCCGCGCTGCTCGCGGTGCTGCCTCAGGCGCCGAGCCGGCTGCGTCCGGACCGCCACCCTGAACGCGCCCAGCGTGCCCGGGACAAGGTGCTGCAGCGCCTGGCCGAGTACCAGGTGTGGCCAGCCCAGCGCATCGACGAGGCGCGTGAGGAGCCGCTGTTGCTGGCGCCACGTCAGGAGCCGGCGCTGGCGCCGCTGCTGGCCCGGCGCCTGAATACCCCGAACAGCCCGCCACTGATCCGCACCACCCTGGACGCCGCCTTGCAGCGGCGCCTCGAAGACCTGCTGCTGGGCTGGCGTGCCCGCCTGCCCGAGCGCACCTCGGCGGCGTTGCTGGTGGTCGAGACCCAGAGCATGGCCGTGCGCGCGTATCTCGGCTCCATCGACTTGAACGATGAGCGCCGCTTCGGTCACGTGGACATGATCCACGCCCTGCGTTCGCCCGGCTCGACCCTCAAGCCGTTCCTCTACGCCATGGCCATGGACGACGGCCTGATCCACTCCGAGTCGCTGTTGCAGGATGTGCCTCGGCGCTACGGCGACTACCGCCCCGGCAACTTCTCCATGGGTTTCAGTGGCCCGGTGTCGGCCAGTTCGGCGCTGGCGCTGTCGCTCAACTTGCCGGCGGTGCAACTGCTCGAGGCCTACGGCCCGAAACGTTTCGCCGCGCAGATGCGCATGGGCGGGATGCCGCTGGTGCTGCCGCCGCTGGCCGAGCCGAACCTGTCGCTGATCCTCGGTGGCGCAGGCAGTCGCCTGGAGGATCTGGTCGGTGGCTATGCCGCGCTGGCTCGTGGAGGGTTGAGCGCGCAGGTACGCCTGCAACCTCAGGACCCGCTGATGGAGCGCCGCTTGCTGTCGCCGGGGTCGGCCTGGATCACCCGGCGCATTCTCAGCGGCCTGGCGCGGCCGGACCGAGACCCCCACGCCGAGCTGGTGCAGCGTCCACAATTGGCCTGGAAGACCGGCACCAGCTACGGCTTTCGCGATGCCTGGTCGGTGGGCGTCGGCCCGCGCTACCTGATCGGCGTGTGGATCGGCCGCCCCGACGGCACACCGGTGCCGGGCCAGTTCGGCCTGGCCTCGGCGGCGCCATTGATGCTGCAGGTGCATGACCTGCTGAGCAACCGCGACAGCCAACGCGGCATCGAAGTGCCGGTCGAGCCGGTGCCGGATTCGGTCGGGGTGGCGGCGATCTGTTGGCCGCTGGGCCAGCCGATGAACCGTCAGGACCCGAACTGCCGTCGGCAACGTTTCGCCTGGACCCTCGACGCCACCACGCCACCGACCTTGCAGGCTGCCGACCAGCCGCTGGGGCTGGGGTTGCGCGAAACGGTGTGGCTCAACGAGCGTGGCTTGCGTGTCGATGCCTCTTGTCCCGGTGCCAAGGCCCATGACGTCGCGCTGTGGCCGGCCCCGCTCGAACCGTGGTTGCCCAGCGCCGAACGCCGGGCAGCGCGACTGCCGGCTGTCGACCCTGCCTGCCCACCGCGGATGGCGGCCAGCGCGCCACCGCTGTCGATCGTCGGGGTGCGGGCCGGCGACAGCCTGCGCCGCCCGGCCACCAGTCATGATCCGCTGCAGGTGCGGGTGTCGGCATTGGGTGGGGCGGGGCGACGCTGGTGGTTCCTCAATGGCCAACCCTTGGGCGAAACCCAAGGGCAGGACAGCCTGCAGGTAAGTTTCGAGCAGGCCGGGCGCATCGAGTTGAGTGCTTTGGATGAAAGCGGCGAGACGGCGCGGGTGGAGTTCCAGGTCAGCGAGTAAGCACGTTGCCCAGGCTCAGCCTTTGACCGGGTTCAGATCGAAGGCACCGGCCTGGTACTGGAACAGCAGGCAATCGGCCGCCGCGGTGCAGCCACTTTCATGCACGAGGTTGGCGGGCAGTTTGTAGTAGGCACCTGCCGGGTACTCCACCCGCTTGCCATCGATGACCGCGTAGAAGGTTCCGCTCAACACCAGGGTCGGCAGGGTCTGGCTATGGGTGTGCAGGCCATTGTCGGTGCCTTTGCGGAATTTTACGTAGGCCGAGTACGGTCCCTTGCCGAACAGGTCGCCTTCGACATTGGCGTAGCTCACCGCGCCGTGGGTGCCGGGCACCTGCTGCCATTTCAGCGCGGCGCTGTCAGGGACCGAGCTCAGGGTGTCGCCTGCGGCGCTGGCGGTGGCGGTAATAGTGGCCAGGGTGAGGCCGGCGAAAATCGTGTGCAGTGCTTTCATGGGGAGGCTCCTTCGCCAAGTGACAATGGGCGAAGGTTAAACAATCAAGTTGTGCACAAATACGTCTTAAATTTGCCATGTCTTGTGCGCTTAAAGCACAAATAAGTTTTACCATCGCGGCTCTGCGTAGTACGCCTGCACGTAGTCGAGCAGCGCCCGTACCTTGGGCGCCACATAGCGGCTTTGCGGGTAGACCGCGTATAGGGTGCGCGAGGGCAGCGACCAATCCGCCAGCACCGGCACCAGGCGCCCGTCGCGCAAGGCATCGTGGGCGATGAAGCGGTCGAAGCTGGCGATCCCCAACCCTCCGACCGCTGCCGCGCGCAGGGCCATCGGTGAGTTGGCGCTCAGGCGCTGGGGCATCAGCAACTCACGGCGCTCGCCAGCGGGGCCGGTCAGTTGCAGGCGTTGTGGGTGCGGCAAGCGGCTGTAGCCGAGCAGCGGGTGGGCAGCCAGGGCGTCGGGGGTGGTCGGCGTGCCGTGGCGCTCCAGGTAGCCGGGAGCGGCCACCAGCACCACCTCGCTGTCCGCCAGCCTGCGGGCTACCAGGCTGGAGTCGGGCAGGTGGTCGGTGACCCTCAGGCAAACATCGATGTCTTCTTCCAGCAGGTCGATGAAGCGGTCGCTGCAATGCAGTTCGACCTGCAATCGCTCGTGACGCCCGACGAAGTCGGGTAGCCAGTGTCCGAGCTCCAGCTCGCCAAAGGCAGTGGCCACACCCAGGCGCAGCGTGCCGCTGGGCTGTTGTTGATGCTCGGACAGTTCAAGGTTCATGGCCTGCATCTGCTCGAGGATCCGCGTGCAGTGGCGATAGAACAGTGCCCCGGCTTCGGTCACTTGCAGGCGCCGGGTGGTGCGGTTGAGCAGTTGCGTGCCGAGATGGCGTTCGAGGTGCTTCACCTGGCGCGACAGCACGGTGTGGGAAACGCCCGCCTGGTGGGCGGCGGCGCTGAAGCTGCCGAGGTCGACGACCCGGCGGAAGGTCTGCATGGCGCTCAACTGGTCCAATGGCACATCACTCCTTGCAGCGAACGGCGGGGCCCTGGTGGCCCCGCGTCGTCGCGGGTCAGCGCCGAACCAGCAGCACCCCGCTTTCCATGTGGTGGGTGTAGGGGAACTGGTCGAACAGCGCGCAGCGTTCGATACGGTGGGTATCGTGCAGCTGGGCGATGTTCTGCGCCAGGGTTTCCGGGTTGCAGGAGATGTACAGGATGCGCTCGAAGCGACGGGTCAGCTCGCAGGTGTCCGGGTCCATGCCGGCGCGCGGCGGATCGACGAACACCGTGCCGAAGTCGTAGCTCTTCAGATCGATGCCTTCCAGACGGCGGAACGGGCGGACCTCGTTCAGGGCCTGGGTCAGCTCTTCGGCCGACAGGCGCACCAGGCGCACGTTGTCCACGCCGTTCTCGTCGAGGTTGTGCAGGGCAGCGTTGACCGAGGTCTTGCTGATCTCGGTGGCCAGTACCTGGCGGGCGCGGGTGGCCAGCGGCAAGGTGAAGTTGCCGTTGCCGCAATACAGCTCGAGCAGGTCGTCCTGGCGCTCGCCCATGGCCTCGAAGGCCCAGCCGAGCATCTTCTGGTTCACCGCGCCGTTAGGCTGAGTGAAGGCACCTTCGGGCTGGCGATAGCTGAAGGTGCGCCCGGCGATGTCGAGCTTCTCCACCGCGTAGTCGCGGCCGATCACCACGCGCTTGCCTTTCGAGCGGCCGACCACGCTGACACCGAGGTCGGCGGCCAACTGCTGCGCGGCGGCCTCCCAGGCCTCGTCCAGCGGGCGGTGGTAGCACAGGGTGATCATCGCATCCCCGGCCAGGGTGGTGAGGAACTCCACCTGGAACAGCCGGTTGTCGAGGTCTTCATTGGCCTGCCAGGCGGCTTTCAGGCGCGGCATCAACGCATTGATGCGCTCGCTGGCGATCGGGAAGTCGTCGATCAGGATGGCCTTGTGCTTCTCGCCCGGGGCGAACATCGCATAGTGACGCTGGCCGCCCTCGCGCCACAGGCGGAACTCGGCGCGCAGGCGGTAGTGCCCGCGCGGCGAGTCGAACACGGCCGGCTCCGGCGCGTCGAACGGGGCCAGCAGGTCGCGCAGGCGGGCGGCCTTGGCCGCCAGTTGCGCGTCGTATTGCGCGGGATCGTAGGCAGCACTCATGCGGGGAACCAACCCAGCTTGATGACGAACAGGATGGACAGGATCACCAGCGCCGGGTTCAGGTCATGGCGACGGCCGGAGATCAGCTTGATGGCGGTCCAGGCGATGAAGCCGAAGGCGATGCCGTTGGCGATCGAGTAGGTCAGCGGCATGGCCAGGGCGGTCACCACCACCGGCGCGGCTTCGGTAACGTCATCCCAGTTGATCTCGGCCAGGCCCGAAGCCATCAGCACGGCGACGAACAGCAGCGCCGGGGCGGTGGCGAAGGCCGGCACGCTGCCGGCCAGCGGGGCGAAGAACAGCGCCAGCAGGAACAGGATGGCGACCACGATGGCGGTCAGGCCGGTGCGCCCGCCGGCGCTCACGCCCGCCGCCGACTCGATGTAGCTGGTGGTGGTGGAGGTGCCCAGCAGCGAACCGGCCATGGCGGCGGTGCTGTCGGCGATCAGGGCGCGGCCCATCTTCGGCATGTGGCCGTCCTTGCCCATCAGGCCGGCGCGCTTGGCCACGCCGATCAGGGTGCCGGAGTTGTCGAACAGGTCGACGAACAGGAAGGCGAAGATCACGCTGATCAGGCCGACGTCCAGGGCGCCAGCGATGTCCAGTTGCAGGAAGGTCGGGGCCAGCGATGGCGGCATCGAGACCACCCCGCCGAACGGCGTGACGCCCAGCGCGATCGCGGCCACGGTCACCGCCAGGATACCGATCAGCACGGCGCCGCGAACCTTCAGCGACTCGAGGGCGACGATCAGGAAGAAGCCCAGGGTGGCGAGGATCGGCGCGGGTTTGCTGAGGTCGCCCAGGCCCACCAGGGTGGCCGGGTTATCGACGACGATGCCGGCGTTATGCAGGGCGATCAGCGCCAGGAACAGGCCGATGCCGGCAGCAATGGCCGAGCGCAGCGGCAGCGGGATGCTGTTCACGATCCATTCGCGGATGCGGAAGATCGACAGCAGGAAGAACAGCACCGCGGAAAGGAACACCGCGCCCAGCGCCACCTGCCAGGTGTGGCCCATGTGCAGGACCACGGTGTAGGTGAAGAAGGCGTTCAGGCCCATGCCCGGCGCCAGGGCGATCGGGTAGTTGGCGATGATGCCCATGGTCACCGAGCCGATGGCCGCGGCCAGGCAGGTGGCGACGAAGAGCGCGCCCTTGTCCATGCCGGTCTCGCCGAGGATGCTCGGGTTGACGAACAGGATGTAGGCCATGGCCAGGAAGGTGGTGACGCCCGCGAGAATCTCGGTGCGCACGTTGGTGTTGTGTGCTTTTAGTTGAAACAGCCTTTCCAGCATGCCTGCTCCCCGGGCGCCCTCGCGCCGTGAATGTATCGACCCCAACAGCAAAGCACAGACCGTACCGGGTGCCGTGGTTTTGTGTGGGGTGGAAAAAAGCCGCGCATCATACCAGCAAGGATGGCGGGGGCCTATGGCCATTGGGGAGAGAGGCCATTCGGGCCCTCTCGCGGGTTTTTCGCCTCGCGAGGGGGCGAACACGGTTTTCAGCCGTTATGCATACGGTCGCGATGGGTCAACGTCGGGAACAGCTTCATCCATACCCCGGTCACCAGCAGCGTGCCCACGCCGCCGAGCACCACCGCCGGGACTGTGCCAAACCAGTGCGCGGTCAGACCCGACTCGAACTCGCCGAGCTGGTTCGAAGCACCGATGAACAGCCCGTTCACCGCGCTTACCCGGCCGCGCATCTCGTCCGGCGTCTCCAGCTGCACGAAGGCGCCGCGGATGACCATGCTGATCATGTCCGCCGCGCCGAGCACCACCAGCACCGCCAGGGAGAACCAGAACGAGGTCGAGAGGCCGAAGGCGATGGTCGCCACGCCGAACACGCCGACCGAGGCGAACATGATCAGGCCTACCTTGCGCTCCACCGGGAAGCGCGCCAGCCACAGCGACATCAGCAGCGCGCCCACTGCCGGTGCCGAGCGCAGCAGGCCCAGGCCCCAGGCGCCGGTGAGCAGGATGTCCTTGGCGAACACTGGCAGCAGCGCGGTGGCGCCGCCCAGCAGCACGGCGAACAGGTCCAGGGAGATGGCGCCGAAGATGTCCGGGCGGCTGCGGATGAAGCGCACCCCGGCCAGCAGCGATTCCAGGTTGGCCCGACCGCGCTGGGGGAGTTGTTGGCGCGCGTCGAGGCTCAGGGTCAGCAGGCAGGCGATGAGGTAGAGGGCCACGGTCGGGCCGTACACCCAGGTACTGCCGAAGGCGTAGAGAAAACCGCCGACCGCCGGGGCGACGATGGTCGCCGACTGGGTGGCCGACGCCGACGCCGCCACGGCCCGTGGGAACAGCCCTGGCGGCACCACGTTGGGCAGCAGCGCCTGGGTCGCCGGCATCTCGAACGAACGGGTGGCGCCGAGCAGGAAGGCGAGGATGAAGATCAGCTCGCGGCTGACGTTGTCGCTGACGCTACCCAGGGCCAGCGCCAGGGCGATCAGCGCCTGCAGGGTCTGGCACAGGGCGGCCACCTTGCGTCGGTCGTAGCGGTCGGCAACATGGCCGGTGTGCAGCATGAACAGCACCCGGGGCGCGAACTCGACCAGCCCGACCAGGCCCAGGTCGAGGACATTTCCGGTCAGTTGGTAGAGGTGCCAGCCAATGGCCACGGTGAGCATCTGGAAGCCGCTGGCGGTGAATACGCGGGCCAGCCAGAAGGCCAGGAAAGGGCGGTGATGACGCAGCAATTGCGGGGCGGAATCGGACATCGGGGGGCTGCAGCCTCGGAGATAGAGGGGCCTGCAGAGTAACATCTGTTTGTAACAAATAGTTGCTGAAAGTCGTGTGGATCAACTCCCGCGACTTCGCAAAAGAGGGTGAGGCAACCGGTCACGCGGCAATCAACCACACATCCGGATGGGTCATTCAGGACTATGCTTCCATTCAGTCGTTGATCTGGATCAATCGTTCCAGATGCAACGATCTTGGCCTTCGGGCCGGAATCCCCGCGATCGAACAGAACAATTCCAACGCGCCGCACTCGATACCCGTGGGGGCAGTGGGCGACAGGCCATGAGCCCGGTCGCCGGATTACCTGAAGAGGAAGCACCATGTTCGGATTGGAAGCCCTAGAGCTCGCCCGAATCCAGTTTGCCTTTACCGTGTCCTTTCACATCCTGTTCCCGGCCATCACCATTGGCCTGGCGAGCTACCTGGCGGTCCTCGAAGGCCTTTGGCTGAAGACCGGCGACAACACCTACCGTGACCTCTACCACTTCTGGTCGAAGATCTTCGCCGTGAACTTCGGCATGGGCGTGGTCTCGGGCCTGGTCATGGCCTATCAGTTCGGCACCAACTGGAGCCAGTTCTCCGACTTTGCCGGATCCATCACCGGTCCCTTGCTCACTTACGAGGTCTTGACCGCCTTCTTCCTCGAGGCCGGTTTCCTCGGCGTCATGCTGTTCGGCTGGAACCGTGTCGGTCGTGGCCTGCACTTCTTCGCCACCTGCATGGTGGCGCTCGGCACGCTGGTGTCGACCTTCTGGATCCTCGCCTCCAACAGCTGGATGCAGACCCCCCAGGGCTACGAGATCGTCAATGGCCAGGTGATTCCGGTGGACTGGTTCGCGGTGATCTTCAACCCGTCCTTCCCCTATCGCCTGATGCACATGGCCACCGCGGCCTTCGTCGCCACCGCGTTCTTCGTCGGCGCCTCGGCGGCCTGGCACCTGCTGCGCGGGCGGGACAACCCGGCGGTGCGCAAGATGCTGTCGATGGCCATGTGGATGGCCCTGGTGGTGGCACCGATCCAGGCCGTGATCGGCGACTTCCATGGTTTGAACACGCTCAAGCATCAACCGGTGAAGATCGCCGCCATCGAAGGCCACTGGGAGAACAAACCCGGTGAGCCGACGCCGCTGATCCTGTTCGGCATTCCCGACATGCAGGCCGAAACCACGCGCTTCAAGGTCGAGATCCCAGCCTTGGGCAGCCTGATCCTGACCCATAGCCTGGACAAGCAAGTGCCGGCGATGAAGGAGTTCCCGCCTGAGGACCGACCCAACTCGACCATCGTGTTCTGGTCGTTCCGGGTCATGGTCGGCCTGGGCATGCTGATGATCTTCGTCGGCCTGTGGAGTGTGTGGCTGCGCAAGCGCGGCACCCTGTACAGTTCGCGCCCGTTCCTCTACCTGACCCTGTGGATGGGCCCGTCGGGGTTGATCGCCATCCTCGCCGGCTGGTTCACCACCGAGATCGGTCGTCAGCCGTGGGTGGTCTACGGGCTGATGCGCACTGCCGATGGGGTGTCCAACCATAGCTACGCGCAGTTGGGGTTCACCCTGGTGATGTTCGTGGTGGTCTACTTCGCCCTGTTCGGCACCGGCATCGGCTACATGATGCGCCTGGTGCGCAAAGGGCCGAAGACCGGTGAAGGCGATGAGCACACCCCCGGTGGCCCTGGCCAGAAACGTACGCCGGCGCGGCCGTTGTCCGCCGCCGATGAAGGCCATGAGGCCGACTCCACCAGCCTGAGCAAGGGGAACTGAGATGGGTATCGATCTTCCGCTGATCTGGGCCGTGATCATCATTTTCGGCGTCATGATGTACGTGGTGATGGATGGTTTCGACCTGGGCATCGGCATGCTTTTCCCCTTCGTCCAGGACGAGCGTGACCGCGATGTAATGATGAACACGGTCGCCCCGGTGTGGGACGGCAACGAGACTTGGCTGGTACTGGGCGGGGCGGCGCTGTTCGGGGCTTTCCCACTGGCCTACTCGGTGGTGTTGGAGGCGCTGTACCTGCCACTGATCCTGATGCTGGTGGGCCTGATCTTCCGGGGCGTGGCCTTCGAGTTCCGTTTCAAGGCCAGGGCCAACAGGCGTCATATCTGGGACAAGGCCTTCATCTGGGGTTCGCTGGTGGCGACCTTCTTCCAGGGCGTGGCCCTGGGCGCCTTCATCGAGGGCTTCAAGGTGGTCGACCGCAAGTTCGTCGGTGGCACACTTGATTGGCTGACGCCGTTCACGGTGTTCTCGGGGCTGGGCCTGATCGTCGCCTACACGCTGCTGGGCTGCACCTGGTTGATCATGAAGACCGAAGGGCCGCTGCAGCAGAAGATGCATGACATGGCCCGTCCCCTGGCGCTGGTGCTGCTGGTGGTGATCGGCATCGTCAGCCTGTGGACGCCGATCGCCTATCCGCAGATCGCCGAGCGCTGGTTCAGCATGCCCAACCTGGTCTGGTTCATGCCGGTGCCGATCCTGGTGCTGGTGACCTTCTACGGGTTGCTGCGGGCGGTGGCACGCAATGCCCACTACACCCCGTTCCTGCTGACCCTGGTGCTGATCTTCCTCGGTTACAGCGGGTTGGGCATCAGCCTGTGGCCGAACATCATCCCACCGTCGATCAGCATCTGGGATGCCGCGGCGCCGCCGCAGAGCCAGGGCTTCATGCTGGTGGGCACGCTGTTCATCCTGCCGTTCATCCTTGGTTACACCTACTGGAGCTACTACGTGTTCCGCGGCAAGGTGACCCATGAAGACGGCTATCACTAGGAGCGCCGGGCGATGAATGTCGAAGAGAAGAAACCGCTGTGGCAACGCCTGGGTTGGCTGGTGCTGATCTGGGGGCTGAGCGTGGCAGCGCTTGGCGTGGTGGCTTATGGCATGCGCATGTTCATGAACGCGGCAGGCCTGAGTACTCACTAAGCCATTGAGTCATCGCGGGGCAAGTCGTACCGATGCGACTTGCCCCGCGATGCTTTTATTTCCGGGCCTTGAGCACCACGAACTTCGGCGTTGCCGCGACCTGATCGACGCCTCGGAACAAGCGCGCCAGCTTGCTGTGATAGCCCAGGTGGCGGTTGCCGACGATGTACAGCGCGCCACCGATTTCCAGCGCCTCCCGGGCCTGCTGGAACATGCGCCAGGCGAGGAAGTCGCCCACCACCTGCTGCTGGTGGAACGGGGGGTTGCACAGCACCACATCCAGCGATTGTTTCTCCTGGCCGGCCAGGCCATCCGCGGCCCTGATCGTCACTTCACGTTCGCCAAGTGCCGCCTGCCAGTTCTCCCGTGCCGACTGCACCGCCATATACGACTCGTCGACCAGGGTGAACTGCGCATCCGGATTGGCCAGGGCGCAGGCGATCGCCAGCACGCCATTGCCGCAGCCCAGATCGGCGACCCGGGCGCGGCCCAGGTCACGTGGCAGATGTGGCAGGAAGGCACGGGTACCGATGTCCAGGCCTTCGCGGCAGAACACGTTGGCGTGGTTGACCAACTCCAGGGCCGGGCTGTCCAGGTGGTAGCGGCTGGGGTAGGGGGAGCGGGCGCCCGGGCGTTCGGCTGCAGTGGCAATCAGCAGGCGCGCTTTCTTCTGCGCCAGCGACGCCTGCACCGGGCCGATGTACTTCTCCATAAGGTCGCCGGCGGCTCGGGGCAAGTGCTTGATCATTGCCCCGGCGATCACCTGGGCGCCTGGCGCCAACTGGCCCTGCAGGCGGATCAGTTGCTCCTCGAGCAGGGCCAGGGTCTTGGGTACGCGCACCAGCACGCGGTCGAACGGGCCCTGGAAGGGTTCGCTGGCCGGGATGAAGGGCACGCTGTCGAAGGCCTTGCCGTTACCCGCGAGGTTTTTCTCCAGGGCCAGGTGCGCCAGGTGCGAGTCGCCGCTGCTGGTCACGTTAAGGTGCCCGGCCAGGCTGGTGGCCAGGGCGCCGAAGCTGTCGTTGAGCACCAGCACCTTGCAACTCGCCTGCGGCATTTGGGCGGCCAAGTGTTCAAGCAGGTACTGATCGGCGGCATCGAAGGCCAGCAGCGGGTCGTTAGCCTGGGCCGGCTGGCGGATCAGGTCGAGGTCGGCGAAGGGGCTGTTGAACAGGGGCATGGCGTACGGCTCAAGGTGGCGCTGCTCATCCCGGGGCGTGATGAGCTTGAGGTCCGCGATTCTACAGGTTCCGAGTCTTTACCTGGGACTGATCTGCTTGGATTCGACGAGCTTGGCGACGGCCGCCGTCTTGTTGGGAGCATTGGTCTTGTCCATGGCGCTACGGATATGGAAGTTCACAGTGCTGGTCGATAAACGCAGGATCTTCGCGATGTCCTCGGAAATTTTGCCCTTTGCGCACCACTCCATCACTTCCAGTTCACGTACGCTGAGTTCATAGAGGTGAGCCAGGTGATATCTGCTGAGCAACCTGTGCAAGGTATTGCATAGCCACATCGTCGAACCGCACTTACTGTAGAGCTCATCTCGATCGATGGCGCCGAAGCGCCGGGACACGCTCAAGTGGCTTTGGTTAACCGAGCCTTCGTGCGTTGACTGACTCCAGCCGTAGGAAAGGCCATGCAACTGGGCCTCCTCGCGTAGGTGTGGGACATCGCGGAAGAGGTCGTCGGTCCAGACAAAAGGCAACTCGCTACTGTGGCACTTTGATATTGTCGGATCCATACTGATGAAATTTTCGTTCTGGTAACGATCATTCCAGCTTTTGGGATAGTTATTGTAGAGAATTACCTTCGGCCGCTGACCGCAAACATGCAGGTGCAGCGTCAATCCCAGATACTCCATGTCGAGTTTCTGTATCAGACCTACGGCGCATGCGAAAAGCTGCTTGGGCTCGTGCACGCTCTGCAACTGCTCGTAATCTTCAATCGTCCAATTTTCCATCGAGGAAGCTCCCTTATGCTTCTCCTTGGATCCAATGTGCGTAACGCACGAAGCGAAGTGTAGGAAATCCCCTAACCCTGTGCTGGGTTTTTTTGTTATAGCTGGCGCGTCTTTTTAGCTGATTGCGAGCAGTCCCAGGCGATACCTTACAAACCGACGGTGTTTATATCCGCTGCTTTGCGCGACACTAAGCGCATTTGTTCCATGGAGCCCGTCATGACCGCCAGCGCCGACAAATTCACCCGCCAGACCCTGCTCGGCGTCCAGCCCCTGACACCCAACCTTTTCTCCTTGCGCGTGACCCGCGATGCAGGCTTTCGCTTTCGTGCCGGTCAGTTCGCCCGGCTGGGCGTGAACAAGGCCGATGGCAGCGTCGTCTGGCGTGCCTATTCCATGGTCAGCGCGCCCCATGACGAGTTTCTCGACTTCTTCTCCATCGTGGTGCCCGGGGGCGAGTTCACCAGTGAGCTCAGCCGGCTTGGCGAGGGCGACACCCTGCTGATCGATCGCCAGGCCTTCGGCTACCTGACCCTTGACCGCTTCGTCGGCGGCCGTGACTTGTGGCTGCTGGCCACCGGCACCGGCATCGCACCGTTCATGTCGATCCTGCAGGACTTCGAGGCCTGGGAGCGCTTCGACAACATCAAGCTGGTGTACTCGGTGCGCGAGGCGAAGGAGCTGGCGTATGTCGATGAAATCGCCGCGCTGGAGCAGCGCGATTACCTGGCGGAGTACGCGGGCAAGCTGCAGTTCATTCCGGTGGTCACCCGAGAGCAGCATCCGGGTGCGTTGAACGCGCGGATTACCACGTTGATCGAGAACGGTGAACTGGAAAAGGCGGCGGGGTTGGCGCTGTCGCCGGAGCATTCACGGATCATGCTGTGCGGCAACCCGGAGATGATCGACGAGACGCGCAAGGTGCTCAAGGCGCGGGACTTGCAACTGAGCCTGAGCAAGCGGCCGGGGCAGGTGGCGGTGGAGAACTACTGGTAAGGAACAATGGCGCCTTTTGGATCGCCGTCACTGGGGCCGCTGCAAAGCGGCCCCAGTCGTTTTGTGCTTCAGGGCTGGCGATTCTGCGCCTTGAGCAGGTCACGAATCTCGGTCAGCAGGGTTTCCTCGGCGCTGGGCACAGGCGGTGCGGTCGGTGCCACTGCCTCTTCGCGCTTGAGGCGGTTGATCACCTTCACACCCATGAAGATGGCGAAGGCGACGATGATGAAGTCGAGCACGGTCTGGATGAACTTGCCGTAGGCCAGCATCACGGCCGGCACATCGCCTTCGGCAGCCTTGAGCGTGATGGCCAGGTCGCTGAAGTCGACACCGCCGATCAGCAGGCCGATAGGGGGCATGATCACGTCACCGACAAAGGACGAAACGATCTTGCCGAACGCCGCGCCGATGATGATACCCACCGCCATGTCGACGACATTTCCCTTGACCGCGAAGGCCTTGAATTCACTGAGCATGCCCATGCTGTATTCCTTTGTTACGAATGGAGAGGTAAACGCAGTGTAAGCCACTAAAACGCTTCATGCGTGACGTTCGCAGCTACAGACTGTTTATAGAGCGAATAGTTTTGTCGCCCACCGAGGCCTCCGGGGCACGTCCGTGTTCGGCTATCATGGCGGTTTTTTCCAGGAGACCCAGCCCATGGCCAAGGCCAAGCGTTTGTATGGCTGCACCGAGTGCGGCGCGACCTTCCCCAAGTGGGCCGGGCAGTGTGGTGAGTGCGGGGCCTGGAACACCCTGGTCGAGAGCATGATCGAAAGCGGCGGCGCCGCGGCACCGAGCGGGCGCGCCGGCTGGACCGGGCAGCAGGCGCAGATCAAGACCCTGGCCGAAGTGAGCGTCGAGGAGATCCCGCGCTTCACCACCAGCAGCACCGAACTCGACCGCGTACTGGGCGGCGGCCTGGTGGATGGATCGGTGGTGCTGATCGGGGGCGATCCGGGTATCGGCAAATCGACCATCCTCCTGCAGACCCTGTGCAACATCGCCGTGCAGATGCCGGCGCTGTATGTCACCGGCGAGGAGTCGCAGCAGCAGGTGGCCATGCGCTCCCGGCGCCTGGGCCTGCCCCAGGACCAGCTCAAGGTCATGACTGAAACCTGCATCGAGAGCATCATCGCCACCGCGCGCCAGGAAAAGCCGCGGGTGATGGTGATCGACTCGATCCAGACCATCTTCACCGAACAACTGCAGTCGGCGCCGGGCGGAGTGGCCCAGGTACGCGAGAGCACGGCATTGCTGGTGCGCTATGCCAAACAGAGCGGCACGGCGATCTTCCTGGTCGGTCACGTTACCAAGGAAGGCTCGTTGGCAGGTCCTCGGGTGCTCGAGCACATGGTCGACACCGTGCTGTATTTCGAGGGCGAGTCCGATGGCCGCCTGCGCCTGCTGCGCGCAGTGAAGAACCGCTTTGGCGCGGTCAACGAGCTGGGCGTGTTCGGCATGACCGACCGCGGCCTCAAGGAAGTCTCCAACCCGTCGGCGATCTTCCTCAATCGCACCCAGGAAGAGGTGCCCGGCAGTGTGGTCATGGCCACCTGGGAGGGCACCCGGCCGATGCTGGTGGAGGTCCAGGCGCTGGTCGACGACAGCCACCTGGCCAACCCGCGACGGGTGACCCTGGGCCTGGACCAGAACCGCCTGGCCATGCTGCTGGCGGTGCTGCACCGACACGGTGGCATCCCCACCCATGATCAGGACGTGTTCCTCAACGTCGTCGGTGGCGTGAAGGTGCTCGAGACAGCTTCCGATCTGGCGTTACTGGCTGCGGTGATGTCGAGCCTGCGCAATCGTCCGCTGGCCCATGGCCTGCTGGTGTTCGGCGAAATCGGCCTGTCGGGCGAGGTGCGCCCGGTACCCAGTGGCCAGGAGCGTTTGAAAGAAGCGGCAAAACATGGCTTCAAGCGAGCCATCGTGCCAAAGGGCAACGCGCCGAAAGAGGCTCCCGCCGGGTTGCAGGTGATTGCCGTGACCCGTCTGGAACAAGCGCTGGATGCATTGTTCGAGTAGGTCATTTTCTTGTAAGTGATTCTCAATAACGAGTAGCATACCGCCACCTTGCGACCACCTCATGGAGCGCGTGTGGCGGAGTTAGACCTCAAGCGGCTGTTTCTCAAGCACGCGAAAAACCTTCAAGGCCTGCTCTCGCGCAAGGTGCGCGACCCACAGCTGGCCGCTGACCTTGTGCAGGACAGTTTCCTGCGCCTGGCCGAGCAGCAGCGTACCGAGACCATCGACAACGCCCAGGCGTACCTCTATCGCACCGCGCACAACCTGATGATCGATCACGTGCGTCAGCAGCAACGGCGCAAGACCGACACGGTGCCACACGAGGCTTTCGAGGCGCTCGTCGAGGACGGCCCTGGGCTTGAGGAGCAAGCCGTGCGCGAGCAGCACCTGCGTCGCCTGCAGACGATCCTCGGCGAGTTGCCCGAGCGCACCCGGGAGATCTTCCGCCTCAACCGCCTGGAAGGCATGACCCACGCCGAGGTCGCCAGGCATCTGGGGATCTCCGACAGCTCGGTGCAAAAGCATCTGGCCAAGGCCCTGGCCTATGTGATGCAGTGCCTGCAGGAAACCGAATGACCAACGGTTTACTGACTAATGCCGCTTCAGACGTCAGCCCAGACATAACCAGATCGCGAGAGAACCGTGTGAGCAGCCAGAACGAGCAAGCCATCCGCGAGCAGGCCGCCGAGTGGGTGGTGCTGGAGGGGGGCGGCCCCCTGAGCCCGGCGCAGCAGCTGGCGTTGGCGCAATGGTGCGGCAGCGATCCGCGCCATGCGCGGGCCTATGCCTTCGCCAAGGCGACCTGGGCCGATCTCGGCCAGGTGACGAGCCTGGTGCCGACAACGCCGCACCGGGCACCAGTGACCCGGGCCGAGCGTCCGCGTGGCCGGCGTCGGCCGACGCGGCTGCGCTGGGCGGTGGCCAGCAGTGCGTTGCTGCTGCTGGCAATTCTGGGCGTCGAACAAGGCCCTCGGGTACTGCTCGACTGGCGTGCCGATTACGCCACCGCTGCTGGCGAAGTGCGCCGCGTCAGCCTGCCCGATGGTAGCCAGGTCGACCTGGACAGCGACAGTGCCGTACAGCTCGACTTCGATGGTCGGCAGCGTCGAGTGCGCCTGTTGGCGGGGGAGGCGGTGTTCAGTGCGGCGCCGGTCAGCGCGGATGAGCCGCGGCCCTTCGTGGTCGAATATGCCGGTGCCACCAGCCAGGCACTGGGTACCCGATTCGTGGTGGGCAAGGCGGGTGATGGCGGCTGGGTGGGCATGCTCGAGCATAGTGTCGACGTGCGGCTGCAAACGGCGCCGGCCCAGGGTGCCGCCCATCAGCTCCTGCAGGAGGGGCAGGTACTGCGCTACGACCAGGCCCAGGGTATACGGCCATGGATTGGCCGCGATCTGCACCGGGCCACCGACTGGCAGCGGGGCGTGCTGGTGTTCGAGCGCCAGCCATTGGCCGAGGTGGTCGAGCGCCTGAACCGTTATCGCGATGGCCGCTTGATGGTGGTCGATGGCACGCTGGCGCAGCGAGAGGTGAGCGGGGTGTTCCGCCTCGACAACCTGGGCGCCGCCGCCGAAACCCTTACCCGCGAGCTGAAGGCCAAGCGCCTGCAGTTACCGGGTTTGACCGTGATCTACTGAGTCTTTCGCAAAAACTTTCATCTGGCGTTACTGAGTTTTCGCGCGTTGCTCGTCTGACTGTTGAGATTGATTTTCATTACTAGAAAACGCCAACAGACGAGACGCGCAGTGAGCACGCAATCAACTCGATCCCTCCGGCCTCTGAGCCGCATCGCCCTTGCCGGCAGTCTGGCCCTGGGCACCTGCACCCTGTCGATGGGGATCGGCATGGTGCAGGCTGCTACCGCCGCCAGCAGCGCCAAGCACACCATCATTCAGTTCGACATCCCTGCCCAGTCCCTCGACAGCGCCGTACTGGCCTATGCCGAGCAGTCCGGTGTGCAGGTGTTCTTCGACAGCCGAACCCTGGCCGGCTTGCAAAGCGAGGGGCTGCATGGGGGCTACAGCATCGAAGAGGGACTGCACCGATTGCTGCGCGGCATGCCCGTGCGCTATCGCTTCAGTGCCCCTGGGCAGGTAGGCCTGGAGCGTCTGGCCGAAGGTGGCCAGGCCATGGAACTGGGCGCTACCCATATCGACTCGGCGCGTGACGGTGACTGGGTCTACCAGACGCCCCGTTCGGCCAGCGTGATCACCCGCGAGCAGATCGACAAGCGTCCGCCGCGGCATGCCGCCGACATGCTCGAGCAGACCGCGGGTGTGTACACGGCGGTCAACCAGCGCGATCCCGGGCTGTCGGTGAACATCCGCGGCGTGCAGGACTATGGTCGGGTCAACATGAACATCGATGGCATGCGCCAGAACTTCAGTGTCAACGGCCACCAACAGCGCAACGGCACGATGTTCATCGACCCGGAGTTCGTCAGCAGCGTCGAGATCGAGAAGGGCAGCCAGTCCGGCATGGGCGGCGCTGGCGTGCTCGGCGGCATCGCCTCGTTCAATACCCTGAACGCCAGCGACTTTCTCGGGCCGGGCAAGGAGTTCGGCGGACGCGTGCGCGCCGGGCATGGCATCGGTGAGCTGGGCAACGGCACCTACTTCAACGGCAGTGGCGTGTTCGCCTTTGGCAACGAAGTGGGCGACCTGCTGCTGGGCATGAGCGAGCGCCACTTCGGCGACTATCGCGCCGGGACCCGCAACCGGGACAACCTGGGTTCTGAAATGCGCCTGCGCAAGTTCTACCCGCGGGCCTGGGACAACTGGCTGGAGTCCGAAGTGGGCGACATGGGCACCGTGACCCGTTCCCAGCTGGTCAAGGTGGGGCTGAACCTGCCCGAGCACCAGCGCCTGCAACTGAGCTACATGGAGACCGACACCGACAGCAAGGATGCCTGGACCTTCCTCGACACCGAGCGGGACGCCTTCTACTACCGGCGCACCGCGAGCAGTGATGTCAATGCCAGGAATGCCGCGCTGGACTACAGCTATGCGCCGGACAACGACCTGATCGACCTCAAGGCCAAGCTGTACTTCGTGACTACCCGCCAGGACCGCTGGAACAGCAGCAACACCGCAAGCGAGGGCAGCAACAACTACTACGACCCTTACAACGACCGGTTCCAGACCGACACCTGGGGGCTGCAGGTGCAGAACACCTCGCGCTTCTACTTCGGCCAGACCGATCAGTTGAGCTTCAACTATGGCGTGGAGTTATTTCAGGACACCTTCAAGCCCAGCAGCGAGCGTATCCCGGCGCCTTCGGAGAAGTACAACCCGTTCGCCAGCGGTGCGAACCCCAAGGGCAAGCGCGCCATGGGCAGCCTGTTCGGCGATGTCACCTTCGAACACGACGGTTGGCTGACCTTGGACGCCGGCCTGCGCTACGACCGCTATCGGCTGACCGGCAAGACCGCAATGACCACCTGGGCGTACCCGATCGGTGTCACTGGCGTGGATGTGCCGCGTGAGATCACTGAATTGCAGTACGACGTCGAGCGTGAGGAAGGCCGTTTCTCGCCAACCTTCGGTATCGGCGTCAAGCCGGGTGTGGACTGGCTGCAGCTTTACACCCGCTGGGGGCGCGGCTGGCGTCCGCCGGCGGTGACCGAGGCCTTCATGAGCGGCAAGCCCCATGGTGGCGGTAACGAGATGGTCTACCCCAACCCGTTCCTCAAGCCTGAGCAATCGCACAACTGGGAGGCCGGCTTCAACATCTTCAAGGAGTCGCTGCTGCGTGACGGCGACCGCTTCGGCATGAAGGTGGCCTATTTCGACACGCGCATCGAGAACTTCTCCTACCTCGATTACAGCGTCGATCTGCCGGGCACTGATGTGACCGGGCTGTCGCTGGGCAACAGTGCCTATGTCAACAACCTGAAGGGCACCAATTTCCGCGGTGTGGAATACACGCTCGATTACGACAATGGCCGCTTCTACACGCAGCTGAGCTACACCCACATGATCGGCAGCAACGAGTTCTGCTCCAAGCAGTTGTACATGGGCGGCGGCGTATTGCGCACTGAGGCGGGTATGCAAGACGTGCTGATCGATTTCGGTGGCATCTCCATCCCGATTCCGACACAGGCCTACAAGTTCTCGGAAGGGCAAGCACTCAATAACGAAGTCAGCTGTGGCGAGATCATGGGCAACGCTGCCTACATGCCCTCCGATCGCGGCGCGTTGACCGCAGGCCTGCGTTTTCTTGACAACACCCTCGATGTCGGTGCCCGGCTGCGCTACAGCGCCGGTAACGGTGAGCACCTGAACAGCCAGGGCTTCGGCAATCTGGAGAAGGCACGCTGGCCGGAATACAAGGTGTACGACCTTTATGCCAGCTACTGGGCGACCAAGCAGTTGAACATCGCCCTGTCTCTGGAGAACGTCACCGACCAGGCCTACTTCGTGGCCATGGGCGATGCAAACAACCTGTCCCTGGCACGCGGGCGGACGCTGTCCGGCATGCTCGAGTATCGATTCTGATTTATCAGCCTCGCCCAATGTCGGGCAACACCGAAGGTCAGGGAATGGCCTTCGTTTCCATTGCAACCATGAGGAACCAGGCATGACCGTCTCTGTCACCTATGAGCCATACCTGAGCGGGGTCTCCATCGACCAGTACCTGTCGGCCTGGCGCACCGGATTCGGCACCACCGATAGCTACAGCGGCGGTGGCTTCAACGACGGCGCCAGCAGTGGCAGTCAGTTCGCCACGCGCGGTGGCAACGGTACCAACTATGCGCTGATCGCCGGCAGCGACAGTCAGAACGGCCTGCACTATTACCGCGAGCCACTGCTCCCGGAGGACAGCAATGCCAACCTCTACTTCCATGGCGCACTCGACAGCATCGATCTGGGCCACACCCTCGCACGGGATGGCAGTGGCCACTACAGCACAGGCTACCTGAAGGTCGGCTTCGCCGGCCTCGGCCTGAGCGCCAGCGAGGGGGCAGGCGTGGCCGAAAACACGGTGCATGGCCTGATCCACGGTCTGATGCGGGGAGACACCAGTGCGCTCGAAGGTGTACTGGACACGCTCCTGGCGGATTACGGCGTATCCACCGGCAACACCTTCGCCGCCATCGATGCCGCCCTGGCCCATGGCCCGGTACTGGCCAACCCGGCGCCAGCGCTCGGCGTGCAAGCGCTGCCCGAGGACCTCGCGTTGGTTGCCTGATCCACCGTTCGAAGCGGCAGCACTCTTTTCGAGATTTCCTTTACTGACTTTTCCCGAGCATTACGTCTTAGTGATGAGACTGATATTCATTTGCATGGCTGGCAGGGCTGCAGTGTCCATGCCTGGACGCCATTGCGATGGATGTCGATCCACCAGGTTCGCCCAACGTCGGGCAACACGAGGGCAATGAATGCCTTCGCTCTCAACTGCAACGCCAAGAGGATTTGAAATGTCTCTGTCCGTTACCTACTCGGCTTCGTTCGCCAGCGTCACCGTCGACCAGTACCTGTCGGTCTGGGCCGCCGGCTTCAAGACCGCCGACCACAACGCCAGCAACACTGGTGGCTTCAACGAAGGTGGCACCGATGGCAGCCAGTACGCCATTCGTGGCACCAACGGCTCGAACTATGCCGTGATCGCCCAGAGCGATACCCAGACCGGCCTGCACTACGTCTGGGACGCCTCGCTGCCGGCCAGCAGCAACCTGAACCACTACCTGTACGGCGAGCTGGACACCGTGACCCTGGGCAACACCCTGCTCAAGGACGCCAGCGGCAACTACAGCGTGCAGTCGCTGGCCGTGAGCTTCGACGGCCTGGACCTGAGCGCCGCCCAAGGTGCCGGCCGTGCTGGCAACGACGTGCACAACGTCATCTACAACCTCATGCAGGGCAAGACCGGCGCGCTGGAAACCGTGCTGGACAACCTGCTGGCCGACTATGGCGTATCCACCAACAGCACCTTCGCCCAGATCGACGCGGCCCTGGCTGCCGGCCCGGTTCACGCGGCCTCCGCCGAAGCGGTTGGCGTGCAGGCGCTGCCTGATGACTTGGCCCTGGCGGCCTGAGCGCAGGCATGAAAAAGCGAATGGAAGGTCACCCTGCCATTCGCTGATCTGATGCACTTACCCCGCAGCCCGTGTCTTTGCCGGGCCCAGGCTGCGGCGGTGCGAATTCTGTGGCGACGCTGGCGCGAATGCAATCGCCTGTCGGCGCCTTCCAAGAGGTTTCCAACAAATGCGAACCGCTCCCGCCGCGGCCAATGAAGTGCTGCGGGCGCTCAAGGCCTGCCGTGCCGGGCTTGGCAACGTCGCGTTGTTCACCGCGGTGATCAATGTGCTGATGCTGGCACCGGCGCTCTACATGCTGCAGGTCTATGACCGGGTCCTGTCGTCGCGCAACGAGATGACCCTGCTGATGCTCAGCCTCATGGTGCTCGGGGTGTTCGCCTTCATGGGGCTGCTGGAGTGGCTGCGCAGCCAGGTAGTGATTCGCCTGGGCACGCGCATGGACATGGACCTCAACCCGCGGGTGTTCGAGGCCGCCTACGAGGCCAGCCTGGCCGGGCACAAGGGGGCGGCGGGGCAGATGCTCGCCGACCTGACCGCGTTGCGCCAGTTCGCCACCGGCCAGGCGTTGTTCGCCTTCTTCGATGCGCCGTGGTTCCCGGTGTACCTGCTGGTGATGTTCATGTTCAGCCCGTGGCTGGGCCTGATGGCGCTGGCGGGCGCGGTGTTGCTGACGGTGCTGGCGTGGGTCAACGAGCGCCTGACCCAGGCGCCGTTTGCGCAAGCCGGGCAGTTGTCGCAGCAGGCGGGCCTGGAGGCCAGCGCCAACCTGCGCAATGCCGAAGTGATCGAGGCCATGGGCATGCTTGGCGCCGTGCGCCAGCGCTGGGCGCGGTTGCATCATGGGTTCCTGGCCCAGCAGAACCTGGGCAGCGAGCGTACCGCGGCGGTCACCGCGCTGACCAAGACCGTGCGCCTGGCCTTGCAGTCGCTGGTGCTCGGGCTGGGCGCCTGGCTGGCCATCGAACAGTTGATCACCCCGGGGATGATGATCGCCGGCTCCATCCTCATGGCCCGCGTGCTGGCGCCGATCGACCAGCTGATCGGCGCCTGGCGCCAATGGAGCGGTGCGCGCCTGGCCTATCAGCGCCTGAGCGAGTTGCTGCAGGCCCAGCCGCCGCGCCCGGCTGGCATGCCGCTGCCGGCCCCGCTGGGCAAACTCACCGTCGAGCAGGTGGGCGCGACGCAACCGGGCAGCAGTCGCCTGTGCCTGAACAACCTGGGCTTCGAGCTGCCGGCGGGCGAGTCACTGGGGATCATCGGCCCTTCCGGGTCGGGCAAGTCGACCCTGGCGCGGCTGCTGGTCGGCGCTGGCGCGCCGATCACCGGCAAGGTGCGCCTGGACGGCGCCGACCTGCGGACCTGGGACCGTGGCGCGCTGGGCCAGCACATCGGCTACCTGCCGCAGGATGTGCAGCTGTTCGCCGGCAGCATTGCCGACAACATCGCCCGTCTCGGCCTTGTCGACGCCCAGCAGGTGGTCGCTGCGGCGCAGCTGGCGGGCGTGCACGACATGATCCTAGCCTTGCCGGGCGGCTATGACACGCTGCTGGGGGAGGGTGGCATGGGGCTTTCCGGTGGTCAGCGCCAGCGCATCGGCCTGGCACGCGCGCTGTACGGGCTGCCGGCGCTGATCGTGCTCGACGAACCGAACTCCAACCTCGATGACGCCGGTGAGCGGGCGCTGGTCGAGGCCATTGCCAGGCTGCGCGAGCACAAGCGCACGCTGATCCTGATTACCCACAAGTCTTCGCTGTTGGCCGGCCTGGACAACCTGTTGATGCTCAAGGGCGGCCAGTTGCAGGCCTTCGGTCCCACCGCCAGGGTATTGCAGGACGCCCAACGGGCTGCCCGGCCCGCCCCCGTCGTCCCCTCCACCACACCCCCCATCGCCCGTAACCCCATCGGCATGAACGTTACGTTCGGCCAACCAAGAGCCTGATTTCATGAGCGTACACGCCCTCTCCACGCAAAAGACCGAAGCGAGCCTGCTCAGCCTCGATGAACACCGGCCGGGTCGTGTCGGCCGCTGGCTGGTGTTGGCGGGTTTCGGCGGCTTTCTGTTGTGGGCCGCGCTGGCGCCCTTGGACAAGGGCGTGCCGGTCAGCGGCAGCGTGATGGTTGCCGGTAGCCGCCAGGCCGTGCAGCACCCCACGGGTGGGGTGATCGAACAGTTGCTGGTGCGTGACGGTGACACGGTGAGTGCCGGCCAGGTGCTGCTGCGCATGGACCCGACCCAGTCCCAGGCCCAGGTCGGTTCGTTGCGGGTGCAGTACGTCAACGCCCGCGCCGGGGAGGCGCGCCTGCTGGCCGAGCGCGATGGTCGGGCGACGATTGCCTATCCCGAAGACCTGCTGGCCCGGGCGAACCTCCCCTGGGTGGCCACGGTGCTGGATGGGCAGCGCCAGCTGCGTGGCAGCCGGGCCCAGGCGTTGGACATGGAACTCGGCGGCCTGCGCGAGAGCATTGCCGGTGCAGAAGCCTCGCTGCAGGGGCTGCAAGGTTCGCTGGCCAGCAAGCAGGCCCAGCGCGATGCGCTGGACGAGCAGTTGCGCGGCCTGCGCGAGCTGGCCCGGGACGGCTACATCGCCCGCAATCGCCTGCTCGACAGCGAACGCCTGCTGGCCCAGGTCAATGGCTCGATCGCCGAGGACTTCGGTAACATCGGCCGCACCCGGCGCCAGGTGCTGGAGCTGAAGCTGCGTATCGGCCAGCGCCAGCAGGAGTACCAGAACGAGGTGCGCCAGCAGCTCGCCGAACTGCAGGCCAGCGCCGAGGACCTGGGCAATCGCCTGCGCAGCGCTGAATTCGAACTGGCCCATGCCCAGGTGCGGGCCCCGGTGGCCGGTACCGTGGTCGGCCTCAGTGTGTTCACCAACGGCGGGGTCATCGCCCGCGGCCAGCAACTGATGGAGATCGTGCCGCGCGATGCGCCTTTGCTGGTCGATGCGCGGGCCTCGGTGGAGATGATCGATCGTCTGCGCCCAGGCTTGCCGGTGGAGCTGATGTTCGTGGCGTTCAACCAGAGCACCACGCCGCGGGTGGACGGCGAGGTGACGCTGGTCTCGGCCGACCGCCTGGTGGACGAGAAGACCCAGCAGCCCTACTACCAGGTACGTATCAAGGTCAGCGAACAGGGGCTGGGGCAACTGGCGGGCCTGGATATCCGCCCCGGCATGCCGGTGGAGGCCTTCGTGCGCACCGGCGAACGCTCGATGCTCAATTACCTGTTCAAGCCTTTGGCCGACCGGGTGCACGTTGCCCTGGCGGAGGAGTAAGGGTGATGCCGGTATCTTTGCGTTTCGCAGGCCTGTTGCTACTGCTCACCAGTCTCTCGGCGCAGGCCCTGGACCTGGGCGATGCCTATGCCCTGGCCCTGCGCAACGACCCGACCTGGCAGGGCTCCATAGCCGAGCGTGAGGCCGGGCTTGAAAACCGGGCGATCGGCCGCGCTGGACTGCTGCCGAAACTGTCGTATCGCTACAACCGTGCCCGCAACGACTCAGAGGTGACCCAGCGCAGCCAGTTCGGCGACGTGACCACACAGCGCGATTACCGCAGCTACAGCTCGACGCTGACCCTCGAGCAGCCGCTGTTCGACTATGCCGCCTGGAGTGACTACCGCCGTGGCGTGGCCCAGGCCGCGCTGGCCGACGAACGCTATCGTGGTCGTGGCCAGGAACTGATGGTGCGGCTGTTCGGCGCCTACAGCGAAGCGCTGTTCGCCAATGAACAGATCGCCCTGGCCCAGGCCCAGCGGCGTACCTTTGCTGAACAACTGACGCTCAACGAACAACTGGTCAAAGGTGGCGAGGGTACCCGCACCGATGTGCTTGAGACCCGGGCCCGCTACGAGTTGGCCCAGGCCCAGGAGATCGAGGCAGGCGACAATCTCGATGCGGCGTTGCGGGCCTTGCAGGCGATCATCGGCGAGCCGGTAGAGGTCGATGACCTGGCGCCGATGACCGGTGATTTTCGCGTCCAGCCACTGACGCCCGCGCGTTTCGAGCCCTGGCGCGACCTGGCTGTTGCCCGCAACGCCGAGCTGGCCAGCCAGCGCCATGGGCTGGAGGTCGCCGAGCAGAACATCGAGCGTCAGCGGGCCGGTCATCTGCCCTCGTTGAGCGCCTATGCCAGCAAGGGTATATCCAGCTCCAGCTCCGAGAGCAGCTATAACCAGCGCTACGACACCGACAGCATCGGCGTGCAATTGAACGTGCCGCTGTTCGCCGGTGGCGGCGTGTCCGCGTCGGTGCGCCAGGCCCGGGCCCAGCGGGATGCCGCGGGCTTCGAACTGGATGCGCAACTGCGCGACACGGTCAACCAGTTGCGTCGGCAGTTCAACCTATGCGCCAGCGGCACGGCGAAGATTCGCGCCTACGACCTAGCGGTCAAGGCAGCTACAGCCCTGGTGCAGGCCACGCGCAAGAGCGTGCAAGGCGGTGAGCGGGTCAACCTCGATGTGTTGGATGCCGAGCAACAGCTGTTCGGTGCCCGGCGCGACCTGGCCCAGGCGCGGCATGAGTACCTGCGGGCCTGGTTGCAGCTGCGCTATCTGGCGGGGGTGCTGGAGGCCGGGGACCTGAATGTGTTGAATCGGTACTTCGTGGCGCACGGCTAGGGCGGTCGTGGGAGCGGGCTTGCTTCCATGTATCTACCCAGACAAAAAAGGGAGCTGACGATGCGCGTCGGCTCCCCTCGATGACCGTCCTGGTCAGCGATCAGTGTTCGGCAACCGCCTTGCGTCTGGGCGTCTCGTTGCCGTGTTCGTCCAGTTCCAGCACCGGTACCTCGTTGCCTTCTGCGTCGAACAGCTTGCCATCCTTGAAGTAGTCGCCATCACGCAGCGCCGAGATGTCGGAGTACTGGATGGTGCGCTCGTAGGCCGCGGCGAACACCGACTGGTTTTCCGAGTTGCCGGTGGTGAAGTGGTTGAACATCAGGTTCAGCAGAATTGCCATGATCGCCGCCGAGCTGATGCCGGAGTGGAAGATGGTTTCGAACCAGCTGGGGAAGCTGTGGTAGAAGTTCGGCGCCGCGATCGGGATCATGCCGAAGCCCAGCGAGGCGGCGACGATGATCAGGTTGACGTTGTTCTTGTAGCTGACTTTCGACAGGGTGCGGATGCCGCTGGCAGCCACGGTGCCAAACAGTACGATACCGGCGCCGCCGAGTACCGGGGTAGGTACTGCCGCAATCACCCGGCCCATGATCGGCAGCAGGCCGAGCACCACCAGGATCACGCCGCCGGTGGCCACCACATAGCGGCTCTTCACGCCGGTCACTGCCACCAGGCCCACGTTCTGGGCGAAGGCGCTCTGGGTGAACGAGCCGAAGATCGGCGCCAGGATGCTCGATGCCATGTCGGCGCGCAGGCCGTTGCCCAGGCGCTTGGAGTCGACCTTGGTGTCAATGATCTCACCGACTGCCAGGATGTCCGCCGAGGTTTCCACCAGGGTCACCATGATCACGATGCACATCGACAGGATCGCGGCGATGTGGAAGGTCGGCATGCCGAAGTGGAACGGGGTGGGGAAGGCGAAGATCGGGCCTTCGGTGACCTTGCTGAAATCGGCCATGCCCAGCGACCAGGCGATCAATGTGCCGGCGACCATCGCCAGCAGGATCGACAGGCGCGAAATGCTCGCGCTGCCCAGCTTGCTCAGCAGCAGGACGATGGCGAAGGTCAGCGCCGCCAGGCCGATGTTGGCCATGCTGCCGAACTCTGGCGAGGCGCTGTTGCCGCCCATCACCCAGCGGGCCGCGACGGGCATCAGGGTCAGGCCGATGGTGGTGATGACGATGCCGGTCACCAGGGGCGGGAAGAACTTGGTGATACGCGAGAACACCGGGGTAATCAGGAAGCCGATCAACGAAGCTGCCATTACCGCGCCCAGCACCGCCGGCAGGCCACCGCCGCCCTGGCTGCCAAGAATCGCGCCCATGGTCGCCACGCCCGCGAACGACACGCCCTGGACCAGTGGCAGCTGGCAGCCGAAGAACGGCAGCCCAAGGGTCTGCAGCAATGTCGCCAGGCCACCGGCGAACAACGAGGCAGCGATCAGCAGGCCGATCTCCGCCGGCGCCAGGCCGGCGGCCTGGCCGAGGATCAGGGGTACGGCGACGATCCCTCCATACATGGTCAGGACATGCTGCAGCCCGTAGGCCAGGTTGGCGCCGAGGCCGAGGTTTTCGTCCTCGGGGCGCGGGGCGGGAGACGTGCTGGGGGACGTGGTCATTGGAGCAGGCTCTCTGTTTATTGTTGTGCCGCTACTGTAGACAACTAGCGCAAATAATTGCCACTAAAATTGTATACAAAGTTTTGATCGTAGCGCCGTAACGGGTGCGTCCAGGGTGCCTGAAACCTGGATGCACGTTGCGTTCCAACCTGCGAGAGGCTGTTCCAGAGGGGTGTGTACAAAGGGGCTGGGAAAGGCAGGAAAGCTGTCTGGCTGGACAAGAAAGCTGTCACAGCCAGATTGTTAGCAGGCTAAGAGATATCAATCTTCGATGAGTTCGCGCAGCTCGCGCATCATTTCGGTGCTGTCTGCCAGGTTGAGTTCCACAAGACGGTGCAGATGGGTCATCGAGTCGATGTCGATGTGCAGGCAGATGAAGCCCAGGCGGGTGGACTCGTCGTGGCGCAGTTCGACCTGCATCCTGACCTGGGTTTTCTTGTCGTTGAGATGGATGACCGCGTCGAAGTCCTGGGTGGGGTCGGCATCCCAGGGTTCTGGGCGCTCTACCAGCAAGCCCTTGAGCGACAGGTCGAGGAGCTTCACCGGCCAGCGACGTTCGCCCTGGCGCAGTTCGGTAGGGGCATCGAAGGCGATGCGCTGGAAACGGCGGCGTTCGTCGTGGGAGCTAGTCATGGCTGGATCCTCGTCAGATCTTCTGACTATAGCCCAGCCATGGCCGCCCCTTTCGGAGGGTCAACCGGCTATTTGTCGCTGACGATATTCACATCACTGCAGTTGTAAAAGCCTTCGCCGGCCGGATCCACGCGCTGCCAGCGGCTGTAGATGACACGCTTACCGATGTGGTTCTCGAGATCGACCTCCAGCTCGTAGTACCCATTTACTGGTGGCACGTCGCCGATTTCCTGCACCAGTTCCAGGTCGTCCCAGTTCAGTGCGCGCTCTGCGGGGTTGTAGCCAGGCTTGGACACATAAATTTCCCAGTAACTGGGGTTGTGCACGGCCTCGATCTTGTAGCGCATGTGCACTTTGTTGTCGGCCCCCTTGCGCAGTTCCTGGGTGACCCACTCGGCAGGTTGGTCCAGGCCGCTCTTGTCGTTGGCGAGGACCAACAGCTGCTTGTTGGGTGCGACCCGGTTGACCTCGTCCTGAGCCCTGCGTACCTCGGCAGCGTCCACGTCACTGCCCGCCGAGCACAACTGGCCGTCGGGGATAGCCTCCTTGACTGCTTCGATATTCCGGTAGTCGGTGACGTTCCTTGACACTTCGTGCCACTGGTTGAATTGATAGACCGCCTGTTGGGCGTTGTTGTTGAACTTGCGATAAGCGTGCTGGTACGCCGCTTTACAGCCGGGATTCTTGATGCCTGAGCCATCTTCTGGCCAGTCAAAGTCCTTTGCGTTGTAGCAAGCCAGTTGGCGTGCGATGGGTACTTCCATGGCGCCATGCATTGGTCTCACGGGTTCTTCCATGGCGCCATGGGCATGTATCGCCGCAGAGGCGAGCAGGCCGATGAAAGAGGTGTGAAGCAGGAACTTGATCTTCATTGTGAACATCCTTGTGCATTCAAGACCTGTTCAAGATGCAACCGCGGCAGTGGCCTGACAACTGACAGAATTACCAGGGGAGTTGCGGTGGTGCCGCTCTAAGTCGGAGCCCGCGGGGTAGCGACGCCGCTCATCTGGATATGGTAATGGAGGCAAGCAGGCCCTAGACTCAGAGGGCTGTCTATTCCAACCACTTAAGCTGGAAGCATGCCATGAACAACAATAACAGCCTGCTACGCCATATCCCGTGGCTGGCGCTGGCAGTCATAGGGGCCTGCGCGCTGGGCGTCGTCGCCCTGCGTCGCGGTGAGGCGATCAATGCCTTGTGGATCGTCGTCGCGGCAGTGGCCATTTACCTGGTTGCCTACCGTTACTACAGCCTGTTCATCGCCACCAAGGTGATGCAACTCGACCCTCGCCGAGCCACGCCGGCGGTACTCAACAACGATGGCCTGGACTACGTCCCGACCAACAAGCACATCCTTTTTGGTCACCACTTCGCCGCCATCGCTGGCGCCGGCCCGCTCGTGGGCCCGGTGCTCGCGGCGCAGATGGGTTACCTGCCCGGCACGCTGTGGCTGATCGCTGGCGTGGTGCTGGCCGGTGCGGTACAGGACTTCATGGTCCTGTTCCTGTCCACACGGCGTAACGGCCGCTCGCTGGGCGACATGGTCCGGGAAGAAATGGGCCGCATACCGGGCACCATCGCCCTGTTCGGTTGCTTCCTGATCATGATCATCATCCTCGCGGTGCTGGCGCTGATCGTGGTCAAAGCCCTGGCCGAGAGCCCGTGGGGCATGTTCACGGTGATCGCGACCATCCCGATCGCGATGTTCATGGGCATCTACATGCGCTACATCCGCCCGGGCCGCATCGGTGAAATCTCCATCGTCGGCGTGGTCCTGCTGCTGCTGTCGATCTGGCTGGGGGGCCAGATCGCCGCGGATCCGGTGTGGGGCCCGGCGTTCACCTTCACTGGCGTGCAGATCACCTGGATGCTTGTGGGCTACGGTTTCGTCGCCGCCGTGCTGCCGGTATGGCTGGTCCTGGCGCCGCGCGACTACCTGTCGACCTTCCTCAAGATCGGCACCATCGTCGGCCTGGCCATCGGTATCCTGATCATCGCGCCCGAGCTGAAGATGCCGGCGCTGACCCAGTTCACCGACGGTACCGGCCCGGTCTGGAAGGGCACCCTGTTCCCGTTCCTGTTCATCACCATCGCCTGCGGCGCGGTGTCCGGCTTCCACGCGCTGATCTCCTCGGGGACCACGCCGAAGCTGCTGGATAACGAAACCAACGCCCGTTACATCGGCTACGGCGGCATGCTGATGGAGTCGTTCGTCGCCATCATGGCCATGGTCGCCGCCTCGGTGATCGAGCCGGGCGTGTACTTCGCCATGAACAGCCCGGCCGCAGTGGTCGGCGCCGACGTCGCTTCGGTGGCGCAGACCGTCAGCAGCTGGGGCTTCATGATTACTCCCGAGCAGCTGGAGGCCACCGCCCGCGACATCGGCGAGCACACCATCCTCGCCCGTGCCGGTGGCGCGCCCACCCTGGCGGTAGGTATCGCACAGATCCTGCACCAGGTGCTGCCGGGCGAGAACACCATGGCGTTCTGGTACCACTTCGCCATTCTGTTCGAGGCACTGTTCATCCTCACCGCAGTGGACGCCGGTACCCGTGCCGGGCGCTTCATGCTGCAGGACCTGCTGGGCAGCTTCGTCCCGGCGCTCAAGCGCACCGAGTCGTGGGGGGCCAACCTGCTCGCGACCGCCGGTTGCGTGGCAATGTGGGGTTACCTGCTGTATCAAGGCGTGATCGATCCGCTGGGGGGTATCAACACCTTGTGGCCGCTGTTCGGTATCTCCAACCAGATGCTGGCCGGTATCGCCCTGATGCTTGGCACCGTGGTACTGATCAAGATGAAGCGCCAGCGCTACATCTGGGTCACCCTGGTACCTGCGGTATGGCTGCTGATCTGCACCACCGCCGCGGGCCTGATCAAGCTGTTCGACCCGAACCCGGCTGTGGGCTTCCTGGCCCTGGCCAAGAAGTACAGCACCGCGCTGGACGCCGGCCAGGTGCTGGCGCCTGCCAAGGACATCGGCCAGATGCAGCATGTGATCTTCAACGCCTACACCAACGCCGGCCTGACGATCCTGTTCCTGGTGGTGGTGTTCAGCATCCTGTTCTTCGCCCTCAAGGTCGGCTACGCCGCCTGGGGCCGCAAGGAGCGCAGCGACAAGGAAACCCCGTTCCAGGCTTTGCCTGACGCTTGAGAGGAATGCCGCGATGTTCAACGACCTGGGTCGACTGGGTAAGTACCTGGGGCAGGCCGCCCGCCTGATGGTCGGCATGCCCGATTACGACAACTATGTCGAGCACATGCAGACCAAGCACCCGGACAAGCCGGTGATGAGCTACGAGGCGTTCTTCCGCGAGCGCCAGGAAGCGCGTTATGGTGGCAAGTCCGGGCCCAAGTGCTGTTGAACCCGCGACACGCATGAACCAGTGGGAGCCCGGGTAACCGGGCTCCCACTTTCATTTTCAGCTGCAGGAGACAACCGCGTGCAAACGCCGATTCCCGTTACCGTGCTGACCGGCTTTCTTGGTGCCGGCAAGACCACACTGCTCAAGCACATGCTCAAGGCCGAGCACGGCCTGAGGCTCGCCGTGATCGAGAACGAGTTCAGCGAGGCCGGCATCGACAGCCAACTGCTGGGCGATGAACCGGTGCAGGTGATGACCCTGGCCAACGGCTGTGTGTGCTGCAGCATCCATGGCGACCTGACCCGTGCCCTGTACCTGCTGCTCGAACGCCTGGACGCCGGCGAGATCGCCTTCGATCGCCTGGTGATCGAGTGCACGGGTCTCGCCGACCCTGCACCCGTGGCACAGACCTTCTTCATCGACGAAGAGCTGCGAGAACGCTATATCCTCGATGGCATCATCACCCTGGTCGACACCGCCCACGCCGAACTGCACCTGACCCAGGCCATCGCCCAGGCCCAGGTCGGCTTTGCCGACCGCCTGCTGCTGAGCAAGACCGATCTGGTCGAGCCGCAGGTGGTCGATGCCCTGCGCGAGCGCCTGGCGCGCATCAATGGCCGGGCGGCGATCCGCGTAGTCGAGCATGGGCATATCGACCTGGCCGAACTGCTCGATGTGCGAGGGTTCAACCTCAACCCGGACCTGGGCATCAGCCCCGGGCCCAGCTTGCGCCCGGTCCTCAAACCCGCCACCCCGGATCGCATTTCGACGCTGGTGCTGCGCACCGAAACGCCGTTGGATATCGATCGACTCAGCGACTTCATGAACGAGCTGCTGGAGGAGCACGGCAAACAGCTGTTGCGCTACAAGGGCGTGTTGAATATCGCGGGTGAAGATCGCCGTTTGGTGTTCCAGGGAGTGCTGAAGCTGTACGGCTTCGACTGGGACGCCGAGTGGAAGGAAGGCGAGCTGCGGGAAAGCGTGATGGTGTTCATCGCCGATGAGCTGCCGGAGGAAAGGATTCGGGCTGGTTTCGAAGCTTTGAGTCACGCCTGATTGGGATGCAGCCGACTGTTCGATGCCGCCGTAAGGCGGCATTTTTTTGGCCTCGTTTCAGCGATCAGGCCAGTCGAGGTGGCCGCTTGCAGGAGGTACTTTTTTTGGTACACTTGGCCGCGTCGGATCTAAAAATAAGTGTGCAGTTCTTCCGTAGTGCGTTGGGTAATGAGCCCGTGAGGGAGTGGCTAAAGGGCTTGGCACGTGAAGAACGCTATCTGATTGGCATGGAAATCAAGACCGTTCAGTTGGGATGGCCACTTGGCATGCCTTTGGTCAGAAAGCTGGAGCACGGGCTCTGGGAAATCCGT
The DNA here is from genome assembly GCF_057809275.1 of Pseudomonas sp. FG36. NCBI lineage: Bacteria > Pseudomonadati > Pseudomonadota > Gammaproteobacteria > Pseudomonadales > Pseudomonadaceae > Pseudomonas > Pseudomonas sp. FG36. The sequence continues at coordinate 62,273 of NZ_JBMDJQ010000002.1, forward strand.
ATCGACATGGGGCATGTCGTTGCCCGTGTACTGTTCACGATCATGGATGGCGTGATGTTCATGCTCCATGGATTCATCAAGAAAAGCCAGAAAACGCCTTCAGCAGATCTGGCTCTGGCCAGGCAACGCAAGGCCAGCTTACGGAGGTCAACTATATGAACCCGCACATCGGTTCGAACTTCGATGATTTTCTCGCCGAAGAGGGCATCCTCGAAGAGGTCACGGCGGCTGCGCTGAAACGGGTGATCGCCTGGCAACTGACGCAGGCGATGAAGCAGCAAAAGATCAGCAAGAAGGCCTTGGCCGAGCGTATGCACACCAGCCGGGCGGCGGTCGATCGAGCCTTGGATCAGACTGACGCTGGCATGACCTTGACAACACTGGCCAGCGCTGCCAGGGCCTTGGGGCAGCGTGTGGAAATACGTCTCGTACCGGATGTCGCACCAGCCCGATGAAGTACAAACATGAAAAAGCCCGGCACAAGGCCGGGCTTCTTCATTTCAGGCGTCTGCCGATCAGTTGCCGTACACCGGCAGCTTCTTGCAGATGGCCTTGACCTTCTCACGTACGGCGTCGATCACCGCTTCGTTGTTCAGGTCGGCCAGGATGTCGCAGATCCAGCCGGCCAGTTCGCGGCACTCGGCTTCCTTGAAGCCACGGGTGGTGACGGCTGGGGTGCCGAAACGCAGGCCCGAAGTGACGAACGGCGAACGTGGGTCGTTCGGTACCGAGTTCTTGTTGACGGTGATGAAGGCCTTGCCCAGGGCGGCATCGGCGTCCTTACCGGAGATTTCCTGCTTGATCAGCGACAGCAGGAACAGGTGGTTTTCGGTGCCGCCGGAGACGACGTCGAAGCCACGCTCGATGAATACGCTGGCCATGGCCTGAGCGTTTTTCACGACCTGCTGCTGGTAGGCCTTGAACTCAGGCTGCAGGGCTTCCTTGAAGCAGATCGCCTTGGCAGCGATGACGTGCTCCAGCGGGCCGCCCTGGGCGCCTGGGAAGACGGCGGAGTTCAGCTTCTTCTCGATGTCGGCGTTGGCACGGGCCAGGATCAGGCCGCCACGTGGACCGCGCAGGGTCTTGTGGGTGGTGGTGGTGACCACATCGGCGAACGGCACAGGGTTCGGGTACACGCCAGCGGCGACCAGGCCGGCGACGTGAGCCATGTCGACGAACAGGTAGGCACCGACCTTGTCGGCGATTTCGCGGAAGCGTGGGAAATCCAGCACTTGCGAGTAGGCGGAGAAGCCGGCAACGATCATCTTCGGCTTGTGCTCGACAGCCAGGCGCTCGACTTCGTCGTAGTCGATCAGGCCGTTGGCGTCGATGCCGTACTGGATGGCGTTGTACAGCTTGCCCGAGGAGGAAACGCTGGCACCGTGGGTCAGGTGGCCGCCGTGGGCCAGGCTCATGCCCAGGATGGTGTCACCGGCCGACAGCAGGGCCAGGTAGACAGCGGCGTTGGCCTGGGAACCGGCGTGCGGCTGGACGTTGGCGTAGTCGGCGCCGAACAGCTCCTTGGCGCGGTCGATGGCCAGCTGCTCGACGACGTCGACGTACTCGCAACCACCGTAGTAGCGCTTGCCTGGGTAGCCTTCGGCGTACTTGTTGGTCAGAACCGAACCCTGGGCCTCCATGACCGCCGGGCTGGTGTAGTTTTCCGAAGCGATCAGCTCGATATGCTCTTCCTGGCGCAGGGCTTCTTGCTGCATGGCTTCGAAGAGCTCGGCGTCGTACTTGGCAATGGTCAAATCACGGCTGAACATGGCGGTCCTCAAGGATCGGGCAGAATTGGGGGAGCATTCTAACCGATTGATTCGCCGCTGGCATATGAAGTGGCATCAAGTCGCGGACCAATGGGCTTCATGTTGCAGGCCGCGTGGCGACTGGGCTGGAGTTGACTTTGAGGTCCGGTTTTTTCCAGGCTGCATGAGGTCTGCGTGGGCGCGAAGACCCCGCGCAACGCCTACTGGAACATGAACAACGTCTCGTTGCTGAACTGGGCCTCGAACTGGTTGGCCGGCATCGGTCGGCCGAACAGGTAGCCCTGCACCTCGTCACAGCCGTGTTCGCGGAGGAATTCAAGCTGCTCATGGGTCTCCACGCCTTCGGCGATCACCGCGAGGTTGAGGCTGTGGGCCATGGCGATGATCGCCCGGGCGATCTGCGCATCCTGCTCGCCTTCGGGCAGGCCATCGACGAAGGTGCGGTCGATCTTCAACACGTCGATGGGGAACTGCTTGAGGTAGTTGAGCGACGAGTAGCCGGTGCCGAAGTCGTCGACCGCGATGCTCAGGCCCAGGTTCTTCAGGCTGTCGAGGATCTGCATGGCCTCGTTGACCTCGCGCATCAGGATGCTTTCGGTCAGCTCCAGCTCCAGGCACGCCGGTGGCAGCCCCGTTTCGTCGAGGATGGTGGCGATGCGCGTGCCCAGCTGGCCGTCCGAGAACTGCCGGGCGGAAATGTTCACCGACACCTTGGGCACACGCACTTTCTGCTGGTGCCAGGCCTTGAGCTGACGGCAGGCCTCGCGCAGTACCCAGTCGCCGACGTCGACCACCAGGCCCAGTTCCTCGATCACCGGGATGAAGTCGCCCGGCGGCACCAGGCCGCGGGTCGGGTGGCGCCAGCGCAACAGTGCCTCGGCACCGGTCAGGCGCTTGCCGTCGCCGCTGAACTGCGGCTGGTAGTAGAGGATGAACTCGTTCTGCTCCAGGGCATGGCGCAGGTCGCTCTCCAGCTCCAGGCGTTCCAGGGCGCTGGCGTTCATGTCTGCCTGGTAGAACTGGAAGTTGTTCTTTCCACGTTCCTTGGCGTGGTACATGGCCGTGTCGGCGTTCTTCATCAGTTGGCTGAGCTCGCTGCCATCCTGCGGGCTCAGGGCGATGCCGATACTGGCGGTGACGAAGAATTCGCGGTTTTCCAGGACGAACGGGGTGACCAGCCCGTCGAGGATGTGCTCGGCAACATGGATGGCGCGGTTGAGCGCCTGCTCGCGGCTGGCCTTGGGCTGCAGCAGCAGGGTGAACTCGTCGCCGCCCATGCGCGCCACCGTGTCGTCGTCGTCGACGCAGGCCAGCAGGCGCTCGGCCATGTCCTTGAGCATGCGATCGCCCGCCGCATGGCCAAGGGAGTCGTTGATCGGCTTGAAGCGGTCGAGGTCGAGGAACATCAGCACTACCCAGGCCTTCTGCCGCTCGGCCTGTTGCAGGGCGGTGTACAGGCGGTCCTGGAACAATGTGCGGTTGGGCAGGTGGGTGAGGGCGTCGTAGTACGCCAGGCGGTGGATGCGCTGTTCGCTGGCCTTGCGTTCGCTGATGTCGGTGAAGAAGCACACATAGCTGGCCAGGTCGCCTTCATCGTCGAGCACCGCAGTGATGCCTACCCACGCCGGGTAGTGCTCGCCGTTGCGCCGTTTCAGCCAGACCTCGCCTTCCCAGCTGCCGCGCTGGCTCAGTTGCTTGAGCACGTAGCCTTGCTGGGCGTTCTGTTGCTGCTCGACGGTGAGCATGCCGGGGAGCTGGTCGAGCACCTCGGCCACGGCATAGCCGCTGACGCGGGTGAATGCTTCGTTGGCCTGGACGATATAGCCGGCCGGGTCGGTAATGAGGATCGCCGAGGTGGAGTGCTCGAACACGGTCGCGGCCATGCGCAGGTCTTTTTCGGCCCGGCGTTGCTGGCTGATGTCGCGGCCTACGCCGAGCACCCCCTCGAAGCGCTCGTGTTCGTCCCACACCAGCACCAGGCGCAGCTCGATGGGGATCTTGCGGCCGTCAGCGCGCAGGCAGTCGAAGAGGAACAACTGCGTGGGCAGGGTACTGCGCAACTGGGCCAGCTGCGTGCTGTCGTCCAGCACCTGGCTGACGCGCTCGAGCAGGTTGTAGACACCGCTGAGCTGGGCCGGGTTGGCAATGATCGACTGCCAGCCGTTGGCAAAGATCCAGTCGGCCTGGTAGCCCAGCACCGCCTGCACCGAGGGGCTGACATAGTTGAGCTGCAGCTGGCTGTCGGTGGAGAAGATCACGTCGCTGATGCTCTCGGCGAGCATGCGGTAGCGCTGTTCGCTGTCGCGCAGCGATTCGCTGGCTTCGATCTGCACGGTGACGTCCTTGCCCACGCCGATGATGCGTGTGACCAGGCCTTCGCTGTCGCGGGTCAGCACCTGCTCGCGGATATCGTAGCAACGCCAGCCGCCGTCGCGGTGGCGGAAGCGCAACTGGCAGTGCAGCGACTGGCCGTAGCCGGTGTCACGCTGCTGCTGGCGCAGGGCGCGGTAGTGCTCGGCGTCGCCGGGGTGCAGGAGCATCTCCCAGAAGCGGTCGCCCATCTGCGCCAGTTCCGCGCGGTCGTAGCCCAGGGTCTGGCCAAGGTGGCGGTTGCTGAAGATCATCCGCTGGCTGTCAACGTCCTGCACGTAGAGCTGGTCGGGCACGGTACGCACCACGTCCGACCAGAAGCCCTCGCGTTCGAGCAGCGACAGCTCCACCTGCTTGCGGCTGGTGATGTCGCTGATGCTCAGGATCACTGCCTGGTAGTCGCGGCGCTGCTGTGGCAGGCGGGCCATCAGCCACAAGTGCAGTTCGCCGCCCAGCGGGGCCGGCAGGCGCACCTCCAGCTCGAGCTGCGGGCGCTCTTCGATCAACGCATCGATCAACTGCATGCCGACACTGTCGCGGCCGTCGCCGCTGCCATCGATCAGGCGCTGCCAGGCGCCTTCGTGGCAGTCGACGTTGAGCAACTGGCGGGCCACCTGGTTGATCTCGGTGATCTTCAGTTCGGTGAGCAGCGAGCGGCGCAGCTTGGTGTCCAGGGCCAGGCTCTGCTTGAGCGCGGCGCGGTTGCGCAGGTGGTAGCGGTCGAGCTGCCCCGGCAGGCTGGAGAGATCGAGCACGCACAGGGCCACGCCGGTGCCCTCGAAGATTTCCTGGTAGCGTCGGCGATCTTCCTGCAAGGCGCGTTGGCGACGGCGCATGTTGATCAGCGCCAGCACCGGCAGCAGCGCGCAGAACAGCACCAGCACGCATTTGCCGAGCAGCGCCGGCAGCAACCTGTCGCGGGCCAGGCCGGCATCGAACAGGCCACGCAGTTGCCAGGTGCTGTTGTCGATGAAGGCAAGCATCACGCTTTGCAGAGGCTCTTCGCTGGTCTGCCGGTGCCCGTGGCGCTCGATGACCTCGCCGCTGCGGCTGTTTTCCAGCAGCCACAGGGGATGGGTGGGGCCGTCAAGGTGACGGGTCAGCTCCTGGTAGTAGTCGCGGCTCAGGCGCAGCAGCCAGTAGCCGCGGTCTTGCTCGGTCGGCTGGCGCAGCAGCAGGTAGAGCCGCTGATTGTCGGCATCGTTGCCATAGAAGAACGCCCGGCCTTGATTCAATTGCAGCAGGTCGTCAATCAGCTGACGGTCGGGTGAACCGGCGAGGGTGTCGCTGCGCACCTGCCCGGTGGCGTCAAGCCAGGCCAGGTCGCGCAGGGCCGGCAGGCGGGCCTGCAAGGTGGCGAGCAGGCTGGGCAGGGCGACAGGCGCCGGAGGTTTGACGTAGGGCTGGACCAGGTTCAGTGATTGCTGGGCCTTCAGCGCCATGTTCAGGCTCAGATGGTCGGCCAGTTCGGCACTGGTGGCCAGGCTCTGCTGGCGCAGGTCGGCCTGGGTATGGCGGTACTGGGCGAACAGTTGCCACAGCAGCAGACCCAGCAGAACCAGGGCGAGCAGGGCCAGCGCCCCCTTGAGCGAGCCACGCAGGTGCGTGCCGGCCGTGGAATCGGCAGGACGCAGGGATGACGGTTGCGTGAGATTGGTCAAGCGTTGGGTCCTGCGATTGGGCTGACGATGGCAGGGGTTGCGTTCTCGCGGCATGCACGGCCCGTGCCGTGGCTGCTGGGCGCACTATAAGGCGCACGCGGGAAGCCGACTAGCATGCCTTCAAATATGGCAAAGTGCCAGTCCGCATGTCTGATGCCGGCCCGCAGTTGGTCATGCCGGTTCGGCAAGTCCCTGCAACCTGTGCGAGAATGCCGCCCGCTTCATAGTCAACGCATCGGAGATGTACGGTTTTGGTTACCCACTATTCCACCAATGGCCTCGATTCCGCCTGCGGGCGTAGCAGTCAGACGCTGGTCAGCACTGCCGTGGCCGAGGACGTATCCTGCAAGACCTGCCAGCGCTCGCTGGCCAAGCCGGACGCGGCTGCCGCCAGTGCCAACAAGACGCCGTCGCTGGCCGAGCTGCGCAAGTCGGCCAAGGCTGCCGCCGAGCCGGTCGCCCAGGTTGCCGCACAACCCACCGCCAAGCCCACTGCCGCGCCTGCCAAGGCCGTGAGCAAGCCGGCTGGCAAACCTGCCCGCAGTGGCGGCTTCAGCGTCAAGTCCGCCTGGGCCGCGCGCCTGGCCGAGCAATCGGACCGTTGCCGCCTGCCGCGTGGCAAGGCCAGGCAGTCGCACGTCTGAGCCCGCGCCAAGCCCGCCCCACCCATGCCGGCGTGGGCGCGGGCTTGCCCCGCGAAGGCCGCCGAGCGGCCCCGCCATCTACCCCATCTGTGCAACGCCGCGACTTGGCGTAGAATGGCCCACTTTGTTCAATGACCCCGTAATCACATCCCCTGGCCAATGCCGGGGCGCGTGTATTTACCTATCTGATAGAGGGCTTGGTTTTGGCTCAATACGTCTACACCATGCATCGGCTGAGCAAGGTCGTGCCGCCGAAGCGGGAAATTCTCAAGAACATTTCCCTGTCGTTCTTCCCGGGTGCCAAGATCGGCGTGCTGGGCCTGAACGGCGCTGGTAAATCGACCCTGCTGCGGATCATGGCGGGCGTCGACAAGGAATTCGACGGCGAAGCCCGTCCGATGCCCGACATCAACGTCGGCTACCTGCCCCAGGAGCCGCAGCTGGACCCGAGCAAGACCGTGCGTGAAGTGGTCGAGGAAGCGGTCAGCGTGATCAAGGACGCCCAGGCCCGCCTGGACGAGGTCTACGCCGCCTACGCCGACCCGGATGCCGACTTCGACAAGCTGGCCGCCGAACAGGCCAAGCTCGAGGCCATCCTGCAGGCCGCCGACGGCCACAACCTGGAGCGCCAGCTGGACGTCGCCGCCGATGCCCTGCGCTTGCCGGCCTGGGAGGCGAAGATCGAGCACCTGTCCGGTGGCGAGAAGCGCCGCGTGGCCCTGTGCCGCCTGCTGCTGTCGGCCCCCGACATGCTGCTGCTCGACGAACCGACCAACCACCTGGACGCCGACTCGGTAGCCTGGCTGGAGCGCTTCCTGCACGACTTCCCAGGCACCGTGGTGGCAATCACCCACGACCGTTACTTCCTCGACAACGTCGCCGGCTGGATCCTCGAGCTGGACCGCGGCGCCGGCATTCCGTACGAAGGCAACTACTCGGGCTGGCTGGAAGCCAAGTCGGACCGTCTGGCGCAGGAATCCAAGCAGCAGAGCGCCCACGAGAAGGCCATGAAAGAGGAACTGGAGTGGGTGCGCAAAGGCGCCAAGGCCCGTCAGTCCAAGTCCAAGGCCCGTCTGCAGCGCTTCGAAGAGATGCAGTCGCAGGAGTTCCAGAAGCGCAGCGAGACCAACGAGATCTACATCCCGGCCGGTCCGCGCCTGGGCGACAAGGTCATCGAGTTCAAGAACGTCACCAAGGGCTACGGCGATCGCGTGCTGATCGACAACCTGTCGTTCGCCATGCCCAAGGGCGCCATCGTCGGCGTGATCGGTGGTAACGGTGCCGGTAAATCGACCCTGTTCCGCATGCTGATGGGCAAGGAGCAGCCGGACTCGGGCAGCATCGAGATCGGTGAAACCGTGCAGCTGGCCTGCGTCGACCAGAGCCGCGAAGACCTGGACGGCAGCAAGACCGTGTTCCAGCAGATCTCCGACGGCTCCGACCAGATCCGCATCGGCAGCTACGAGATCCCGTCGCGCACCTACGTCGGCCGCTTCAACTTCAAGGGCGGCGACCAGCAGAAGTTCGTCAAGGACCTCTCCGGTGGTGAGCGTGGCCGCCTGCACCTGGCCCTGACCCTGAAGGAGGGCGGCAACGTCCTGCTGCTCGACGAACCGTCCAACGACCTCGACGTCGAAACCCTGCGTTCGCTGGAGGAAGCCCTGCTGGACTTCCCGGGCGCCGCCATCGTGATTTCCCACGACCGTTGGTTCCTGGACCGTGTGGCCACTCACATCCTGGCATACGAAGACGACTCCAGCGTGGTGTTCTTCGAAGGCAACTACACCGAGTACGAAGCTGATCGCAAGAAGCGCCTGGGCGACGCCGCTGCCCAGCCGCACCGCGTGCGTCACAAGAAACTGGCCCAGTAAGCCGTTTTTCGCTGCACAACGATGGGGCCCTCAGGGGCCCCATTTTTGTGCCCGGCGTACAGGCGTCGGGATGGCTGGCGTGGGAGCGGGCTTGCCCTGCGGTTGCTGCGTTACAGGAGAGCAGGGAGCAAGTGCGCTTTCACGAGTACAGCGAAAAACTTGTATACAGTTATAGAAAACGCACCAATTAATTTCATAAAAACGACATTGCGCCCTGTTCCAGTGCGATTGGTTCTTGGTACATTCCCGAAAAAACCAAAAACAATCCCTCTCTTGGTGAGATGTCTACCATGATCGAATCTGTCGACGATTTCCTGGCCCGACTGCAACAACGCGACCCGGCCCAGCCCGAATTCCATCAGGCCGTGGAGGAGGTGCTGCGCAGCCTGTGGCCTTTCCTTGAAGCCAACCCTCACTACCTGCAGGCAGGCATTCTCGAACGCATGGTCGAACCCGAGCGCGCCGTGCTGTTCCGTGTGTCGTGGGTCGACGACCAGGGTAAGGTCCAGGTCAACCGCGGCTACCGCATCCAGATGAGCAGCGCCATCGGCCCGTACAAGGGCGGCCTGCGCTTCCACCCGTCGGTCAACCTGGGCGTGCTCAAGTTCCTGGCCTTCGAGCAGGTGTTCAAGAACTCGCTGACCTCGCTGCCCATGGGCGGCGGTAAAGGCGGCTCGGACTTCGACCCGAAGGGCAAGAGCGACGCCGAAGTGATGCGCTTCTGCCAGGCGTTCATGAGCGAGCTGTACCGCCACATTGGCGCCGACCTGGATGTGCCGGCGGGTGACATCGGCGTCGGTGCCCGCGAGATCGGCTTCCTGTTCGGCCAGTACAAGCGCCTGGCCAACCAGTTCACTTCGGTGCTGACCGGCAAGGGCATGACCTATGGCGGCAGCCTGATCCGCCCGGAGGCCACCGGCTACGGCTGCGTGTACTTCGCCGAAGAGATGCTCAAGCGCCGCGACCAGCGCATCGACGGTCGCCGTGTGGCGATCTCCGGTTCCGGCAACGTTGCCCAGTACGCTGCGCGCAAGGTCATGGACCTGGGCGGCAAGGTGATCTCGCTGTCCGACTCCGAAGGCACCTTGTATGCCGAAGCCGGCCTTACCGATGCCCAGTGGGACGCGGTGATGGAGCTGAAGAACGTCAAGCGCGGCCGCATCAGCGAGCTGGCCGAGCAGTTCGGCCTGGAGTTCCGCAAAGGCCAGACGCCCTGGAGCCTGGCATGCGATATCGCGCTGCCGTGCGCGACGCAGAACGAACTGGGCGCCGAAGACGCCCGTACCCTGTTGCGCAATGGCTGTATCTGCGTTGCCGAAGGGGCCAACATGCCGACCACCCTGGAGGCCGTGGATATCTTCATCGAGGCCGGCATCCTCTACGCGCCTGGCAAGGCATCCAATGCCGGTGGCGTGGCCGTGTCGGGCCTGGAGATGTCGCAGAACGCCATGCGCCTGCTGTGGACGGCCGGGGAGGTGGACAGCAAGCTGCACCACATCATGCAGTCGATCCACCATGCCTGCGTGCACTACGGCGAGGAGGCCGATGGCAGCATCAACTACGTCAAGGGCGCCAATATCGCCGGCTTTGTGAAGGTGGCTGACGCGATGCTGGCCCAGGGCGTGGTCTGATTCGATAACTTGCGGCCGCTTCGCGCCGAAAGGGGCGCGAAGCGGCCGCGATGATTTCAGCACTCACCCAGAATGGCCAGCACCTCGATCATCTGGTCCCCCGCCGGCCTTCGCCACAACACTTCATCCCCAGGCCCGGCCCCCAAAAGCGCCCGCCCCAGCGGCGAGCCCCAGTTGACCAACCCCTGGGCGGCATCGGCCTGATCCTCGCCCACCAGTTGCACCTGATGCTCCTGGTCATGCTCATCGACGAACCGCACCAGGCTGCCAATCTGCACTTTCTCCGTGGACGTTGCAGCAGGTACCACCTGCGCGCTCTGTACGCGGGCGGTGAAATAGCGCAGGTCACGCTCGGTATCGGCCAGACGCTGCTTGTCGGCATCGCCCTCGGCCTGCAGCTCGGCGCGCAATGCATTGAGCGCGGCCACTCGCTGCTGCAACTGCGCCAGGCCGCTGGCGGTGACATAGTTGGGCTGGTCGCTGACCAGGCGCTCGACCGGCTGGCTGGCCTGGGCGGCGGCCTGGTCTTCATTGACGAATGCTCGGCTCATGGTTGGCCTCCTTGTGCTGGAGACCATGTTGGCAGGCTGCGGGTTTCAACAGTTGTCCGTTTGCGACGTCAATTGCGCCGATAGGCACGGGCCGCACCTTGGTCTTTCTCCTGCTGCCAGTCGCGGTCACGCTCGTCCCAATAGCGTTCGCGATACTCGCGCAGGTCTTCGTTGGACTGCATGGCGTGGCACTGGCGAAAGCCATCGTCCCAGCCGCTTTCGTACTGGCGGTTGTGCAGGTAGCGCGGGACATCCTTGCGAAAGTCGCCGGCCATCAGCCCGGCGGCCTGGCGACCGCTGCTGCAGCCGTCCTGGAAGCCGTCGGCATAGGCGGGCGGGTAGCCCTGGTTGACCATTTGTTCATGGGTGGTTTCGCAACCCGCCAGCAGCAAGAGAAACAAGGCTAACCAGTACCGCGACATGACCACAGGACCCTCGGATTGATACCGCAAAGTCTAGGTCGGGAATTGTTGGCACTATGTCAAAACGCTGTCGAAGGATTGCACCGGGACTGGGACCGCAAAGCGGCCCAGGTGCTCAGTACTGATACCACTTCAACTCCAGCATCACCTCGTTCTGCGCCGTGGCCAGGTGGCTGAACTGGCGTGAAGCACTCAATCGCAAGCCCAGGTCGCGACTGATCTCCCATTGCTGGTTAAGGCTCACGCTGCGCCGCACTTCGCCATTGGTGAAAAAATCACCCTTGGCCTCAAGCGTCAGGTTGCCCAGCGGGTTGCGCCACAACAGCCCGCCATTGAACCCGGCGGCGGGCGAGATGAATTCGGCGAAATCGTTGTGATGCTCGACCCGCACCGTGCCCAGGGCAAAGCCCAGCAAGTCGTCACCCAGTTGCCAGGTACCGCCGGCGCCGCCGTTGACATGGCTGACCAGCACCTCGTCGTCATGCTTGCCCGGCACGCGTTCCAGGCCACCCGCGACCTGCCACGACCAAGGCTTGAGTAGTTCGTTGCGCGGTGTCAGCGAGCGGATGGTGGCCAGGTCCAGGCGTTGTACCTGCCAGTCGTTACCCTCGTACTGACGCAGCTTGAGCTGCAGGATCTCGATCTGCGCGCCGAGGGGGAAACTGTCCATGTTGTCGTTGAGGTCGTGGTAGGCCATGCGCAGGCCATACTCGGCGTAGGCGCGGTCCTCGCGGGTACCCAAGCCAAGTTGCCAGGTGCGCGACTGGTGGCCGTCCTCCGGCAGGCCGGGCCGCTCGATCTGCAATGGCGGCGGCGGGTTGCGGTTGATCGCCCTGAGCAGTTCATAGCTGCGGCCGGCCTGGGCCGGGTCGCGTTCCTGGCCATTGGCGCGGTAGCGCTCCAACCGGTAGGCGGCGTCCTGTACCAGCGCCTGACGGTCGCGGGGCAGGGCGGTGAAGGAGGGGCTTTGCAACTGCGCGGTGTCGGCGCTGATGGCCAGCACCTGCTGTTTTTCCTCGTGGTCCAGCGGCTCGGCACGGGCCAGCAGTTCACGCTCGCGGGACGGGCGGTAGCGCACGTCCGCCACCAGCCCGGACTGTTTCACCGCCTTCACGGTGTCGGTAGGGATGGCGGTCAGCGGGAACTGCGAGGTCAGGTCCAGGCTGGGGCGTGCCACCTGCAACAGCTCCAGCAGGCGATAGGAGCAGTTCTCGTCGAAGAAGAAATAGTCGAACTTGATCTGCTTGAGTTCCCACACGTGCTCGACCATGCGCCCGGTCTCTTCCGGGGTCAGGTCCAGCTGGTACTCCCACAGGTCGCGGTTTTCCAGGCTGCGGTACTCGGACAGCTTTTCCTGGTAGGGCATCATCGCGAACAGCCCGGGATAGCCGCCCATCAGGCCTTTCCAGGCATAGAGGATGCTGTTGTCGCTGCCCTCGATGTAGGCGCCGAAATTGATCGCGTAGCTCAGCAGCGTGGTGTCGTCGCGCCGGGTATTGGACTGGTCGATGCGCAGCAGCGTATGGCCGAACATCGACGACGGGCTGTTGAGATAGGCCGCCGGGAAGATCAGCGCCGCGCTGTGCGGGTCGATCGACTTGTACCAGGTATCGAATTCCTGGCAGGCCGGGCTCGGCAGATCGGTGAGGGCCAGCTGTTCGCGCAGCCAGCGGGTCCGTGCCGGGAACACGCATTGAGCGTGCTTGTCGCCCAGGCTGGCTGGGGCGTACAGCGCGGCGACCGTGGCCTGCAGCTCCTGGTCCGGGTGATGCGCGCCATCCTCGGCGAGAAAGAAGCGCGGGTCGTCCACATAGCTGCGCCAACCGCCAAGCTTGGCAGTCTCGTAGTGTCCGAGGGCGATCCAGTAGGGCGTGGCCGCCAACTGCTGGACGCGGGCCGGGTCTGGTTGTGGGGCGGCATGAAGCGGTGCGCTGACGATCAGCGCCAGGGGAACGAGGCGTTTGAGCATGTCGGGCAACTACATCCTGATGATGCCGAAAGGTGAAGCGCCAAACCCGCCCCGCTGCCGGGGCGGGAGGCGTGGTACTCAAGCCTCGGTGGCGTACTTGGCCAGTTGCGGGTCGCTCTTGAGCACCGCCAGGGTGTTGGAATGGACAGTCTCGGCAGTCACGTCGGCGCTGCTGAAGATCTGCTGGAAGTGCTCGTGGGTGACAGCGGCGAAATGCGCGCGGTCTTCAGGCGCCACACCGAGGACCACGGCATAGGTGGTCAGGGCTTCGCCCTGGCCCTGGGCCATGTCTTCGGAGAGCTCGTTCATCATGCCGTTCATGGCGAACCAGGATTTGCCGCCATAGGTGAGTGCGGCCTTGGTCGAGCAGCCGTTGGTGCCCGAGGTCATGCCGAAGGTTGCGTTGCCGGAGGTGCCGTTGGTGGTGGAAGCCAGGAAGTGGGCCGGCGTGCCGCGCTGGCCCTCGAACAGCAGGTTGCCCCAGCCGCAGTTCGGGCCGCCTGGCGCTTCGGCCATGGCGTTGATCGAGACAGCGGCGAACAGAGTACCCAGAAGAATCCGTTTCATAGCGTTGTTCTCTTTCTCAAGTGACGTACCAATGGTCAGGTTTCTGGCAACGCGGTTGCCAGGGCGGGAGGATTTCCATCCCCCTGCGCAGCTTGGAGTTTAGGCACGATCCAAAGGTTGCGTTGTTTATTGCGAAAAATTGCTTGCGTGATTGCTTGGCTTGGGCTGTGACATAAAGTCCCACGGAGCCTTGCCGCTGCGCGCTGGCAGCGCCAGAATGCCTTTCATCCGCCCCGCCGAAGTAAGGAAACCCAATGCCCGATCCTGTCGCCTCGCGCCTGCGTCTCGCGCCAGAAGCCCTGACCCGGCGTTTCTCCGCTGAACAGTTTGCTTTTTCCAATACCGACGATCTGGAGCCGTTTCGTGGTGTGCTGGGCCAGGAGCGTGCCGTCGAGGCCCTGCAGTTCGGCGTGGCGATGCCGCGCCCCGGTTACAACGTGTATGTGATGGGCGAGCCCGGCACGGGCCGCTTCTCCTTCGTCAAGCGTTACCTCAAGGCCGAAGGCAAGCGCCAGCACACCCCGGCCGACTGGCTGTACGTCAACAACTTCGAGGACTCCCGCGAGCCGCGCGCGCTGGAGCTGCCGGCCGGCAGCGCGCAAGCGTTCCTCAGCGACATGAACGGCCTGATCGACAACCTGTTGGCCACGTTCCCGGCGGTGTTCGAGCACCCTTCCTACCAGCAGAAGAAAAGCGCCATCGACCGCGCCTTCAACCAACGCTATGACCGCGCGCTGGACGTGATCGAGCGCGCCTCGCTGGAGAAGGACGTGGCGCTGTACCGCGACAGCAGCAATGTCGCCTTTACCCCCATGGCCGATGGCAAGGCGCTGGATGAAGCCGAATTCGCCCAACTGCCTGAGGAATTGCGCGAGCGTTTCCATGAAGACATCGCCGAGCTCGAGGAGCGCCTGAACGAGGAGCTCTCCAGCCTGCCGCAATGGAAACGCGAATCGAACAACCAGTTGCGCCAGCTCAACGAGGAAACCATCACCCTCGCCCTGCAGCCGCTGCTGGCGCCGTTGTCGGAAAAGTACGCGGAAAACGCCGCGGTGTGCGCCTACCTGCAGTCGCTGCAATTGAACCTGCTGCGCACCGTGGTCGAGCAACTGGTCGATGACAGCAAGACCGACGCGGTGGCGCGCAAGATGCTCGAGGAGCAGTACGCGCCCAACCTGGTGGTCGGCCACCCTGGCAAAGGCGGGGCGCCGGTGGTGTTCGAACCACACCCGACCTACGACAACCTGTTCGGTCGCATCGAATACAGCACTGACCAGGGCGCGTTGTACACCTCCTACCGCCAGCTTCGCGCCGGTGCGTTGCACCGCGCCAATGGCGGCTTCCTGATTCTCGAAGCCGAGAAGATGCTCGGCGAGCCCTTCGTCTGGGACGCCCTGAAGCGTGCCTTGCAGTCGCGCAAGCTGAAGATGGAGTCGCCGCTGGGCGAACTGGGTCGTGTCGCCACCGTGAGCCTGACGCCGCAGGTGATCCCGCTCAGCGTCAAGCTGGTGATCATCGGCTCGCGCCAGCTGTACTACGCGCTGCAGGACCATGATTCGGACTTCCAGGAGATGTTCCGGGTGCTGGTGGACTTCGATGAAGACATGCCCATGGTCGACGAGAACCTGGAGCAGTTCGCCCAGTTGCTGCGCACCCGCACCAACGAGGAAGGCATGGCGCCGCTGACCAGCGATGCGGTGGCGCGCCTGGCCACCTACAGCGCGCGCCTGGCCGAGAACCAGTCGCGCTTGTCGGCGCGTATCGGCGACCTGTTCCAGCTGGTCAGCGAGGCCGACTTCATCCGCCAGTTGGCCAGCGAGAGCATGACTGACGCCGGCCACATCGAGCGGGCGCTCAAGGCCAAGGCCCAGCGCACCGGGCGGGTGTCGCAGCGGGTACTCGACGACATGCTCGCCGGGATTATCCTGATCGACACCGAAGGCGCGGCGATCGGCAAGTGCAACGGCCTGACCGTCCTTGAAGTAGGCGATTCGGCGTTCGGCATGCCGGCGCGCATCTCGGCCACCGTCTACCCGGGCGGCAGCGGCATCGTCGACATCGAGCGCGAGGTCAACCTGGGGCAGCCGATCCACTCCAAGGGGGTGATGATCCTCACCGGCTACCTGGGCAGCCGCTATGCCCAGGAGTTCCCCCTGGCGATCTCGGCGAGCATCGCGCTGGAGCAGTCCTACGGCTACGTCGATGGCGACAGCGCCTCGCTGGGCGAAGCGTGCACGCTGATCTCGGCATTGTCGCGTACCCCGCTCAAGCAGTGTTTCGCCATTACCGGCTCGATCAACCAGTTTGGCGAGGTACAGGCGGTCGGTGGGGTCAACGAGAAGATCGAAGGCTTCTTCCGTCTTTGCGAAGCCCGTGGCCTGACCGGTGAACAAGGGGTGATCATCCCGCGTGCCAACGTCGCCACCCTGATGCTCGACGAGCGGGTAGTGCAGGCGGTCGAGGCTGGTCGCTTCCATGTCTATGCCGTCAGCCAGGCCGACGAAGCCTTGAGCCTGCTGGTTGGCGAGGAGGCCGGCGAGATGGATGACAAGGGCGAATTCGCCGAGGGCAGTGTCAACGCCCGGGTGGTCGAGCGCCTGCGGGTGATCGCCGAGATGATCAGCGAGGAAGAAATCAAGGAAGCCGAGAAAGAGCGCCTGGAGGAGGTCATCGCCCAGGCCAAGCCTGCGTAAGTCAATAAACTGGCGTTAGCGGCGAAGTGCTACCGTTCAGCGCCAGTTTTCCAACTTTTTCCTTAGGTCGGCTACAGTGGAACTTAAGGACGTTATCAGGGTTCAGGATGGAAACAGCCTGATGGTTTCAGGCTGAACAGGGCTTTACAGAGGGGACGCCGCCATGCGCAACCTCAGCCTCACCCGCCAGTGCCTGGGCCTGGTGACCCGCATCGAATGCAGCATCCGTCCGCTGGCCGGCGACAATGGCATGTGGACCTTGCTGTTCGCCGCCGGCATGGCCGGTGAACAACCCTCGGCGATCAAGGCCCAGGGCCCGTTTCACGGGCCGATGGTGGCCGAATCGGTGATGAACGCCATCGTCGACAGCCTCACCCTCCATGGCTATCAGGTCGCTGAAGATCCGCAGATCTGGTGCCTGCACCTGCAGGCGCAGTTGCGCCGGATCAATGGTGAACGTTGCCGGAACCTTGGGGATTATCAGTTCCATCCCGAAACCTGACCCAATGATCGCATCGCCAGCAAGCTCCCACACACCTGACCTGTGGGAGCCGGCTTGCCGGCGATAGGGTATCGAGGATGTATCGGGCCTGCGGCAACTGACCGCAGGCTTTTGCTGTCACAGGTGGCTGGATATACTCGCGCTCGCTTTTCCAGTCACTTCAGAGTCCCCTATTGTCCATGGAACGTATCCTCGAAAACGCGATGTATGCCTCGCGCTGGCTGCTCGCCCCGATCTACTTCGGCCTCTCGCTGGGCCTGCTGGCACTGGCCCTGAAGTTCTTCCAGGAGATCATCCATGTCCTGCCCAACGTCTTCACCCTTGCCGAAGCCGACCTGATCCTGGTGATCCTGTCGCTGATCGACATGTCGCTGGTTGGCGGCCTGCTGGTGATGGTGATGATCTCCGGTTACGAGAACTTCGTCTCGCAACTGGACATCGACGAGAGCAAGGAAAAGCTCAACTGGCTGGGCAAGATGGATTCCTCTTCGCTGAAGATGAAGGTCGCAGCGTCGATCGTCGCCATTTCCTCGATCCACCTGCTACGGGTGTTCATGGATGCGCAGAACATCTCCACCGACTACCTGATGTGGTACGTGATCATCCACATGACCTTCGTCATTTCGGCATTCGTCATGGGTTACCTGGATCGCATCACCAAGCACTGATCCGTCTGTTCTCATCGCGGGCTTGCCCCGCGATGCTTTTCAGCTCCTGACGGATGGTGGCTTGTACTTTCAGCAGGTCTGTACAAAAAATGAGCACTCATGCGTGGTTCCCGCAGCGAGGTACGCCCATGAACCTGCATCAGCTCAACACCGAGGCCAGGGCTGGCCATGTCGACGAACTAAACCTGATCGCCATCGAAGGCGGTGATTACCTGCTCGAGGCCCGGGTCAAGGGCCGCGCCCACCCACTCGACGACCCGCGTGGTCAACGCCTGCGCGTGCATTCGGTCGAGGATGCGCGCCTGCTTCTGCAATCGATCCCCCTGCTGTCGCTGAATCTGGTGCACTGGTCCGTGCAGGACGAGATGTGCGGCATGGGCACGCACCCGGAAGAAGACCTCAAAGTACCGATTTCCCAGCGTTCGGCCTGGTAGCTGCTTCGCGCGGCGCCAGTGTGCTAGGCTGCTCGCCCTTTTCATCAGGGCGCGGATGCAGTGCGCCCTCAAGCGGAGCACGCCAATGTCCGAACTCAATCTGTCCACCGACGAATCCCGCGTCAGCTACGGCATCGGCCGTCAGCTGGGTGGTCAGCTGCGCGACAACCCGCCACCGGGCGTCAACCTGAACGCCATCGTCGCCGGCCTGACCGACGCCTTCAACGGCGCCGACAGCCGCGTCAGCGAAGAAGACCTGTCGGCGGCCTTCAAGGTCATCCGTGAAGTGATGCAGGCCGAAGCTGCTGCCAAGGCCGAAGCCGCTGCTGCCGCCGGCAAGGAATTCCTGGCTGATAACGCCAAGCGTGAAGGCATCGTCACCCTGGCCTCGGGCCTGCAGTACGAAGTGCTGACCGCAGGCGAAGGCGCCAAGCCGTCCCGCGAAGACAACGTGCGTACTCACTACCACGGCACCCTGATCGACGGCACCGTGTTCGACAGCTCCTACGATCGTGGCCAGCCTGCCGAATTCCCGGTTGGCGGCGTGATCGCCGGCTGGACCGAGGCCCTGCAACTGATGAACGCCGGCAGCAAATGGCGCCTGTACGTGCCGAGCGAGCTGGCCTACGGCGCCCAGGGCGTCGGCAGCATCCCGCCGCACAGCACCCTGGTGTTCGACGTCGAGCTGCTCGACGTTCTGTAATACCGTCGGGGCCGCTTTGCGGCCCATTCGCGGGCAAGCCCGCTCCCACAGGAACAGCACAAGACCTTAGGTCGTTGCGATCAGTGTGGGAGCCGGCTTGCCGGCGATGAGGGCAGGTCTGCTAAATTCAGTTCCAATCCGTTCCCCCCGGGCGCAATGCCCGCGCATAGCAGAACAGGAACAGGTTCCTCACCAGCTCCTTGAGCACTCCCGGCTCACTCGAATTCAGCCCCATGAGGTCCAGGTCGCCCTGGTCGCGCAGTTCATCGAGCGCGTCTTCCTCGAGCACGGCGCAGACTTCGCCAGTCTCGCGATGCAGGATGCGCAGGTAAGGGTGAGGGCGGTCGAGCCAGGCGTCGATCAGATAGGTCATGGCTACTCTCCTTGGATAGCGGTTCCAATGAGAATAATTCTTATTATCAAAATAGCAAGAGACTATTGGAAGATTTCTTCCGAATGGTCCCGGCGATCCTGTTGCAGGATCTGTCAGGGCCGCCCGTTGGGCAGCCCCGAGGGGCAGGCGATCAGACCTTGCGTACGAACTCGGACTTGAGTTTCATTGCGCCGATACCGTCGATCTTGCAGTCGATGTCGTGGTCGCCGTCGCACAGACGGATGTTCTTGACCTTGGTGCCAACCTTGACCACCAGGGACGAACCCTTGACCTTGAGGTCCTTGATCACGGTGACGGTGTCGCCGTCCTGCAGGATGTTGCCGACCGAATCCTTTTTCACCACGTCGTCGCTGGCAGCTTCGGCTTCGCCGTTGGCCGACCACTCGTGGGCGCATTCGGGGCAGATCAGTTGGGTGCCATCCTCATAGGTGTATTCGGAGTTGCATTGGGGGCAGGGTGGCAGAGTGCTCACGGCGTTTCCTTTCAAGTACAGGCGGTTAAAGGCGCACATTGTATAGGGTTTAGTGATTTCCTGCACAAAAGCATCGCGGGGCAAGCCCCCTCCCACGCCATGATGTGCTGGCGTGGGAGCGGGCTTGCCCCGCGATAGGGGTGATGCGATGTGTCAGTGCGTACGCGCTACGGCAAACTCGCTCAGCTCTACCAGTGCATCCCGGTACTCGCTGGCCGGCAGCACTTCCAGGCAGGCGATGGCGCGGGCGACGTAGTCGCGGGCCATCTGCGCGGTATAGTCCAGGGCGCCGGATGCCTCGACGGCGATGCGGATCTGCTCCAGGTCCTCCAGGCCACCCTTCTGGATCGCCTGGCGCACCAGCGCGGCCTGCTCCGCGGTGCCTTCGCGCATGGTGTAGATCAGCGGCAGGGTCGGCTTGCCTTCGGCCAGGTCGTCGCCGACGTTCTTGCCCAGGGTCTCGGAGTCGCCCTTGTAGTCGAGCAGGTCGTCGACCAGCTGGAAGGCCACGCCCAGGTGGTCGCCGAAGGTACGCAGGGCCTCGCGCTGAGCGTCCGTGGCGCCGGCCAGGGCCGCGGCGCTGTGGGTCGAGGCTTCGAACAGCATCGCGGTCTTGCCGCGGATGACGTCCATGTAGATTTCCTCGGTGGTGCTGGCATCACGCACGCGCGACAGCTGCAGCACTTCACCTTCGGCGATCACCCGGGTGGCCTTGGAGAGGATCTGCATGACCGGCATCGAGCCCAGCTCGACCATCATCTCGAACGAGCGTGAATAGAGGAAGTCGCCTACCAGCACGCTCGGCGCGTTGCCCCACAGGGCGTTGGCTGTGGAGCGGCCACGGCGCATGCCGGACATGTCGACCACGTCGTCGTGCAGCAGGGTGGCGGTGTGCAGGAACTCGATGGTCGCTGCCAGCAGGCGCAGGTCATCGCCCTCGCGGCCCAGGGCCTTGCCGCACAGCAGCACCAGCAGGGGGCGCAGGCGTTTGCCGCCGGCGGACGTGATATAGTCGCCGATCTTCGATACCAGCGGCACGCGCGAGGTCAGCTGCTTCTTGATGATCTCGTCGACGGCGCTGAAGTCATCAGCTACCGCGCGGTAGAAGGTTTGGGGTTGCATCGGCTGCTCCATTGAGGTTGCGCGGCATGCTAGGTCGCAGGTATCGGTGTGTCAAGGCGCGGTGGCCGTGGCCCCGGGCCGGTACTTGCAAGCATTTATGGGGTTGCGTACAATCGCGCACCCTAACTTCCTGGGCAGCACCTGCCTTACGCAATTGCATCGGGCCGTTCCAGCCCTGTGCAGCCATGCCAGCCAATACTCATCATATAAAGCGCTGGGTGAGCAGGATTATCGGAGAAATACCATGTCTTACGCAGTAATCGTTACCGGCGGCAAGCAGTACAAAGTCGCTGAAGGTGAATTCCTCAAGATCGAAAAACTGGAAGTCGCCACTGGCGAATCCGTGACCTTCGATCGCGTTCTGCTGGTCGCCAACGGTGAAGAAGTCACCATCGGTGCTCCAGTTGTTGCTGGTGCTAAAGTAGTGGCCGAAGTCGTTTCGCAAGGCCGCCACGACAAGGTTCGCATCATCAAGTTCCGTCGTCGTAAGCACCACATGAAGCGCATGGGCCACCGCCAGTGGTTCACCGAAATCAAAATCACCGGTATCCAGGCTTAATCGCCCCGATCCCCTGAATTTATTGGAGAATTGAACCATGGCTCACAAGAAGGCTGGTGGTAGTACTCGTAACGGTCGCGACTCAGAATCGAAACGCCTTGGCGTGAAGATGTATGGCGGTCAGGTCATCAAGCCTGGCAACATCATCGTCCGTCAGCGCGGCACCGAATTCCACGCTGGCTACGGCGTTGGCATGGGCAAGGATCACACCCTGTTCGCCAAGATCGAAGGCGTGATCAAGTTCGAGAAGAAAGGCGAGTTCATGCGCCGTTACGTGAGCATCGTCGCCGCTTAATCGCGACGTCGCTCCAGAAGCCCCGTCATGCGACGGGGCTTTTTCGTTTGTGGTGAGCCTCTTGCAAAGCTGTTTGAATGGGCTGCCGGCGTTGGTTTCTGGTTCGTACGGGGCCGCCGCGCTCATCTTTGCAAGAGCCTCATGGTTTTCTGGTTTTCGACTCGTCGTCCGACGAGAGGCGGTTTTGAATGAAGTTTGTAGACGAAGTATCGATCCGGGTAAAAGCCGGTGACGGCGGCAACGGTTGCATGAGCTTCCGCCGCGAGAAATTCATCGAGAACGGTGGCCCCAACGGCGGCGACGGCGGTGACGGCGGCTCGGTGTACATGGTGGCCGACGAGAACCTCAACACCCTCGTCGACTATCGCTATACCCGCCACCACGAGGCCCAGCGCGGCCAGAACGGCGGCAGCACCGATTGCACCGGCAAGAAGGGCGAGGACCTGTTCCTGCGCGTGCCGGTCGGCACCACCGTGATCGACGCCTCCACCCAGGAAGTGATCGGTGACCTGGTCACTCCGGGCCAGAAGCTGATGGTCGCCCAAGGCGGCTGGCACGGCCTGGGCAACACCCGTTTCAAGTCGAGCACCAACCGTGCGCCGCGCCAGACCACCCCAGGCAAGCCGGGCGATCAGCGCGACCTGAAGATGGAAATGAAAGTCCTGGCCGACGTCGGTCTGCTGGGCCTGCCGAACGCCGGCAAGAGCACCTTCATCCGCTCGGTTTCGGCAGCCAAGCCGAAGGTCGCCGACTACCCGTTCACCACCCTGGTGCCGAACCTGGGCGTGGTCAGCGTCGACCGCTGGAAGAGCTTCGTCATCGCCGACATCCCCGGCCTGATCGAAGGCGCCTCCGAAGGTGCCGGCCTGGGTATCCGCTTCCTCAAGCACCTGGCCCGTACCCGCGTGCTGCTGCACCTGGTCGACCTGGCGCCGCTGGATGGCAGCAGCCCGGCCGACGCCGCCGAGGTGATCATCAACGAGCTGGCGCAGTTCAGTCCGGCGCTGGTCGACCGTGAGCGCTGGCTGGTGCTGAACAAGGCCGACATGATCATGGACGACGAGAAGGATGAGCGCGTCAAGGAAGTGGTCGAGCGCCTGAACTGGGATGGCCCGGTGTACGTGATCTCGGCTATCGCCAAGCAGGGCACCGAGAAGCTCAGCCACGACCTGATGCGTTATCTGGAAGACCGCGCCGACCGCCTGGCCAACGATCCGGCCTACGCCGAGGAACTGGCCGAGCTCGACCAGCGCATCGAAGACGAGGCCCGTGCCCAGCTGCAGGCCCTGGACGACGCCCGCACCCTGCGTCGCACCGGCGTCAAGAGCGTGCACGACATCGGCGACGATGACGATTGGGATGATTTCGAGGACGACGAAGACGGCCCGGAAATCATTTACGTGCGCGACTGATCGGTTGCAGTACACTAAACGCCGCTCTCTGGAGCGGCGTTTTTGTATCCAAGGTATCTACAGATTCGACATAGGTTGGAAGAGAAGATGCGAAGCAAGGTGACTGGCGCCAAGCGCTGGGTCGTGAAGATCGGCAGCGCGCTGCTGACCGCCGACGGCAAGGGCCTCGACCGGGGCGCCATGGCGGTCTGGGTCGAGCAGATGGTGGCCCTGCGTGAAGCGGGCGTGGAACTGGTGCTGGTCTCCTCCGGGGCCGTGGCGGCGGGCATGAGCCAGCTGGGCTGGACCACGCGACCGAGCGCGATGAACGAGCTGCAGGCCGCCGCCTCGCTTGGCCAGATGCGCCTGGTGCAGGCCTGGGAGTCGAGCTTCGGCGAGCACGGCAAGCACACCGCGCAGATCCTGCTGACCCACGACGACCTCTCCGACCGCAAGCGTTACCTCAACGCCCGCAGCACCCTGCGCACCCTGGTCGACCTGGGCGTGGTGCCGGTGATCAACGAGAACGACACCGTGGTCACCGACGAGATCCGCTTTGGTGACAACGACACCCTGGCGGCGCTGGTGGCCAACCTGGTGGAAGCCGACCTGCTGGTGATCCTCACCGACCGCGACGGCATGTTCGACGCCGACCCGCGCAACAACCCCGAGGCCCAGCTGATCTACGAAGCCCGCGCCGATGACCCGGCGCTGGATGCCGTGGCCGGCGGCACCGGCGGCGCCTTGGGCCGTGGCGGCATGCAGACCAAGCTGCGCGCCGCGCGGCTGGCCGCCCGTTCCGGTGCGCACACCATCATCATCGGTGGCCGTATCGAGCGCGTGCTCGACCGCCTCAAGGCCGGTGAGCGCCTGGGCACCCTGCTGTCGCCCGAGCGCGGCATGCTCGCCGCGCGCAAGCAGTGGCTGGCCGGCCACCTGCAGACCCGTGGCACCCTGGTGCTCGACGCTGGCGCCGTGAAGGCCCTGCGCGAATCGAGCAAGAGCCTGCTGCCGGTCGGCGTGAAGACCGTGCAAGGCAGCTTCCGCCGTGGCGAGATGGTGGTCTGCGTCGGCCCCGACGGCCTGGAAGTGGCCCGTGGCCTGGCCAACTACAGCGCCCTGGAGGCGCAGAAGATCATCGGCCAGCCGTCCGATGCCATCGAGAGCCTGCTGGGCTACAGCGCCGAACCTGAGCTGGTGCACCGCGACAACCTGGTGTTGGTCTGAAGGAGATGCAAGTGCTTAAAGGATTGATTGCCGCCGCCGCGCTGGCGCTGCCGCTGCTGGCCGGGGCCGAGGAAATCGGCCAGGTGTCCACCGTGTTCAAGTTCGTCGGGCCGAATGATCGCATCGTCGTCGAGGCGTTCGACGACCCGAAGGTCGATGGCGTGACCTGCTACCTGTCGCGGGCCAAGACCGGCGGCCTGAAAGGTGGGTTGGGTCTGGCCGAGGACCGCGCCGAAGCGTCGATTGCCTGCCGTCAGGTCGGGCCGATCCAGTTCAAGGGTGAACTCAAGGATGGCGAGGAGGTGTTCAAGGAACGCACCTCGCTGGTGTTCAAGACCATGCAGGTGGTGCGTTTTCTCGACAAGAAGCGCAACACGTTGGTGTACCTGGTGTACAGCGACCGCGTGATCGAAGGCAGCCCGCAGAATGCGGTGACGGCGATTCCGATTGTGCCTTGGGCTCAACAGTAACAGCCGGTTGAAATGATCGCGGGGCAAGCCCGCTCCCACAGAGCCTTGTGGGAGCGGGCTTGCCCCGCGATGCTTTTCGGTTTGAATCAGGCCAGTTCCTCGGCCTCATCCTCACGCACGATCGCCTTCACCTCGTCGCGACGGCTGATGTACTTCCAGTCCGCCTCGTCGATGTAGATGCCGTTCGGCCCGCTGCCACCTTCCAGGTCGATTGCCACCCGCGCCGACACCTGCGGCTTCACGCTCGCCAGGATCGGCACGAAGCCCAGCTGCTGGCTGGTTTCCAGCAACGCCGCCTGGTTGCGTTCGTCGATGTCCGCCGCTTCGTCGAGGTAGTACGGCAGGCGAATGCGCCCGGCCAGGTCGCGGTCCATCAGGTGCAGCAACAAATACATGTTGGTCAGCGCCTTGATGGTCATGGTGGTGCCGTTGGACGCGGCGCCATCGATGTCGGCGTGGATCACCGGCTGGCTGTTGATCTTGGTGATCTCGAAGGCCAGTTCGAACAGGTCCTTCAGGCCCAGCTGGTTGTGGTTGGCCGCCACCAGCCGCGCCAGGTACTCCTTGGCCTCTTCGTTCTTGTGATCCTGCTCGGCGCTCTGGGTCAGGTCGAATACCGACAGGGTCTCGCCTTCCTCGTACTGGCCGGCGCTGTGGATGATCTGGTCGATATGCTTGAGCGCTTCCTTGTTCGGGGCCAGGACCACGCGGAAGCTCTCCAGGTTCGATACCTGGCGCTTGTTGATCTCGCGGTTGAACAGCGCCAGCTGGTGCTCGAGGCTGTCATAGTCGCTACGGATGTTGCGCAAGGTCCGGGCGATGTCGGTGACCGCGGCGCGGCGGGCCTTGGCCAGGGTCAGCGCTTCCTCGGTGCGGTGCGAGTAGGCGTTGATCAGCAGCTGCAGGCGGCGCTCCATGTCGTCTTCGCTGTCGAACTTGGCCACGCCCTTCAGGCGCACCTGGGCGTACAGCGCCTCGATCTGGTTGTCCACGCGCTGCAGGGCCTGCCAGCTGTCCTGGTAGTCGTTGAGCAGCGGCAGCAGGTTGTCCATGGAGTCGTCGATGGCTTCCATGAACGGCGTGCCGAACGGCAGGTCGGCCGGCAGCAACTGGCGACGGCGCAGGGCGTCTTCCAGGGTGCGCTGCTTGGCTTCGAGGTCGGCGATCTGCCGGCCCACCAGTTGCAGCTTGGCCGACAGCTGCTGGACGCGCTCGGTGAAGGCGTCGCTGGAGCGCTTGAGCTCGTCCTGGGCGGCTTCCAGCTGGCCCAGTTGCTCCATTTTTTCCGGCTCTTCGGCGGCCAGGGTCTCGGTGCGGCGGAAGTCTTCCAGGGCCTTCTGCGCATCCAGCACCTGCTGGTACAGCGCCTCGGTCTGCGCCTTGCTCGCGGCGCGGTCGAGGGCCACGGCCTGCTGGGTCTTGAGCTGCTTGAGCTCCTTCTCCAGGCGTTCCTTCTGGTCGCGCAGGGCGGCGCGGTCGGCCAGGGCCTGCAGCGCGGGTGGGTCGATGTGCGAGATGTCGATGGACAGGCCAGGCACTTCGAAGCGTTCGCCCTTGAAGCGGTCGAGCACGCCTTCCAGGGTTTTCACCCAGACGTCGCTGTCGTCCAGCTCGATGCCGCGGTCACCCATCGGCAGGCTGAACAGCGCGCCGTTGAACAGGCGCATCAGGCGGTCCACGTCCTGCTGCGAGAACTCCTCGCGCAGGCGGGCATAGCTGTTGTTGTCGGCGTGGTCGAGCTGCTGCTTGACTGCCTTGACGCGTTTTTCCAGGTCGCGCACGCGCTCGTCGAGGTCTTCGGCGGAGAACTGCCGCGACTGGGCCAGGGCGCCGGCCAGTTCGTCGTGGGCGTCCTTGGCGGCCAGCAGTTGCTGTTCCAGGGTCTTGACGTCGGTGACCAGGGCGAAGCGGTGCTTGAGCACCGACAGCTCACCCAGCCAACGCTGGATACCGGTGATCTCGCGCTCCAGACGCATCAGCTCCTGGGTACCGCCGCGCTGGTCGTTCTGCAGGCGGTCCTGCTCGCCACGGTAGTGCTCGGATTGGATTACCAGCTCTTCCTTGCGCGCCATGGCGTATTCCTGCCAGGTGCCCAGCAGGTTGTCGAGCAAGGGCGAGATACGGTGCAGCTTGCCGCGCAGGATGTCGCGCTGGGCCACGCCGCCGGCCAGGGCCTCGACCAACGGGCCGGCAGCCACCAGGGCGTTGTAGTCGCCCTCCATGCGGCGCACGTCGCGGAAGGCCTCTTCGCAGGCGGCGATGTAGTCGACGCTACCTGAACGCAGGCTGTGCTCGAAGGCGTCGAGGAACAGCTGCTTGAGCTTGGCGGCGGTGATTTCGCGCATGTGCAGCAGGTTGATGAACAGCGCGCGGAAGGTCTTCAGGCTCTGCTCGCTGGTCGAGCGCAGCGGGATCAGGGTCAGGTCCAGCGGCACCGAGGTGTGGCCGCCGACCAGCAGCCGGCGCAGTTCGTCCGGTTTGAGCTCGTAGGCCTTCAGGCCATGGCGCTCGAGGTTGGTGAACAGCTCTTTCTGGCGCAGGCAGGTGTCGTCTTTCTGGTAGTGGGCCAGGTCCAGCTCGCCCTGGTAGGCGAAGAACTGGTGGCCGAAGCCGCCACCCGGCCCGCGGCCGACCACGCCGATCACGTGCGGGCCGTGGGGCAGGTTCAGTTCGGTGAGGATGTAGCTGGTGTCGCTGGCGAAGTAGAAGCGCCGCGACTGCTCCAGGCTGTACTTGCCGAAGCTCATGTCGGACATGCGCGCCAGGATCGGGAACTGCAGGGCGTTGATCGACGCCGATTTACCCAGGTTGTTGGCGCCGTAGACCGACAGTGGGTGTTCCAGGGGGAACAGACCGAGGCTGTAGCCGGCGGTGTTGAGCAGTGCGAAGCGGCGGATGCCGTAGCGTTCCTGGCTCATGCGTCAATCTCCTGTTGCTCTTCGCGGATCGCCCGGGCCAGGGCATCCTCTTCGCTTTCCTCGCCGTCGAACGGGGTGAGGTCGAGCGGGTCGTCGGTGCGGTTGAGTTCTTCGGGCGTCTCTTCCACCACCAGCACGGGTACCGGCAGCGGCAGGTCGCTGTGCAGGGTGGCGGCCAGGTCGCGGTCCTGCTGGACCGACAGGCAGACGTCGAGGAAGCGGTGCATCGGCGGCAGGAAGCGGTAGATGCCGCCTTCCTCATGGGCAAAGCCGAGCTGGCTCATGCGGCGCATGATCTTTTCTTCGAGCTCGTCGACGGTCTGCACTTCGGCCTGCAGGAACAGGTCGCGGTACTTGTCCAGCAGCGACGGCAGTTCGTCACGGCCGATGCTGCCACCGTCGAGCACGGCCATCGGGTCGCGCCCCTGGTCGGCGAGGTGCTCGACCAGGATGAAGGTGAACAGCGACAGGCGCTGGGCGGTCTTGTTGACCTGCGCGGCGGCCTGCTCGGGGACGAAGTAGTAGAAACCGCGGGTATCGCAGACCAGCTCGAAGCCCAGGGCCTTGAACAGGGTGCGGTACTGGTCCTGGAAGTTCGACAGCTGGGTGTACAGCTCCGGGTCGCGGCGGCTGACGTGGAAGCCCTTGAACAGCTCGCGGAAGATCGGCGCGAGCTGGGACAGTTCGGAAAGATCAAGATGCATGGGTGGGGCTCGCGGTGGATTCGGTCGTGGTCGCCGGCTTGTCGCGGCTGGAGGTCAGGGCGAAGGAGCGCAGGCTGACCAGGTGTTCGCGGGTGAGGTATTGCTGGCGATCGAGGCGCTCGCGGCTGAAGCGCTTCTCGCGCGACAGGCGCGAGAACCAGTACAGCAGTTCGTCGGTGGCGCCTTCAGGCTCCTGCTCCAGCAGCCAGACCATCAGGTCCGGCAGCGGCAGGGCGTCTTCGCAACGCTCGAGCATTTCCTTGACCGTGCGCGGGGCGCGGGGCAGCGGGCCTTTTTGCGTCTTGTGCGCCTTGGGGAAGCGCGCGGGCTTGGGCTCGAAGCGGGCCAGGGCGTAGACGTAGGCCTCGACCTGGCTGGCGCTGCCGAGGAAGGTGCTCTGCGGGCGGGTGAACATCGGCATGGCCGCCTGCGGCACGGCGTCGATGCCCTTCTTGCGGATCACCGACAGGGCCAGCGCCGCGCCGCGGGTCACGGCGTTGTGCCGGCGCGCTTCTTCACGCAGCGGCAGCAGCAGCTCGCGGGCGTGGCGCAAGGTCAGCTGGGCGCTGGTCTGCATCTCGAGGATGCGCGCGTGGGTGCGCAGCAGCATGTCGTCGTCGACCAGGTGGCCCAGGCGCGCCTGCTCACCCAGCAGGCGCAGCAGCACGGTCTCGACCTTGCGCACGCCCTGCTCGAAGGCGCCGTCGGCGTTGACCAGCTGGATCATCGGCTCGACGTACTCGTCCCAGGTCGCCAGTACCTCGGCGTAGCGCTGGCGCAGGGGGATCTGGCGGTTGCTGGTCTTGGCCCGCTCGGCCACGGCCACCAGCGCCTGCTCGTCGTTGTCGAGCTTTTTCAGTACATCGCGCACGCGCATGTCGAGCAGGCGCAGCTGGCGCGCCAGGTCGTCGCTGTCGCGGTTGTCGAAGGCGTCCTGGATATGTCCGGCCAGGCGTTCCAGGTGGCGCAGGTAGGCCTCGATCTCCAGGCACAGGCCCAGCCGGTGCTCGCGGCGCAGGTAGGCGAGGAAGTCGTGGATCTGCGCGTTGAGCTCGAAACGGTTCGGGCTCTTGGCCACCGGGACCAGGATGTCCAGGCGGATCCACACGTCGAGCAGCTGGGTGATGTCCTGCGGGGTGCTTTCCACCTGCTGGCGGGCCAGTTGCTGGCGCAGCTCGACCAGGCTCAGGGTGCCCTGGTCGAAGCGCTCGCACAGCGGCTCGATCAAGGCCCAGTGTTCGGCTAGGGCGCGCAGGACGCGCTTGGGTTCGATCATTGGCGGGTCGACTCGTTGCCAAATAAAAGCGGCGATTGTACTGCATCCGGGGGGGAGGATTTCACCCCTTGGTCTGTTATGGGGATAACCCTGATGCTCAAGGGGGGATTCACCGGCCCACCAAGGGGCGTGGGAGCACGATGACCGACAATCTGTTGCGGCGCATCCAGGTCAACAGCGTTAGAATGCCCGACTGTTTCGACTATCCACCGGATACCCGCGCCTTGCTGATCGAGTCCCGCCGCCGCGCCTACCTGTCCGCCATGCAAGTGGTGCACTGGCTGCCGCGCGCCGAACTGCCGTTCGCCGCGCCGTCACGGCCAGAGCTGCTGTTGCCGGTGGCACCGCTCGATGAGGTCGACTTCGAGGTGCGTCCGGTCGCTCCCGCGCCTGCGCCTGCGCCGAGCGCCACCCCGGCAGCCCCTCAGGCACGTGCCGAGCGGCCGAAGATCGAGATCCCGCGCCCGGGCAGCGCGCCGAAAGTCGCCGCCAAGCCGGTCGAGGCAGAGGCAGAGCCTCCCGCGCCGCGCCCGGCGCCTGTGCCACCACCGCGCTTCGCCCTGCAGTTGCTACGTGCCGGCGACTGTCTGCTGCTGGTGGAACTGGCCACCGGCCAGCCGTTCCAGAGCCGCGACCCGTCCTACCTGCTGCTCAAGGACATGCTGCGCGCCGCCGGCCTGCCGGACGCCCCGCAGATCATTGGCGAGCCGGTACGCTGGCCGTTGCTGATGCGCGGCAACATGGACCAGGGGCCGGATGCCGCCCGGGACTTTGTCCAGGGCTTTATCGCCGCGCGCCTGGAAGAGGCGCCGTGCGCCTGCCTGTGGCTGATCGGCCTGCCGGCCATTCGCTTCGCCGGCCAGGCAGACGGCGAAGCTTATTACCAAGAACTCAAGGTCGACCTGCTCGGCGATGCCTGGGCCTTGCCCGGCCTTGAACTGTTGATGGACGAGCCGCAGCGCAAGGCGGACGTCTGGAAAGCCATGCGCCAGCTGATGGCGCGCTGGAAACGCGTTGAATGAGTGACTCGATCAGTTTCCGCCCGGCGACCGAGGCGGATCTGGATACCCTGCTGAAGATCGAATATGCCGCCTTCAGCCATCCCTGGACCCGCGGCATCTTCCAGGATGCGCTGAAGTCCTACGAAGTGTGGCTGATGTTCGACGGCCAGCAGCAGGTCGGCCATGGCGTGATCAACGTGATCATCGACGAGGCGCACCTGCTCAACATCACCGTCAAGCCGGAGAACCAGGGTTGTGGCCTCGGCCTGCGCCTGCTTGAGCACTTGATGGCCCGGGCCTACCAGCTCAATGGCCGGGAGTGTTTCCTGGAAGTGCGTGCCAGCAACCAGTCGGCGTATCGCTTGTATGAGCGCTATGGCTTCAATGAAGTCGGCCGGCGCCGTGACTACTACCCGATGGCGGGCGGGCGAGAAGATGCGCTGGTGATGGCCTGTACGTTGCTGGAAGACTGATCGGGGCCTGGGGGCTTCGCGTTCCGCCAGACGGGTTTGCAAATCCGGCCGCCCCCTTCTAGGATGGACTCCGACTACGTAGACAGCAGAAAATTTGTCGGCGGTGCTGCGTAGGCCCTGGGCAACCGGGGTCATATGAAGGGAATTCGCAGGCGCATGGGTTGTTCCGCTTCGGTGCGGGAGACCTGCCTTCGAGGCCGTCCTTCCTCCGTAGTCATGAAATATTCCGAATCTTGGCCTCCGTTGCGTGATACGCCGTAACGGGGGCCAAGTACGTTTTGCCTTCCGCGCTACAGATTCTCACGACAGCCACTGCGTAATAGCTGCCTTTGCCGATCCTGACCTTGCGGCCGGTATTGAACAGGATGCCTTGACCATGCTTGGGCTTGTTCAGTCCGACCTGGCTGTAGGCGCTGTAAGCGTTGATCAGAATCTGTAGTGTCTCCTGCGGCGTGCATCGATCCTTCGTCTCTCTGGCGTGCAAAGGATGAAGGATGGCCTGGAGGTCGATTCGAATGCCCCGGCACTGTGGCACGGGCCAATTCATTTGCCTGCAGATGCGACGAATGCGTTCGAGCTGCTTCGGTGTCAGGAGGTAGCTGAACTCGGTCACCTGTTGCGCATGATGCGTCGACCCGCCTGCCTCTTGCAGGGCGATTGCCTGGTGCAGCAATCGGCTGAATGCCTCGGCAAGGCTTTCGTCGCCTAGTTGGGTAGCGTTCTTGCGCATGGCCGACTTCCTGTCGTGTCCAAAAACGAAAAAACCGGCACGAGGCCGGTTTCTTCACCCTGATAGCCAATGAACCGAGTCATTGTTTCGGGGCTGAGCGGTGGACAGATTATGCCGTGCGCAAAATGCTCATCAAAGCGCCTGATCCGAGCCATTCGTTTCCAAAGGTTTACGCAGGTCGCGCAAGCTGCGCGTCACCGTTCCGGTATTGCACTTGGCTGCCGCCTGCTCCGGAGTCATCTCGCGAATGGTGCGGTAGAACAATTCGCAGGTCTGCTTCTTCTGGGTTACCTGCCACTTGCTGGTGCAGGCATCCAGGGTGAGCTTTGCATCGGCCTGCGGGTTGCGCCCCATGCCGGCCTGCCAGCACGCGGCGGAGAGGTCCTGGCCCATCATCTTCAGGCCTGCGGCATCGGCCTTGTCCTGGTCGCCGTCGTAGCTTTTCGGGTCGGCGGCGTACCAGATCGCGCTCGGGTGGTTGGCGCCGAGCACGGGCACCTTGGCGCTGTTGGCCTCGGGGCTGATGCTCACCAGGCCGAGCACGTTGACCTTCGGCCCATACTGCTGCTGGATCCAGGCCCGTACCGGCGCGCCGAACGCGACCATCGGCAAGGCGCCTTTGCCATCGTGGGTCAGGGCCACTTCCTTGACCATGCGCACCTGGTAGTCGTTGAAGTAGCTGTAGACCCCTTCCAGGTCCTTGCCGGCGCTGGCCGGCGCGGCGATCGGGGCGATGTCGACGATGGTTTGGTAGGCCGGGGTCTGGGCAGCCTCGACACCATTGAAGGTCAGAAGCTGCGCCCAACGGTCGGTGGTGTTGGACTTCAGGTAGTCCTGGTAGCGGGTCAGCGAATAGTCCGGCGGGAAGTGCAGCAGTTCGATGCTGCGACGGTTCTCCAGGGCCATGCCCAGGGGCAGGAACAGGTACCAGCTATAGTCCCAGCCGCCTTTCTGGTTGAGGCGGGTGGCGCCCTGGTAGGCCAGCTCGCCGCTGTCGAGCAGCTTGCGCAAGGGTTCGGCGTAGCTCGCCGGTACGTCGGTGATGCTGGCGTGCAGCTTGTCGTTGTCGCGGTTCACCGTGACCTTGGCATTGGCATAGCCGTCGCGCTGCACGCTCTGGGTGAGGTAGTGCTCGACGGTCTGTTCGAGTGTCCAGTCGCGGTAGCAGATCACGTTGCAGTTGTTGGGATAGGCGAACAGCCGGGTGACCCGCTGGGCATCGCCCAGGTCGATCTGCGCGTCGGCCATGGCCAGGCCGCTGAAGGCGAGGGCGGCCAGGCCCGATACAGCAATCTTGTGCATGCTTAACTCCTTGTCAGTGGCCGCCAGGACGGCGGACCGCCCATGGTGGATGAAGAGGTGGGGGAATGAAAAGCGCCAGGATATGGCTATTGGCTAGCGCGCTGGTCGGGCTGGGTGCGGTGCAGGCCGATGAGCGCGATGTGTGGATGTTCGCCCAGTGGGCCGGGGATCACGAGAACCGCAGGTTTCGTGAAATGCTGGTGGACGCCCGGCTGTATGGCGTGGTGCCGATCCATCAGTTGCTGCGTTCGGCCTCGGACTGGCGCCTGTGCAAGGCTTCACCCTTTGCGGTGCCGCCGGCGAGCCACTGGCCGGCGGTGCGTTCGACGCTGGCATTGATCAAGACCCTGGACCAGCAGGGCATCCTGCGTCAGTTCGAAGTGGTGTCGGCCTACCGCGATCCCCGGCTCAATGCCTGTGCCGGCGGCGCGCCGAGCAGTGCGCACATGCGCGCCTTCGCCGTCGACCTGCTGCTGCCACCCTGGGCCGACCCGAACCCGCTGTGCCGCTTCTGGCAGCAGCACGGCCAGGCCTGGAACATGGGGCTTGGCCGTTACCCCTCGGGGCGTATCCATATCGACACGGCCGGCTATCGCACCTGGGGCGGTGACGGCGGGGCCGGGTCGTCGTTCTGCAGCAAGCCCAGGTGAGCCAGGCAGGCCTGGCATTCGTCGCCGACCCACTGCGCGAAGCGCTGGCGCTTGCTGCCGTCGTCCAGCGGCTGCGGGCTGAGCAGGTGGTAGCCGGAGCCGTCGCGCAGGAAGCTGTACGGCGCCTGTAGCTGGCCATTGTCCAGTTCGTCGCGAACCATCAGCGCCGAGGCGATGGCCAGCCCCATGCCCGCGCTGGCAGCCTGGATCGACAAGTAGAAGTGCTCGAAGTCGCTGCGCGCCGTGTGCCGGATGCCTTGGCCGCTCAGGCGTAGCCAGGTGGCCCAGGCATCGGGGCGGGTGGCGCTGTGCAGCAGGCGTTGGCCCTTGAAGTCTGGCCTTGCGACCGGGCCTATCCACTCATCGCAGATCTTCAGGCTGTGCAACTGGCGATCCCAATGGAAGTCATCGCGGCGCAGTGCCAGGTCGATGCCGCCACGGGCGAAGTCCACCGGCCCGCCGGCCGCCACCAGGTGCAGCTGCAGGTCGGGGTGTGCGGCGTGAAAGCGCGGCAGGCGCGGGATCAGCCAGCGCATGGCGATGGTCGGCTCGCAGGAGACCACCAGTACGTTGTCTTCAGGCTGCTGTTGCAGGCGCTGCACGGCGCCCTCCAATTGCTCGAAGATCGACTGGGTGGTGCTGTGCAACTCGCGACCGGCGGGGGTGAGAAAGATTGCCCGGTTGCGCCGTTCGAACAGTGCCACGCCGAGGCTTTCCTCGAGCAGGCGCACCTGGCGGCTGACGGCGCCGTGGGTGACATGCAGCTGCTCGGCGGCGCGCACGAAGCTTTCAGTGCAAGCGGCGATGTCGAAGTAGCGAAAGGCGGTAAGGGGAGGCAGTTTCATGTGCTGGCCTGTTTCGGCTTTGTCGGCGGGGCAAGTCGATTCAATGCAGATAGGTGAGTAAAACTAGCAGGTTAGCCAGACTATAAATCGATTTTTACTCGTTCAAGGCAACAGGATAATCCCATATTACGTGAATTTTCATCGAGGATCCCTGTTTGTGAACGAACTCATCGCCGTAGCCCTGTTCACCATCCTGGCTGTCATCAGTCCTGGCGCCGACTTCGCCATGGTCACCCGCAGCAGTTACGCACAAGGTCGCAAGGCTGGCCTCGCTGCCGCGGCAGGCATCGCCCTGGGCGTGCAAGTGCATGTGCTGTACACCGTGCTCGGCATCGCCGTGATCATCAGTCAGAGCCCGACCCTGTTCCTGGCCATGAAGGTAGTGGGGGCGGGCTACCTGGTGTACCTGGGCTATAAATCGCTGACCAACACCACGCGCATCAGCCTCGACGGCCTGGCGCAAGGCGCGTCCAGCGTGGCGAGCGCGTTGCGCACGGGCTTTCTGACCAACGCGCTTAATCCCAAGACCATGCTCTTCGTGGTCAGCGCCTACACCCAGGTGGTGCAGCCGGGCAGCCCGCTGGCGCTGGACTTCGCCTATGGCGCGTTCATGTCGTTCGCCCATTGGGTGTGGTTCAGCCTGGTGGCGGTGTTCTTTTCCAATCACCTGCTGCGTCGGGCGATGATCGAGCGGCAGGTGGTGATTGATCGAACGATCGGCATGGCACTCATTGGCCTGGGCTTTAGCGTGGCGTGGACCGCAGTCCACTAGATACTTCGAGGTGGCGCAGTGATGGCGCTCTGGTAATCTGCGTTGATTTCATCTCGGCGAGTTTTTCCAGGGAGTGGTTGAACGTGGCAAGCAAACTTCGCGCATTCATCAGCAGCACCATGCAGGACCTCGGCAACGAGCGGCGTGCCGTCGTCAAGCGTCTCGCTGAAATGGGGCTAGAGCCTGTCCACGCAGAGACAATGCCATCGAGTACCACTACGAGTTGGGCGACGCTGCGCCAGGCGATTGAAGAGTCTCACCTGTTTATCTTGATTCTTGGTGATCGCTACGGTTGGGTTCCTGACTCGGGATATGGTGCCGAGTCAGGAAAGTCGGTGACGCATCTGGAGTTTGAGGCCGCAAAGGCAGCGAACAAGCCGATGCTGGTTTTCACCAAGCGTCTGCCTTACGCCAGCTCCTACGATCCAGCAAACAAGCAGCGTGATGACTTTCGAGAAGAGGTGGCGCACTGGAATGATGGGGTTTTCAGACGAGAGTTCGAGTGGGCAGATGATCTTGCTGCCCATGTTGGTGAGTCGATCACTGAGCTGTGGACAAATGCCTTGGCCAGGCAGCTCATCCAAGAGGCTGAAGCACGCCGCCCGTCCAGCACTCCTTTGCCGGCTGTCGCTATCCGGCCGCTCCAGCGCTCGGGACGCGTGCTGATTGCCGGTGCCGGGATGTCGGTCGCGGCCGGTTACCCCACTGCCCAGTTGCTGATGGAGGCGTTTGCAAGAGACCTCTGGGAGGGAGAGGTGAGCGAGGTTCGATATAGCTTCAGTGAATTGGCAGGTTACTACCAAGCCAAATTTGGTGCGTCGCGTTTGCAGCAGCGCGTACTGGATTTTCTGAACACGCCGCAGACAGTGCTGCCAACCCTGGCGCACCTGCGTGCAGTTGTGAGTTTTCAGGTTATTGTCACTACTAATTACGACCTTCTGTTCGAGAGGGCCTGTGAGTTTCTGCGGATCCGTTACCGTGTTGTTCAGCCTCACGATGCGCTGCCAGACGATGATTTCGAGGGGTTAACGCTCTACAAGATCGTGGGAAGCGCATCCGATCCCTCTTCGCTGATTATCACCAGTGCGGATCTACCCTCCAGTATGCGCACGCCTGTCTTCGAAAGTATCCGGGAACTGGTCAAGAGGCATGAGCTTGTGGTCATCGGCCATTCACTGCGAGACAGCAATGTTCAGCAGCTACTTGGTGAGCGCGGCGAGCGTACGGCCATCCATGTGTCGCCCTCGGAGGCACCGGGCGATGACGTGCTCATTTCGTTGTTCGGACTCAAGCGCGTGATCGCCACGGCGGATCAGTTTATGGCGTCTTACGAGCCGGTTTGAAGTGTGGGCGGGCACGGCGGTGAAGCCGAGTGCTTCCGAGTCGTGCCTGGTTGTTGCGCACGAGCAAGAAATTTTTAGCATAAAAAAAGGGCTTATCTTTCGATAAGCCCTTTTAGAAGGTGGTGGCTACACAGGGACTTGAACCCCGGACCCCAGCATTATGAATGCTATGCTCTAACCAACTGAGCTATGTAGCCAACTTGGCGCGCATTATTAGCTCGAATCGCGATCCTGTCAACAACGTTTTCAAAAAAATTTTCCAACCTTTCAAACGCTTAGCCGGGAAGGGCGCCTCAGCGCACGATCAGCCAGTGGCCGAGCAGGCTGTGCAGGCGCAATTGCTGATCGGCGGCCAGGCGCTCGAGGCTCTGCGTCGGGTGGTCGAGGTCGAAGTCACCGCTGACCCGCTGATAGGCTGCTTGCTCGTTCATCATCCAGACACGCTGGCCACGGTAATCGGCCAGGCGCTCCAGCACTTCGCTCAACGGCAGGCTCCTGGCCTTCAATTGGCCGTTGCGCCAGGCATCGGCCAATTTGGCATCGATCTTTTCGACCGGATTGATGCGGCTTTCGCTGAACGTCACCCGCTCACCGGCATTCACCAGGCGCTGGTCGCCACCCTGCAGGACTGCGGCCTTGCCGCTGAGCACCACCAGTTCGTCGTGGTCGGCATGGCGGGCGATCTGCAGGCGGGTACCGAACACCTGGATCCGGGTGTCATCGACCTGCACCTCCATGGCGCGGCCATCAAGCATTACTTCCAAGTAAACCTGGCCCTGCACCAGATGCAGTTGGCGGGTGCGGCCACGCAGGTCGACATTCATCGCGCTGGCGCTGTCCAGGTGCAGGGTCGAGCCGTCGGCCAGGCGCACGCTACGGCGTTCGCCGCTGTCGGTGTGCAATTCACTGCCCAGGCGCTGCATCAGTGGCCAGTAGAGCCAGGCCAGTGCCGCCACCAGCATCAGGAACAGCAGCGCCAGGCACAGCCCGGCACGGCTGCGGCGCACCTTGGCGACCCGTGGTCGTGGCCGGGCGGCCGGCACCTGCAACTGCTGCCAGTAAGCTTCGAGTTGGGCATAGGCCCTGGCGTTGAGCGGGTCCTGGCACCAGCTGGCGAATGTCTGGCGCAGGGCCTCGTCACAGCCGGGTTGGCGCAGGCGCGAGAACCAGTCCAGGGCTTCCTGCTCGGGGTCGGGCGTGGGCTGCAAGGCGGGCATCGGGCTCATGGGATCGGTCTGCTCGCAGAGGGCGGGCGGTTTCGCCCAGCGTTCACAGGGAAGAGGAGAAAGGATGCTAAATATATTGAGAATTATTTACAAGTACGTGTCGGATGGAAGGCTCGCGCAAATAAAAAGGTAGCTTCGTATCTATTTGTTTCACGATAATCGGATCCCAACCCGCAGACGGACATCCAGCCCATGGCCATCAGCAGCACCCCGACTTCCAGCGCGAGCAGCCCGGCAAACCCGGCCACGCCGCTGGTGATGAGCATCATTGGTTTCTGTGCCCTGGCGCACCTGATCAACGACCTGATCCAGGCCGTGCTGCCGGCGATCTACCCGATGCTCAAGGCCAACTACAACCTGAGCTTCGCCCAGATCGGCCTGATCACCCTGACCTTCCAGATCACTGCGTCGCTGCTGCAGCCGTGGGTGGGCTTCTTCACCGACAAGCGGCCCACGCCGAACCTGTTGCCGCTGGGCACCCTGTGCACCCTGGTGGGGATCGTGATGCTGGCCTTCGTTGGCAGCTTCCCGATGATTCTGCTGGCCTCGGCGCTAGTGGGCATCGGCTCCTCGACCTTCCACCCGGAGACCTCGCGCATCGCCCGGCTGGCCTCGGGCGGGCGCTTCGGCCTGGCCCAGTCGAGCTTCCAGGTTGGCGGCAACGCAGGCTCCGCCCTTGGCCCGTTGTTGGCGGCGGCAATCGTCATTCCCTTCGGCCAGACCCACGTGGCCTGGTTCGGCGTGGCCGGGCTGTTCTTCTTTGCCGTGACCCTGATGCTGCGCCGCTGGTACAAGGAGCACCTGAACCAGGCCAAGGCGCGCAAGACGGTGCAGGCCACCCACGGCATCTCGCGCCAGCGGGTGATCATGGCCTTGGTGGTGCTGGGCCTGCTGGTGTTTTCCAAGTACTTCTACATGGCCAGCTTCACCAGTTACTTCACCTTCTACCTGATCGAGAAGTTCCAGCTGTCGGTGGCCAGTTCGCAGCTGCACCTGTTCCTGTTCCTTGGCGCGGTGGCGGCGGGCACCTTCTTTGGCGGACCCATCGGTGACCGCATCGGGCGCAAGGCGGTGATCTGGTTCTCGATCCTGGGTGTGGCACCGTTCACCCTGGCGCTGCCCTATGCCGACCTGTTCTGGACCACTGTGCTCAGCGTGGTGATCGGTTTTGTCCTGGCTTCGGCGTTCTCGGCCATCGTGGTGTATGCCCAGGAGCTGGTGCCGGGCAATGTGGGGATGATCGCTGGGATCTTCTTCGGGCTGATGTTCGGGTTTGGCGGGATCGGCGCGGCGCTGCTGGGGTATGTGGCCGACCTGCGTGGGATCGAGTATGTGTACGGGGTTTGCTCGTTCCTGCCGTTGTTTGGGTTGCTGGCGGTGTTCTTGCCTTCCACCGGCAAGCGCTGAGAGGGTAGGGGCGCTGTGCGCCCCTTTCGCCGCCGCGACAAGCCGGCGCCCGGGCGTTTGCGCTCAGGCGTCTTGCCTGCGCGATGCTTTTGAGGTGTCAGCGCTTCATGCCTAGCTCGGCATCATCCATCAGCGCCTTGGCCAGCGCGCTCAGGTAATACGACGCCCAGAGCAGATGGGGCTTTTCCTCCATGATCCCGGTGATGTCATGGTTGTTCTCCCTGAAATGGTCGGTGCCTGTGCGGGCGCCATCGCGGGGCAAGCCCGCTCCCACGCCAGGACTTCTCAGTACTTAGCTGCGTGAAGCGGGCTTAATGCAGCGTCGGCGCCTGTACCGGCATCTGCAAAGTGGCAGCTGTACATGGGTTGACAGACCGGTGAACAAGACCAGAAACCGGCGCACACAAGGTGCCCCACGCACAGCCGCCATAAAGCAGCGCCATGCGGTTTTGTTCAGAGCGGCCTGTCAAAGCCGGTCGCTGATTTTGCAGCGACCGCCCGAGACTAGAGGCCAACCCAGAGCACCGCAATGGCTTGAAAGGGCTTGGGAGTATGTTTGGGAAATGGACTACAGGGAATGGGGAAAGTCGTAAAAAATCAGCACTGCTCCGCTTACGACTTTCAGCGGGCGTTGTAGCGCGGCAGCGTCCACAGAGAGGGCGAAGCCACTGTGGCGATTGACGGTCCGGATCACCTTGGCCTAGAGTGCCGCCTCCTCAATACCTGCGTAGCCGATGCAATGCGCCGTACCCGTAGTCTTCGCCCACATCGCCAGCCTGTCGCCCCGACAGCGCGCCGCGCGTGGCCGAGCGACACGGTGCTCAAGCGTCGACGCAGCGTGCTGTTCGCCTTCACCTTCTCGCCACACCTTGCCCTGAACTGATCCGCGCCCCTGCGTAGCGCGCCTTCCCGGCGTGACGGCGGGCGTCTGCGTTCGAACATCTTTCAGCGGATTTTCCAGTCGGCCAGGGCCTGAGCCCCTGCGCGCCGGCTTGCAAGGAGTGGTACATGAACATGCGTTTGCTGGCGGGCCTGTTGTTCGCCGTGTCGGTGGTCGGTTTCAGCCTTGGGGCGAGCCTGCCGCTGGTGTCGTTGCGCCTGCACGAAGCGGGGGCGGGGACCCTGGAGATCGGCATCATCTCGGCGATCCCGGCGGCGGGCATGATGCTCTCGGCGTTCATGGTCGACGCTTGTTGCCGGCACCTGACCCGCCGCGTCATCTATCTGCTGAGCTTCAGTCTTTGCACCCTGAGCATCGCCTTGCTCGAGTGGGCCTTCGACTCGATGCTGTGGCTGGCGCTGCTGCGCCTTGGGCTCGGTATTGGCATGGGCATCGCGATCATCCTCGGCGAGTCGTGGGTCAACGAACTGTGCCCGGAGCACAACCGCGGCAAGATCATGGCCCTATACGCCACCAGCTTCACCGGCTTCCAGGTACTCGGCCCGGCGCTGCTCGCGTTGCTGGGCGCCAATAGCCCATGGCTGACCGGCGTGGTCACCCTCTGTTATGGCCTGGCCTTGCTGTGCATCCTGTTCACCGTGCCCAACGATCATGTCGAGCATGAGGAAGACGCCAAGAGCTTCGGCCTGGCCGGTTTCTTCCGTGTGGCCCCGGCCTTGTGCGTGGCGGTGCTGTTCTTCTCGTTCTTCGATGCCGTGGTGCTGTCGCTGCTGCCGGTGTACGCCACCAGCCATGGTTTCGCCGTGGGCGTGGCGGCGCTGATGGTGACCGTGGTGTTCGCCGGCGACATGCTCTTCCAGCTGCCGCTGGGCTGGCTCGCCGACCGGGTAGAGCGCACCGGGCTGCACCTGGTGTGCGGGTTGGTGGCAATGATTATCGGCATCGCCTTGCCCTGGCTGCTGCAGATGACCTGGCTGCTGTGGCCGCTGCTGGTGGTGCTCGGCGCGGTGGCGGGGGGCATCTATACCTTGGCGCTGGTACTGATCGGGCAGCGCTTCAAAGGCCAGGACCTGGTCACGGCGAACGCCAGCGTCGGCTTGCTGTGGGGCGTCGGCAGCCTGGTCGGGCCGCTGGTCAGCGGCGCGGCGATGGACGTGGCGCCCCATGGCCTGCCCATGGCGCTGGCGCTGATGGCGGGGCTGTTCGTGTGCTTCGCCCGCCAGGCCTATCGCCGGGCAGGCAAGCTTCAGGCTGTGGCGGACTGACCCCCAGCCATCGAACGGTAGGTCAGAACGTTCCGCGCAAGGTCACCGACACATTGCGCGGATCGCCCCAGTAGTACCCGGTCGGCGTCGGCGCCACCTGGCGGTAGTACTTCTTGTCGAACAGGTTGTTGGCGTTCAACTGCAACGAATAGTTGTCGTTGAAGCGGTAGTTCACCATCGCGTTGTACACCGCATACCCCGACTGCGAAGCTTCGGCTGTGCCGCTGCGGTTGTAGATGGCGCTCTGCGCCTGCACGCCGCCGCCCACGGTCCAGGCCTGCAGCTCGCCCGGCAGGCGATAGCTGGTGAACAGGCGCAGCATGCGCTTGGGGTCGGTGGTGCGGATCGGGTTGCCGTTGTTGCCGGTGGTGTCCTTGAGGTATTCGGTGGTGTTGTAGGTGTAGCCGCCGGTCACGTTCCAGCCCGGCAGCACTTCGCCGGAAATCTCCAGCTCGAAGCCCTGGCTGCGGTTCTTGCCCGCGGCGACCTTGCAATAGCCGCTGGTGTAGTTGGGCAGGCACGGGTTCGGCCCGCTGAGGTCGTCCAGTGCGTTGCCGACCTGGTAGATGCGGAAGAACGCCAGCGAGGTGTTCAGCCGGCCCTCGTAGAACTCACCCTTGATCCCGGTCTCGTAAGCTTCGCCGGTGACCGGCTCGAGCACGGAGCCTGCGGCATCGGTGTTGGTCTGCGGGTTGAAGATCTCGGTGTAGCTGGCGTAGGTGCTGAAGTTCTCGTTGAGGTCGTAGATCAGCGCGGCGTAGGGCACGATCTCGTTGTCGACGCTGAACTTGCCGTTGGCCTTGGTGTTGTTTTCCTGCTCGTAGTCGTACCAGTTGGCGCGGGCGCCGATGATCGCGGTGAGCGGATCGGCCAGGGAGATGCGCCAGGTGGCATAGGCACCTTCCTGGGTGGTGCGGGTGCGTACCGGGTGGGCGGTGATGTCGATGCTCGGGTTGGCCAGGCTGGTCTTCGGGTCCCAGGTGCGGATGTCGAACACGCCCGATTGCACATTGTTGGTGGCCGAGGCGTAGGAGTCGTTGCGGATGCGTTCGACGCCCAGCATCAGCTCGTGGCTGCGACCGAGCAGGTCGAACGGGCCGTTGAGGGTGGCACTGAGGTTGTTCTGCAGGCTCTCGCCGCCATCGCCTTCGGTTACCTGGTAGCTCATCAGGTAAGGGTTGCGGGTCGGGTTGGCGGTGCCGGTGGCACGGCTGAAGTAGGTCTGCTTGAAGCCGTTGTCGTCCAGCTCGAAGTGGGTGCGCTGGGCCATCAGCTTGAGCGTCCAGTCATTGTCGAAGCGATGCTCGAGCTCGGCGAAGGCCTGCAGGTTGCTGCGGTTCCAGCGGTTCCAGTCGGCGCCCAGGTAGGTGCTGCGGCCGAACGGCAGTGGCGAGCCGTCGTAGTCGGCCGGCAGGTTGCCCCAGGCGCCGGTGGCGTCGAGCTGGGTCCACTCGAGGCCAGTGGTCAGGGTGGTGCTGTCGTCGAGATCGAAGGCCATGACCCCGTACAGCACATCCTTGCGCTCCTGGCGCGATTGCTGGAAGTGGTCCTTCTCGTCATGCACCGCGATCACCCGGCCACGCACGTTGCCAGTCTCGGTCAAGGGGCCGGAAAGGTCGGCGACGTAGCGCTGGGCATCCCAGGTGCCGAGGGTGACGCTGCCTTCGCCCTGGAACTCATAGGTGGGGCGCTTGCGCACCAGGTTGACGGTGCCGGAGGGGTTGCCGGCGCCGCGCAGCATGCCGGTTGCGCCGCGCAGGATTTCGGCGCGGTCGAGGATCGCCGAATCGCTCTGGATGAACGAACCACCGCCGCTGCTCTGCACCACGGTGGCGCCGTCGTACTGGATGGCGTCGATCTGGTAGCCGCGCGAGTAGTACTGCACCCGCTCGCTGTCGGTCAGGTTGACCACCACGCCTGGGGTCTGCTCGAGCAGGTTGGTGAGGTTGGTGATGTTCTGGTCGTCGATCCGCTGGCGGGTGACCACGGTCACCGATTGCGGCGTGTGGCGGATGCTCTGCGGCGTCTTGCCGATGGTGACCGCCCCGGTGGTGTAGGAGCCGCTGTGCTCGGTGGTCTCGCCCAGGCGGTTGCTGGAGATGCTGGTGGCGCCCAGTTGCAGGGCATCGCCCACCTCCAGGGCGGGTATCAGCAGGAAGCTTTTTTCGCTTTCCTGCTGGACCTGCACATCGCTGCCCTGCAGCAGGATCTGCAACGCCTGCGCGCTGTCATGCCGGCCCCGCACGCCTTGGGTGGTCTTGCCCTGCAGGCTGCCGGCGTCGAATGACAGGTTCAGCCCACCCTGGCGCGCCAGCTGGTCCAGCGC
This sequence comes from Pseudomonas sp. FG36, assembly GCF_057809275.1. Taxonomy (NCBI): domain Bacteria; kingdom Pseudomonadati; phylum Pseudomonadota; class Gammaproteobacteria; order Pseudomonadales; family Pseudomonadaceae; genus Pseudomonas; species Pseudomonas sp. FG36. Next base: position 105,797 of record NZ_JBMDJQ010000002.1, read on the forward strand.
GGCGGCCAACGGGCCGGCCGGGATGTTCCAGTCGCGCTGCTGGCTCTGGCTGGCGGGCGCGGCGACGGCGACTGGCGGCAGCACGCCTGCGCAGGCCATGCCCAGGCCGAGGGCGGCAGCGTGGATGGCATGGCGCAGGGTGGCGTTGCGAGGGGAACACGGGCGAATCATGAAGCGCTCCTGAAGGTTGTCAGACCACTGTTCGGGCTTGTTTTCCTTCAGGCCGGACGAGAATGAGATTCCACCTCATTTATTTTCATCAATTGTTCAGGCGGCGCCGATGCTCACCCAATAGCGTGTGCGGTAGTCGACGCGCACCGGCAGGCTACGGGCGACCAGCAGCAGGGCCTGATCGGTGTCGGCCAGCTGGTAGGTGCCGGAAACCTTCAGCCCGGCCACCTCCGGCGCGCAGCGCAACACGCCGGGGCGGTAGCGCGACAGCTCGTCGATGAACTCGCCGAGGGGCATCTGCTGCACGCTGAGCACGCCGTCGGTCCAGCCCCAGAGGTCGCCATGTACGGTGGCAGGCCGGTAGTCGCCTTGGGCGAACACCTGCAGCACCTCGCCAGGCTTGACCGAATGCGCGGCGCTGGAGGCGGGGAACAACGTCACCTCGCCGCGGCGCACGGTCAGCAGCAGGCCCTGGTCGTTCTCGCGCAGCAGCAGTTGGCCGCCTTGGGTGCCGAGGGTGCCAACCGGGGTGTTGATGCTGAACGGGCGGTTGTCGTTGACGTTGCTGTCCAGGCTGATTTCGCCACGCAGCAGGGTCAGCCGGCGTTGGTCGGCGCTGTAGCGCAGGTCGATGGCACTGGCGGTGTTCAGGCGGATCAGGCTGCCGTCGCTGCCGAGCAGTTCACGGCGCTCGCCGATGGCGGTGCGGCTGTCGGCCATCCAGGCCGACAGGCCCAGCGGTTCACGCGCCGCCCAGCCGGCGGCGCCGCCCAGGGCCAATACCGACAGCAGCTTGAGATGGTCGCGCCGGCTCATGCGTCGGCGCTCGGTACCGGCGAGGGTCTGCCGACTCAGCTCGGCGGGCAGGCTGGCCAGTTCGTCACCGAGGCTGCTGACCCGCTGCCACGCCTGGGCATGCTGCGGGTGGCTGGCCAGCCAGCGCTGGAACTGCTGTTCGGTACGCGGGCCGGGGCTGTCGTAGCGCAGTTTGACCAGCCATTCGATGGCCTGGTCGATCTGGGCCTGGGTCGGTATCTGGTCAGGCGTCGGCATAGCGCATCCGGTAGCAGACGCCCAGGGCCTTGGCCAGGTCGCGTTCCACCGTGGCCCGGGAAACGTCCAGGCGCTGGGCGATCTGCGTCAGGCTGAGGCCGTCGAGCTGGGCCAGCAGGAAGGCCTGGCGAGCCCGGGGCTTGAGGCGTTGCAGGGCAAGGTCGAGGCGCTCGAGGGTATCGAGGATCAACAGGCGTTGCTCCTCGCTGGGCGCCTCTTGTTCCGGCAGGTTGGCCAGGCTTTCCAGGTAGGCTTTTTCCAGGGCGCGACGGCGGAACTGGTCGATCATCAGGCCACGGGCGATGCTGCTCAGGTAGGCGCGTGGCTCTTTGAGTGGGGAGGCCTGGCGCGCCTTGAGCAGGCGTACGAAGGTGTCCTGGGCCAGGTCGGCGGCGTTCTCCCGGCAACCCACCCGGGCGCCGAGCCAGCCGCGCAGCCAGCGGTGATGGGCCTGATAGAGCAGATCGACCTCGGCCGGTTTCAGCGTGTCTTCGATCTGCATCGTCTGGAGAGCCTGCCCGGATAATGTGATTGTTAATAGTTCTCAATTCTATGCGGGGCGCCACGGGCGGATCAATGGTATGCCAGCGATTAGATGCGCAAGATTGAGCGTTTCACCGATGAACGGTTGGGTTAGGCTGGGAGGCTGTGTCCATGGGAACGCCAACAATGATCCTTGCAGACCTTTCCCCGCAGGCCTTTGACGATGCCGCTGCCTGGTTGGCCGTGCAGGATGCGGACTGGGCGCGGCATATTGCCGCCGTGGGCCCCTGTTTGCATCGGGCCACGCCCGGGCGCGAGCCTTACGAAGCGCTGGTGCGGGCCATCGCCTACCAGCAGTTGCATGCGCGGGCGGCCGAGGCGATCCTCGGGCGATTGCTGGCGCTGTTCCCGGAGGGAGCGTTTCCCTCGCCCAAACAATTGCTGGCGGTGACGCCGGAGGCGATGCGCGCCTGTGGGCTATCCGCGAGCAAGATCGCCACGGTTCACGGGATCGCCCAGGCGCGTGTGGAGGGTGTGGTGCCCAGCCGGGAAGAGGCGCTGCATATGTCGGATGCCGCACTGGTCGAGCGCCTGGTGGCGCTGCGCGGAGTGGGGCGCTGGACGGTGGAAATGCTGCTGATCTATAGCCTGGAGCGATCGGATATCCTGCCGGTGGATGATTTTGGCGTGCGTGAGGGGTATCGACGCATGAAGGGCCTGGACAAGGCGCCGACGCCCGCGCAGATGCGGGTATTGGGCGGGGCGTGGAGCCCGTATCGCACCGTGGCGGCCTGGTACCTGTGGCGGGCTTGACCCGTGATTGGGCCGTTGAAGATAACGCAAGATTCGGAGTGTTCACTTTCGGCCAACCCGCCAAGCTCGGCGCATTGAACCAAGGAGAGGCGCCATGACCCCCGCCCCGACCACCTACACCACCGACGCTGAACGCTGGCATGCCGTGCAGTCCCGCGACACCGCCGCCACCGGCCACTTTGTCTACGCCGTGCGCACCACCGGCGTCTACTGCCAGCCCGCCTGCAAGTCGCGCCTGGCCAAGCGCGAGAACGTCGAGTTCTTTGCCGACCCCGGCCAGGCCGAGGCAGCTGGCTACCGCGCCTGCAAACGCTGCAAGGCCGGGCAGGGCAGCCGGCGCACCGACCTTGTAGCCCGCGCCTGCCGCCTGATCGAAGCCAGTGAAACCGCGCCCAACCTCGACCAGCTCGGCAGCGAGCTGAACGTCAGCCCCTTCCATCTGCATCGCCTGTTCAAGGCCGAGACCGGCCTGACCCCCAAGGCCTATGCCTCAGCCTTCCGCGCCCAGCGTCTGCGCCAGCGCCTGGATGCCGCCGACAGCGTCACCGAGGCCATCTACGACGCGGGCTACAACTCCAACAGCCGGTTTTACGAGAGCGCCGCCGAGCGGCTGGGCATGCGCCCGCGGGAGTACCGTGCCGGCGGCCAGGGTGCCACCATCCATTTTGCCGTGGCCCAGTGCTCGCTGGGGGCGATCCTGGTGGCCCAGAGCGAGCGGGGCATCTGCGCGATCCTGCTGGGTGACGAGCCCGAGCCCTTGCTCAAGGACCTGCAGGACAAATTCCCCAAGGCCCGCCTGATCGGCGGCGATGACACCTTCGAGCGGCTGGTGGCCGAGGTAATCGGCTTTGTCGAGGCGCCGGCGCTGGGATTGGCGTTGCCTCTGGATGTGCAGGGCACGGCGTTCCAGGAGCGGGTCTGGCAAGCGCTGCGGGAGGTACCGCCCGGGACCAGGGTCAGCTACACCGACATCGCCGAGCGTATCGGCGCGCCCAAGGCCGTGCGGGCGGTGGCCCAGGCCTGCGCGGCCAACGCGATCGCCGTGGCCATTCCCTGTCACCGGGTGGTGCGCCGTGACGGTGACCTCAGTGGCTACCGCTGGGGCATCGAGCGCAAGCGTCAGTTGCTGGACCGAGAGACGGCACTCTCCTGAGCGCCCGGACCGAGTAGAATTCACGCCCTGTCGAGTTGCGTAGAGGAACATTCGATGAGGCGTGTCAGCCTTGACCGATTCTATGCGGGGATTTTCGCCCTGCTGTTGTGCCTGGCCGTCCCGGCCTGGGCTGCCCCGGCCACGCCGGCATCGCGCCTGGCCGTGGCCGAGCAGCAGGTGCTGGACGAGAACGCCAGCCTGGAAGAGTTGAGCGAACGACTCGACCAGATCCGCCAGGGCGTCACCAGCAACGCCAACGACGACCTGCTCGCGCAGTTGCGCCAGTCGGCCCTGCAGGTGCAGCGCCAGGCCGATGCGCTGGCCACCCAGCGCACCGCCGACGTGCAGCGCCTGGACGACCAGCTCAACGTGCTCGGCCCGCCCATGGCCGAAGAGGCCGAGAGCCTGACGCGGCAGCGCAAGCAGCTCACTGACGAAAAGAACAAGGTGGTCGCCGAGCAGAAGGACGCCACCACGCTGACCCAGTCGGCCCGTGACCTGTCCACGCAGATCGTCAACCTGCGCCGCAGCCTGTTCAACTCGCAGATCACCAGCCGCGCCGCCAGCCCGTTGAGCCCGGCGTTCTGGTCGAGCCTGATCCGCCCCACCGACGACGACGTGGCGCGCCTGCGCGACCTGCGCGGCGAAGTCTCGGACGCCATGGCCAGTGCCTTCAGCGCCGAACACCGCTGGTTGTTCATCACCGCGCTGGTGGCGGCGGTGCTGGTCTGGACCCTGGTACGGCGGCTGCTGGAGCGCCTGCTGGCCGATGCGATGATCCGCTGGCTGCCCGAAGGCCGCCTGCGCCGCAGCGCCCTGGCCCTGAGCGTCAGCCTGGCCACGCTGGGCACCATCTCCGGCTCGGTGTCGCTGCTGCGTTGGGGCCTGGAGAGCAGCGCCGACCTGGGTACCGACGTCGCCAGCCTGACCAACCATATCCTGGCGTTGGTGATCTTCAGTGCCTTTATTTCGGGCCTGGGCCGCGCCATGCTGATGCTGCAGCGCCCGTCCTGGCGCCTGCCGCCGATCGCCGACGAGGTGGCCAGCGCGCTGGGCTGGTTCCCCAAGGTGCTGGCCCTGGCGTTGATGGTGCTGCTGACCCAGGAGCGCATCAACAGCGTGATCGGCACCAGCCTGGCGCTGACCCTGGCTACCAACGGCGTTACCGCGCTGGTGGTGTCGCTGCTGTTCGTCGTGGCGCTGCTGCGCTATCGCCGCGCCCACCGCCTGCACGACCTGGAGCGTCCCAAGGGCCTGGCCGGGCTGATCCCGTTCGTGATCGTGGTGTGGGTGGCGGCGGTCCTGCTGACCCTGCTCGCCGGTTACCTGACGCTGGCCTACTTCCTCACCGCCAAGCTGCTGTGGGTCAGTGTGGTGGTGACCTGCGCCTACCTGCTGGTGACCGTGTTCGGCGATCTGTGCGAAACCCTGCTGTCACCGCGCCAGCCTGGTGGCCTGGCGCTGGCCTCGGCGCTGGGCCTGCAGCAACGCCACCAGGCCCAGGCCAGCACGGTGCTGGCGGGCATCGGCCGTACTCTGCTGCTGTTTGCCGCTGCGTTGTTGATATTCATGCCATCGGGCACCAGCCCCGGCGAGCTGCTGCTGAGCCTGGCGGACTGGGACGGCACCGGTGGCAAGGTGCTGGGCAACCTGAACATCGTGCCCCAGGACATCTTCCTGGCCGTGGCGATCTTCCTCGGTGGCTGGTTCGCCATTCGCGTGGTCAAGCGCTGGCTGAGCGAGCGCCTGCTGCCGGAAACCGATATGGACGCCGGCATGCGCGCCTCGCTGGTGACCCTGGTGGGCTACCTGGGCTTCCTGTTCCTGGCCATGCTGGTGATGTCCACCCTGCACATCAACCTGACCAGCCTGACCTGGGTAGTCAGTGCGCTGTCGGTGGGTATCGGTTTCGGCCTGCAGCAGATCGTGCAGAACTTCATCTCCGGCCTGATCCTGCTTACCGAGCGCCCGGTGAAGGTGGGTGACTGGGTTAGCCTGGCAGGTGTCGAGGGTGATATTCGCCGGATCAACGTGCGCGCCACGGAAATTCAGATGTCCGACCGCTCGACGGTGATCGTGCCCAATTCGCAGTTCATCTCGCAGAACGTGCGCAACGTGACCATGGCCAATGCTTTGGGGGTGGTCGATGTAACGCTCACACTGCCTTTGGAAACCGACGCCAATCGAGTGCGCGAATTGCTGTTTGCAGCTTACGAAGAGCACGATCTGATTCTTGATGCGCCGGCGACCACGGTGAAGTTCAAGGAGCTTTCTGCCAGTGGCATGGTGATCGCAGTCAGTGGCTACGTTGCCTCGCCGCGACAGGTGTCGACCACGCGCAGCGACCTGCTATTCACCATTCTCGGGCGCTTGCGTGAAGAGGGCATCGCCCTGTCGTCGCCGGCCAGCATGGTGCTGGTGCAGGAGAACGGGCGCCAGGCCGACGAATCGGCATAAGGCCAATCGCGGGGCAAGTCGTATCGGCGCACCGATGTGACAGGCCCCGTGATGCTCTCCGGCAAAACGCTGCCGTTAAATCCGCTATGCCCACCTGACTCGAAGCTGCCTGCGGGCCTTTCAGAAAACGCTGACGTGCAGTTTTTGGCGTGAATGTGCAAGGTAGTGACCATCGTCAGGTAGCGGCCGTTCGTAATGCAGATCATCTGTCAGCTATACATTTGCGTTACAGGGGGGTAGCCTTTTGCAAGTCGACATCCTCCGTCGATTTCAACGCCCACGTGTTATGGGCAAGGGAGTCACCAATGAGTGATTTGCAGACCCGGGACCGCACCAAGGCGGTACCTCTGAACATGAGAGTGGCCGAGCATCGGCGTGACCTGATCGATGCAGCCGTGGAAGTGGTGGGTGGCGACAGGACCAGTTTTGTTCTTGATGCTGCCTGTAAGCGGGCCGAGGAAGTCCTGATGGAACGCCGGCTTTTTCTGCTCGATGAAGAGGCGTTCGACCGCTTCGCCCAGGCACTGGAAGATAATCCCATCAGGAGTAATGAATGCGTGAGGAAACTGCTGGCAAGACCAAAGCGCTGGAGCTGACGGCGCCACGCAGGCTCGAGACATTTCACCTGTTGGATCAGTTCGAAAGCGGGGAGGCATCTATCGACACCTACCTGCGCAACCAAGCCTTGAAGGCACAACTCGCGAAACATGCCGTGGTCTATGTCACCTGTTTCAAAGGTACATCGCTCGTTGCAGGCTACTACACGCTGTCAAATGGATCTGTCGCTCGTGCTCATGGAGCGACGGCCAGCTTGCGACGTAATGCACCAAGTGATTTGCCAATAGTGCTCCTGGGACGAATGGGGGTGACTCGGCAGGCAGCGGGGCAGGGGGTGGCCACCGACTTGTTGCAGGATGCGATCGAAAGAGCACTCTTCGCTTCTGAGTCGGTCGGCTGCCTGGCGATGGTTGTTCACCCGCTGAATGAGCGTCTTGAGCAGTTCTATGCGAAGACGGCCGGGTTTAAGAACTGCCCTGATCTGTCGCCCAAGACCATGATGCTTGCGCTACGCTAGCCATTTCTCGAATCTGCATTTTTGCAAGGTAGTCGCCGAAGACTGAACACTACCAGCGAGAAGCAAAAGCCCATGCCGTTTGAGCCGGCAAGGGGCTTGCGTCGTCAACGGTAATCAGCCCAGACACCGCGTCACATGCTTCACCGACTGATACCCCGAAAGCCCCCAAGGCCCGAGCTCTCGCCCGATCCCGCTGCCCTTGGTCCCGCCCCATGAGGTTTCGACGAACACCGCCTGCACCGAGTTGATCCACACATGCCCCACCTCCAGCGCATCGGCCACGCGCTCGGCGCGTTCCAGGTCGGCGGAGCACACGGTGGCGACCAAGCCGAAGCGGCTGTCGTTGGCTTGGGCGATGGCCTCGGCCTCGCTGCCGAAGCGCCGCGCGCACAGCACCGGGCCGAAGATTTCTTCGCCCCACAGGCGACTGCTTACCGGTACATCCACATACAACGTCGGGCTGACGAACCAGCCGTCGCGGTCCAGCGCGGTGCCGCCGGCCAGGCACCTCAGGCCTTCTTCGCGGGCGGTGGCGAAATAGCCGGCGACCTTCAGCCACTGTGCCTGGCTGGTCAGCGGCCCCATGTCCACTTCTTCAGTGAGCGGGTTGCCCACGCGCAACGCCGCCAGCGCCGCCTGCAAGCGCGGCAGCAGGGCATCGGCGATGCCGTCCTGAACCAGCAGGCGCGAAGTGGCCGAGCACATCTGCCCGGCGTTCCAGGTAATACCGGCGACGATCCACTCCACTGCCTGGTCGACATCGCAATCGTCGAACACCACGATGGCCGACTTGCCGCCCAGCTCCAGCGTCACCGGCCGGCACTGGGCCGCGGCGGCGCGCATCACTTGGCTGCCGACGCCGTTGCTGCCGGTGAATGACAGCTTGTCCAGGCCGTTGTGGCCGCTCAGCGCGGCGCCGGTCTCGGCCTTGCCGCCCACGATGTTCAGCACGCCGGCCGGCAGGCCAAGCACCTCGGCGATCTGGCCGTAGGCCTGCTCGATCAGCGGGGTGATTTCGGAGGGCTTGAGCACCACGGTGCAGCCGGCCGCGAGGGCCGGGGCGAGCTTCCAGGCGCTGGTTACCAGCGGGAAGTTCCACGGCACGATCAGGCCGACCACGCCCACCGGCTCAAGGCGGGTGCGGGCGGTGAAGCCCGGCGCGGCCAGGGGCACGTCACGGTTTTTCGACGGTAACTGCTCAGCCAGGTCGGCGTAGTAGGCGAAGGTGGCGATGGCGTCGTCCAGATCGATCTCGGCCTCATGGCGCGGCTTGCCGTTGTTGCGCATCTGCAACGCGATCAGTTCGTCGCGGCGCTGGCCCAGCTGTTCGGCGAAGCCGCGCAGGTAGTTGGCACGCTCGGTGGCGCTGACCGTCTTCCAGGACGCCAGGGCACGGCGCGCGGCGGTCACGGCCTGGTCGACCTGGGCGCTGCTGGCAGCCATCAGTTCGGCGAACGGCTGGCCGTCGGACGGGTTGTGGACAACGATGCAGTCGCTGCCCTGGCCTTCGACCCAGCGGCCGTCGATGTAGTGAGGAGTGGTCATGGTCGGATTCCAGTCAGGCCATTTCGGCAGTGGTCACGGGCTTTACCGGCGTGCTTTTGCAACGCACCCAGCGCGGGCCCAGGGGGCCATACACGCCAGCCGGTTCAGGGAACAGGTTGAGCAGGATCAGGTACAGCACGGCGGCGATGCCGAGGGTCGCCGGCAGGCTCAGGTCGATGCCGCCGGCGAGCTCGCCCAGCGGGCCGACGAACTGCCCGGGCAGGTTGACGAAGCACAGGCCAACCACCGCGCTGGGGATCCACGCGCCCATGCCGCGCCAGTTCCAGCCGTGGTTGAACCAGTAGTGGCCGCCTTGCTGGCCACGGGTGAACACTTGCAGGTCGTCGGCATGGTAGAAGCCGCGGCGGGTGATCAGGCCGAGGATCATGATCACCATCCACGGGCTGGTGCAGGTGATGATCAGCACGGCGAAGGTCGACACGCTCTGCACCAGGTTGAAGGTGAAGCGGCCGACGAAGATGAAGCCGATGGCCAGCACGCCGATCAGCAATGTGGCGGCGGCGCGGCTGAGCAGGCGCGGGAACACGCTGGACATGTCCAGGCCGGTGCCGTACAGCGCCGTGGTGCCGGTGGACATACCGCCGATCACCGCGATCAGGCACACCGGCAGGAAGAACCAGCCCGGCGAAATTGCCAGCAGGCCGCCGACGTAGTTGTTGGCGGCGATGTAGTCCGGTGCCTGGCTGGCCACCAGGGTGGCGGTACACAGGCCGAACAGGAACGGGATCAGCGTGGCGGCCTGGGCGAGAATCACCGCCAGCATGATGCGCGACTTGGCTGTTTGGCGCGGGATATAGCGCGACCAGTCGCCGAGGAAGGCGCCGAACGACACCGGGTTGCTCATGGCCAGGATCGCCGCGCCGACGAACGCCGCCCAGAAGCCGGCCTGGCCGAGGTTGACGCTGCCGGCGTAGCCCGCATCGAAGGGCCCGGCGAAAGCGAAGATGCCCAGCAGGAACAGCAGGCTCGAGGCCCACACCGCAATCTTGTTGACCCACAGCATGAAGCGGAAGCCAAAGATGCACACCACCAGCACCAGTATCGCGAACAGGCCGTAGGCCAGGCCCAGGGTCAGGTCGGTTTCCGGCAGGCCGACCAGGCGCTTGGCGCCGCCGACCAGGGCATCGCCGGAGCTCCATACCGACAGCGAGAAGAACGCGACGGCGGTCAGCAGTGACAGGAACGAGCCGACGATACGCCCGTGCACACCGAAGTGCGCGCCGGACGATACCGCGTTGTTGGTGCCGTTGAGCGCGCCGAACAGGCCCATCGGCGCGAGGATCAGCGCGCCCACGCCGACGCCAAGCAGGATCGCCCAGACCCCGGCCTGGAACGACAGCCCGAACAGCACCGGGAAGCTGCCCAGCACGGCGGTGGCGAAGGTATTGGCACCGCCGAAGATCAGGCGGAACAGGTCCAACGGGGCGGCGTCGCGTTGATCGTCGGGGATCTGTTCGACGCCATTGGTCTCGATACCGGTCGAGTGGCTCATGGTGATGCTCCAGCGCGAATGTTGTCGGCCGTCGGGCGGCCTTGTTGTGGGTGCGATGGCAGTGCGGCAGGGCCGCTTGAAAGGGGATCAGGCCGGCGAGACGACCGACAGGTGCTCGTGACAGGCCAGCCAGCGGTCGCCGTGCAGGCGGAAGACGATGGTCTCGCGCTCGTTAAGGTCGAGGGTCTCGCCGGCGACGTTCAGGCGCGTGGCCACGTTGTGCATGAAGATCGCCACGTCGCCCTGCAGGCTCACCTGGGCATTGCTCGACTCGCAGCCGAGCACGGCAAAACCGTCCGCCTGCCAGCTGGCCCAGAGTTCTTCATAGGCACGGCGCGACAGCAGCGGTTGCGGCACGGTGTGGAAGAGGAAGGTGGCGTCTTCGCTGAAGCAGGCGAAGTAGCGAGCGGTGTCGTTGCTGGCGAAGGCGGCGACGAGGTCGGCGGCGGCCTGCCGTACCTGGAGTGTCTGGTCCACGGGAGTGGCCTCACGGTTTATTGTGATTGTTGGTGAAGCGATTCTGGTGGGGGCGGGCAGGGGGAAGAATCGCTGTGGACAAATAATCAGTTCAGGAAATCGTGAACCAATGGGCTGACCGACCAAGTAACCGACTAAGTTATCGACCAATTAGCGCTGCTGAAAATTGCCGATCCATCGGATCGGTGATTGGGGCAGGCATTTCGTCATCGTTCACCCAGCGCAACTCTGAGGGTTCACCCATGGGCCTACCGGCCCGCATCTCTCCTCTCTACCGTTAGCCCTGCCGCCCGCCTGGCCACAGGCCGCACGGGCATTTGCCACGGCCCGCCGACTGACGGTCGCTTCGTTCAGCCTGCGTTGCCTACTCTCATAGTCCCCACTGTGGATGTGTGGGGCGCGGCCCGACCGCAGCGGCCAGGATGGCCAGTTCTCACACCAAGAGGAGAGAACGATGAGCAATTTCTCGCAAACCGCCAACTTCGAAGGCCAGGTCCCACGCATCGACCCCGACAACGTCGCGATGCTGCTGATCGACCACCAGAGTGGCCTGTTCCAGACGGTCAAGGACATGCCCATGACCGAGCTGCGGGCCAATGCCATCACCCTGGCCAAGGTCGCCAGCCTGGCGAAGATCCCGGTCATCACCACCGCCTCGGTACCCCAGGGCCCCAACGGTCCGTTGATCCCGGAAATCCACGAGGCTGCGCCGCATGCGCAATACGTGGCCCGCAAAGGTGAGATCAACGCCTGGGACAACCCCGAGTTTGTTGCTGCGGTGAAGGCCACCGGGCGCAAGCAACTGATCATCGCTGGCACCATCACCAGCGTCTGCATGGCTTTCCCCAGCATCAGCGCGGTGGCCGCCGGCTACCAGGTGTTCGCTGTCATCGATGCGTCAGGCACCTACTCCAAGATGGCCCAGGAAGTGACCTTGGCGCGGGTGGTCCAGGCTGGCGTGGTGCCAATGGACACCGCCGCCGTCTGCTCCGAGGTGCAGCGCACCTGGAACCGTCCGGATGCCGCCCAGTGGGCCGAGGCCTACAGCGCGGTGTTCCCGCACTATCAACTGCTGATCGAGAGCTACGCCAAGGCCCAGGCCGTCGTCACCGGCCATGAGCAACTGGACTCGCAACGCAACTGAACCTGGCTTTTCCCATCCAAGCAAGGAGATCCACCATGGCATTCCAATACAAGCGTCTGGACAAGAACAACGCCGCGGTACTGCTGGTCGATCACCAGACCGGGCTGCTGTCGCTGGTGCGCGACATCGACCCGGACCGGTTCAAGAACAACGTGCTGGCGCTGGCCGACCTGGCCAAATATTTCAAGCTTCCGACCATCCTCACCACCAGCTTCGAGACCGGTCCCAACGGCCCGCTGGTGCCCGAGCTCAAGGAGCAGTTCCCCGAGGCGCCCTACGTCGCCCGCCCCGGCAACATCAACGCCTGGGACAACGAGGACTTCGTCAAGGCGGTGAAGGCTACCGGCAAGAAGCAGCTGATCATCGCCGGCGTGGTCACCGAGGTGTGCGTGGCCTTCCCGGCGCTGTCGGCGCTGGAGGAGGGCTTCGAGGTGTTCGTGGTCACCGACGCTTCCGGCACCTTCAATGAATTGACCCGCGACTCGGCCTGGCGCCGCATGGAAGCCGCCGGCGCCCAGCTGATGACCTGGTTCGGCGTGGCCTGTGAGTTGCACCGTGACTGGCGCAACGACATCGAAGGGTTGGGCACGCTGTTCTCCAACCACATCCCCGACTACCGCAACCTGATGACCAGCTACAGCAAGCTGGCCAAGTGACCGCTAGCCCGGGCCCCGTTGCCGGGGTCCGGGCCTGGTGACGCCCACGGCCCCTGTGACGATTCCTGGAGAATGGCGGATGATGCAGCGGTGAGCCGTGGACGGGTGTTGCCGATGTTCGACCTGAACGACCTTTATCTCTATGCCAAGGTGGTGGAGCACGGCGGCTTCGCGCCCGCCGGGCGCATCCTTGGCCTGCCCAAGTCACGCCTCAGCCGGCGTGTCGCCAAGCTCGAGGAGCGCCTGGGCGTGCGCCTGATCCAGCGCTCCACGCGGCAGTTCCAGGTAACCGAGGTGGGCCTGGAGTATTACCGCCATTGCCTGGGCATGCTCGAGCAGGCCGTCGCCGCCGAGGATGCCGTCGAGCGCAACCGCGCCGAGCCCCGTGGCATCGTGCGCCTGGCCAGCAGCACCGCGCTGCTCGATTCGCGCCTGGCGCCGATGCTGGCACGCTTCATGGCGCAATGCCCGGTGGTCGAGTTGTTGGTCAAGAGCTACAACCGCCGGGTGGATGTGATCGGCGAGGGCTTTGACCTGGTGCTGAGCGTGCAGCACCAGCCACTGGAGAGCAGCGAGCTGGTGATGCGTCGCCTGGCCCCGAGCCGTCAGTGCCTGGTGGCTGCGCCGGGCCTGCTGGCCGAACACGGGCGGCCCGTGTCGCCGGAAGGGCTCCAGCTTCTGCCGAGCCTGAACTGGGGCGCCAATGTGCAGGACGCCACCTGGATGCTGGTCGGGCCTGCGGGCGCCGAGGTTGCCGTGCGCCATCGCCCCCGTGTGGTGTCGGACGACCTCGCGGTACTGCGCGAGGCCGCCCTGGCCGGTGTGGGCGCGGTGCTGCTGCCCGAGGAGACTGTGCGCGCCGACCTGGCTGCCGGTCGCCTGGTCCAGGTCCTCGACGACTGGGCGCCACGGGAAGGGGAGGTGGTGGCGCTGTTCCCTTCCCGGCGCGGGTTGATGCCCGCGGTGCGCAAGCTGATCGACTACCTGGCCGACGCTTTCGAGCAGGAGCAGCAGGCCGCTACGCCGGTTCGCGCTCGCTGAAGCCTGGCTCGGCAGGAGAGCGGGCCGACCAGAACGCCAGGCCCGCCGCCAAGGCGGTCAGCGCGCCGCCGGCCCAGGGGGTGGCCGCCAGCGTCGCCCCGGTGATCACCACCCCGCCGATGGCCGAACCCAGCCCGACGCCCAGGTGCATGGCCGACATGTTCAGGCTCATGCCGGCTGGGAAGGTGTCCGGGCCACGGGTCGCCAGGTAGCTCTGCACCACCGGTGAGGTGGTCCAGCTCAGCCCGCCCCAGAGCATCATGGTCGCCAGGAACAACCATGGCGTGCCCACGCTCAACGGCAGTACCAGCAAGCTGGCGAGATAGAGCAGCGGCGCCAGCGCGATGGAGCGGCCTGCGCCGAGCCGGTCCGCCATCCAGCCGCCGACATAGCCGCCCGAAACACCGGCGATGCCGAAAGCGGCGAACACAGCCGCCAGCCATTGCAGCGGAATGTCGGCGACCTGGTGGGCATAGGGGGCCAGGTAGGCGAAGACCGTGAAGTGCCCGGCGATCATCAGCAACGACACGCCCTGGGCTGCCATCAGGCGGCTGTCGCGCAGATGGCGGACATAGCTGCGCAGGGCGATGCGTTCGCTGCTCTGCAGCTGCGGCAATCCTTGCCAGGCCATCAGCAGCACCGCCATCGCCAGCACGCTCAGCCCGGTGAATACGCCACGCCAGCCCAGCACGTCGCACAGCAGCATCCCGGCCGGCACCCCCAGCACCAGTGAGCTGCAGATGCCCATGAAGATCACCCCGATGGCGCGGCCACGCAGGGCCTCGGGCACCATGCGCGTGGCCATAAGTGTGCAGGTCAGGCAGGTCAGGGCGCTGGTCGCGGCCATGCCTATGCGCGCCACCAGCAACGCGGTATAGCCAGGCGCCAGGGCTGCTGCCAGGTTGCACAGGGCAAAGATCGCCAGGGTGGCGCACAGCAGGCGGCGCAATGGCAGGCGTGTGGTCAGCAGGGGAGAGAAGGGCGCGGCGAGGGCGAAGCTCAGGGAGAACACCGTGGTCAGCTGCCCGGCGATACCGAGCGGGACTTGCAGGCCATCGGCCAGGGCCGGCAGGATGCCGACCGTGATGTTTTCTGCCATGCCCGTGACGAACGTCGCCAGGGCCAGCAGCCAGATACGCGGGCTCATTATGTTGCCTCCGATAAACAGGCCGGCCAAGGTCCGGACCCATTTGTCCCGACGGTTGACCGGCAAGGGTCAGGTCCATCGGGTTTCGAGGCAGTGCTTCGGTTATCCCGGTTCAAGCAGGGGGAGTGTAGGGCCGCTGGGGTACACGCGCAACCTGGGCAGGCGCGCGCTTGTTCATCACTTCAGCTCGGTTTCGATGAACACCACTTCGTGGTCACTGGCATTGACCACGTTGTGCTCCACACCGGCCTTGTGAAAGTAGCTCTGGCCTGCGACCAGAGGCGCATGTTTGTCGCCCTCCGGGGTCTCCAGCAACAACGTGCCATCGGTCATCGGCACCACCACGTAGTCGTGGCCGTGCAGGTGCCGGCCGGTCTCGGCACCTGGGGCGAAGCGCCATTCGGTGATGATCACTTCTTCGGTGTTCACCTGAACGGTGGGTACGGCTTTGGGGCGTTGGGGCTGCTGTGTCATGGGGTAGGCCTGCTCACGGAAAAGCGTCCAGCCTGGACCGCTTGCTCGGTGGTTTAAATCCAAGTCTGCTGGCAGTCAGTCGTGTGAACGCTCAACTTTTTCCGGCGCAAACGAACGCGGGGCCAGTTCGGTGTTCATCGCCTGGACCAGCTCGAGCAGGTCGCAGAGCACCTGCAGCACGTTCACCGCCTCGGAGCCCAGCCAGGTCTTCGGCGCCTGCAGGCGCTGGCTGATCTTCACCACGCTGTCGCGCAGGCCCTCGATCCGCTCCTGGACGTCGCCGCCGATTGCCGCGTTGAGCTTTTGCCCAACCGCCAGGTTCAGGTCGCGCCCGGTGGCCTGGTGCAGGTCGTCGAGGGCGGCCAGGCTGGCGGAGCCGCCGGACAGCAGCTTGAGCGCGCCGAGGGCCTCGATCTTCTTCACCCCGCCCACGGTCTCGGTCGAGTGGTCATCCACCGTCCGGGCATGGCTTTGGAATTGCTCGGTATTGGCCAGCGCCTCGACCTCGCGTTCGATCGCCTTGTCGCGGATCCGGCCATCGGTCTGGCGCAGCCAGTTGCCATCGGCGTCAGCGCGCTGCTGGCAGGCCTCGCTGTGTTGCCATACCAGATCACCCTTTGGCACCTTGGGCAGGCTGAGCCCATGGGGCAGGATCTGCTGGATGAACGGTTTGTGGGGCAGGCCGTAGGCAAACGACACCACCACGGTGGTGCCTTCTTCGGGGAAACCGAACATGCCGCGCTCCTGGCCGCCCATGGGCGCCGGCAGCGGCAGGCTGGTGAACACCGGCAGCGCCGGGTCGGGTTCGCCATCTGGTAGCAGCACCTGGACATCGACACCGAAGCGCGGGCGGAAGTCGTCGCACAGCCCGGGGGTCGTCGGCGCATCGGGGACCGCGACCACCCGGCCGAAGCGCGGCAGGTGGTAGCCGCCGGTGATCTCGGGGAACTGGCGCGCTACGGCGCGGCGGATTGCGTCTTCCATCGGATGGCCATCTGGTTGCCGGCGAGCGCGACATGGGTCACGCGCTCGCCGTGGTTGATCGGTGCGCCTGGACGCAGCCCTGGCAGGGCGGCAATCGTGGCGCTCTGGTTGCCCTGGTAGTTGTCGAACAGCTCCGTGGGCAGTTGCAGCGCGGGGCGGGCGCCGAAGTAGCTGTCGGCCCAGCTGCCCACGTACACCTCGCCATTGCCCTGCTGCTGCCAGATGAAGTCGGGGATGTCGAACACCTGGGCCAGGCTCTCCATGGCCTGGAAGCCGGCGGCCAGGCTGTAGAAGAACGGTGCGCGCACCGATGCGTAGGGCCGCTCGGGCACGCGAAAGCGCAGGCCGGTCTGCTGGCCGACCTGGTCGAGCACGCCGTGCAGGTCGACATGGCGCAGGTTCATCGGCAGCGGCCTGGCCAGGATCGCCGCCAGCTCGCGGCAGAACAGTACCTGCTGCCTGGCGTTGGCTGTGGTGCAGCGCTCGACGTAGCCGATGAAATGCCGCTGCAGCGTGCTGTCGTTGTAGCCGATGTCGAGGGTGACCAAGCCCTTGAGCGGTGCCTCGGCCTGGACGATGAAGGTCGCCCGCCCCGGGTTGCGCAGCTCCAGACGCACATCCGCCCTGACCAGGTCGTGGCGTTCGCCTGCCACGCTGAGGACCTGATGCAGTTTCATGGTTTCTCCCCCAGCCAGTCGTCCACTTTCTTCAACAGTTTTTCAAAACTGGTCAGCTCCGGATCCTTGTCATCCTTGTCATCCTCGTCATCTTCCGCCCCTGCCGCGGCGCCGGGTGCGGCCTGTGCCTTGACGCGCTTTTTGGCGCGGCGCTTCTCGACCTTTTCCGGGTTGGAGGTCTTCTCGGCCAGGCCGAACTGCACCCGCCAGCAGGCCAGCGCATCGTCCTCCCGGACGTTGACGTTGTCGGCGAAGCACACCTGGCGGATGCCGAAGGCCTCGGCCGTGTCGTTGACGATGCGGTAGGTCTTGAGCTGGCCGCCACTCTGGGTGGCTTCGGCCAGGCGCATCAGGTTGCGCAGCCAGACGCTGTTGACGTAGGGGATGGTCAGGGTGACGGTGAGGGTCTTGGGTTTGAAGCCTTTGTGCGCGGTGTCGGTGTTGCTGGTCTGGCCGGACAGGTCCTCGGCTTCGATGCGCAGGTTGCCGGTGACTTTCAGGGTCTTGCCTTCGACGGGCTGGCCGTCCAACAGTAGCAGTGTCATAAACCCACCATTTCACGAACGAAGCTCAGGCCTTTTGCCGAGCCGACCAGGATCACGCCCGCGCCTATCACCCACTCATGCCCCGGGGCATCGCCTTCGAGCAGCATGCGCCGCAGTTGTGTGTTGTTGCCCGGGCCGAGCAGGCGGGCGCGTACCAAGCTGTCAGCCTGGCTGCCCTCCAGCAGTTGGCGCAGGTCGGCCAGGCGCTGGTCACGGACCTGCTGCTGGTTGGCCTTGAGTGCCGCCAGCCCGGCGAGGTCGCTCATGGGTGAGCTGTCGGCGGCGTAGCTTTCCAGCACCGCGATCTGCCCGGCGATCGATTGCTGCGCGGCCTTGAGCACCGTGCAACGCTCCAGGGGCAGCGACGCCCAGCGGGGCATGGGAGCGGACTGGGGAATTTGCCATTTTTCGGTTTCGAGCTTGACCAGGTGCTCGGCGCGGCGCTGTGCGCGGACCAGCTCGGGTATGGGCATCAATGCGTTGAAGCGCGCCAGCCCGGCGGCCAGCTGTTCGTAGCGGGTACTTAGAAACAGCAGGCACAGCGCGTGCAAGTCGCCCTGGGGGCGGCCCGCGTCGGTGCCATCGGTCAGCTTGTCGGCGAGTTGCAGCAACAGGTTGGGCGCCGACAGGAAACGCTGGTAGCCGCGCCCCTGGCCGATACCGCTCTGGAAGGGAGTGACTACCAGGCACGCTGGTACTTCGCCCAGTTGTTCGGCCAGGGCCTGGCGCCCGGCTGCGATCGCACCCTGGGCCGCCTCGCCGACCGGTCCGGGGTTGGTGGTCGCCAGCCCTTGCAGGCCGGCCAGCCGCTGGCCGGTGCTGGCCAATTCGTTGCCGGCCAGGGTCTTGGCCGCTTGCAACTGGTCCATCCAGCGTGTCGCTTCGCTCGGCCAGCGCATGGCGACAGGCGACCAGCTCATGCCGGCACCGTCCACTGGATGGCGCGCAGGGCATTGAGCTTCTTGTCCTGCAGCGCCTTGGCCGCGTCACGCTTGAGTTGGTCGGCATGTTGCAGCGCGGCCTGCTTGAACAGGACCAGGTCCTTGTTCACCTGCAGCAACTGGTCGCGGGTGTGCGCCAGGAACAGGCGCACGCCATCGCTGCCGGTGCAGGGGTAGGCGCTGTCCAGGCCGCTGAACACCAGGCCGGTCAGGTTGACCTGGTCTTCCAGAGAGCTGCTGTAGCGATGCACCTTGCCCAGGGCCGTCGAATCGAAGCCGGCCTCGATGTACTTCGCGCAGCCGGTGTTGATCTCATCCAGCTTCTGCTGGTGGAGCTTGGCCAGCACGGCGGTAGTGTCGTCCACCCACTCGCCGTTCTTCCATACCTGGTCCGGGCCAGGCTTTTTCACCGTGTAACCCGAGGGGACCGGCCCCATGCCGGTGATGGTCAGGGCCTCGGCGGTGGTGATGCTGTAGACCACCAGACCGTCGTAGTAGTCCACCAGGGACCAGGCCTGGCCGTTCCAGTGGGCGGCCTTGTGCTCGGGGATCGACGGCGGCGCCGTCTCCACGCAGCCGCCGGGGATCAGGAACACGCCGGGCTCCAGCGGCGACTCGTCCGCTTCGGCGGTACCAGTGAACAAGCCCAATGGGGATGTCTGGTAGACCGTTTTTGTCTTTGCCATCGGGCACCTCAGTATTTGATGTAGTAGTACAGGGCCATGTTCACAGGGCGCGCCTCGGCCCCGCCGGAGGGGTTTACCGTTACCGGGTGAGTGTGAGCGCCGTCGCCGACGATGTTCAGGGTATGGCTGTGGTCGCCGGCGGGTTGGATACGGTTGGTGGCGGCCGAGTTAACGCCGGCGTAATGCATGGCTGCGCCGATTCCAGGGATATCCTGGGTGGTCGGTGTATTCACGTAGTTGAAGGCGTGGATATGGCTACCCGCGACCGATGAGGTGCTCCCGCCGTGGGCGTGCCAGCCGGCACTGCCGGTAGACGCGGAGTGGGCGTGGTACTGGTTCTGACTGCTTTGGAACGTTCCCAAAACTCGGCCTGCATCAAGGTCTCGTCCATTGTCGACATCTCGAATGAACAGGCCACGAGTATCGGGCAGGGTGAAGGTCGTGGATCCGTCGGCTGCCCCGTAGTAATCACCGATCGCTGCAAAGAGCGCTGCATAGACCGTACGACTGACAGCAGCACCGTTACAGCGGAGGCAATTGGGAGGCGCGATGCTGCTGAACGACTGGATCAACGTGCCGGCGGGTACGATGTCCTGGGGCTTGAGGTTGCCGGTGTGATAGAGCGCAGAGCCGTTCCAGGCGATCACGCCTTGGGCGTTCATCGCCAGATCGCCCGCTACCTGACCTCCCCAGTGGAAGCCAAGACGGGGAGCGTACTCCCAGTTCAGATTGGTATTGTGAACGAGCCCCACCTCGCGGATTTCGAGGGCAGGATGTATGTAGTTGGTACTTGGTGTATCTGAGTAGAACCGGGGGAGCTGGTTGCTGTATCCGGTGTGCAGCGCATCGGTAATCCCATACCCCTGGAGCGTGGTTGGCTTGCCGCTGGTGATCTTGCTCCAGTCCAGGTTGGGGATATCGATCTGCAGCAGTGCCTCGCTACCGATGACCTGGCCTTTGCCGTTGATCGTGACTTTGGAGTAAGTCCCGGGCACCACGCCCATGTCCGCAAGCCTGGCCTGGATCGCCACGTTCCTGGAGCCGTCGAAGTCCACGCGCCCGATGACATCGCCCTGTAACTCGATCTGACGCGCTTCGGCCAGCTGGCGCGACTTGCCGGCGGAGGTCACTCCCTCCTCGAGGTCCGTAACTGACCTGCGGCTGGCGAAGTGGTCCACCAGCGGGCCGGCGATGGGCACGGACTTGCGCTTGTCCGCGATGACCCCGGAGCTGGCGATGTCCGCCAGTTGGATGCAGTAAACCCAGCCGTCAGGAGTGACGGAATCCTGCTGGTCGGGCAGGTACACGACTTTCCAGCTGGGTATCACATCATTCTGCTTGCGCTGCCAGGTGATGTGAATCCACACCTGGGGCGCGTCTTGCGGCGAGCTCAGCGGCACGGCCTTGGGCAGCTCCAGGCGCATGCCTTCCAGGTAGGCGATGCCGGCGGCCAGCTGGTAGTTGTCGCCCATCTTCTGGAACTGCAGGCCGTCACCGAAGAAGCACGCTCGCCCATACACGTCGCGGTTGCTCAGGCGCTCGCGCTCGTCGATGCCTTTCAGGCGCACGGTGAAATCGTGCTGCCAGGTGCTGGCATCGATGGTGATGCCGGTCAGTTCCTGGGCGCCGCTGTATTCCACCAGGATATTGCGGGTGACGTTGTTGCCGATCTGCAGCGGTGGGATGTTGCGCCGTTTCTGCTGCAGCGGCAGGTAGGCCACGGCGAACAGCACGCCCTCGGCGCTTTCCAGGCCCATCCAGTTCCAGTCGAAGTCGCCGATGTCGCTGCCCAGCATCGAGCTGTAGACGACCTGGTTGGGGTTCACGTAGCCGCTGTTGCCCGCCGGGATGTCGTAGCTGTGCACGATCTGGCTGGCCGGCGGCTTGGTCGCGGCGCGGTCGACCGGCGTGTTCGGATCGAGCCCGGGCACATTGGCGTAGATGAAACGGGTGATCTGCAGGACTTCCTTGGCCCCCTGCTTCTGGGCGATCAGGCTTTCGCCGGCGAAAGTGATTCTGGCCACGGCGGGCTCCTAGAGCGTGGCGACCAACGTCTGCTGGTCGTCGTTGAATTGGACTGCGGCAATGCGCAGGGTCACGGGGGTGATGCTGACGAAGTCGTAGCGGCGGCAGGTCCGGCCGTACTGCTGGATCAGCACCCGCAGCAGTTCGGGGCTCTCCGACAGCTGCGAGTCGGAAAGGCGCAGCAGGACCACATCCCAGTCGCGGTCCGGCATACGCTCGTCGATCTCGACATAGCCGACGCCCAGCCGACGCAGGATGCGTTTGAGCCCCGCAGTGCTGCCGGCATCGACCGCGTTGATGAAGGCGAACTTCACCCGCAGCCGGTACAGGCTTTCCGGCTCGTCCTTGAAGCGGGTGATATCGCGTTGCCAGGCGAGCAGGTCCAGCACGGTGAGGTGGCAGGTCTCGGCATCCATCTGCAGCAGCGGCCAGCGCAGCCACTCGGTCACCCTGGCCCACCAGGCCTGGGCGGCGTCCTTGAGCTTGGTCAGTTCGCTGCCGGCGAGCCAGAACGGCAGTTTCAGCGGGCTCATACCAGGTCCACCCGCAGGTTGGCGATACGCGCGATGCTCAGCGGCGAGACGATGTCTTCGTTGGCGAAGTGCAGCGATTCGATGTCGTCGAAGGCCTGGTGCAGTTCTTCGGCCAGGCGGCTGAAGGAGAATCGCGATTGTGGGTAGGTCAGCGTCGGGCGGTAGTCGCTGGCCGTGCTTTCACGGAACGCCGCGCGGATGAACTGGACAATGCCTTGCTGCAATGCCTCGCGGCGCTTCGTCGTCAGGTTCGCCTGCGGCCAGACCGTCAGCGCGATGTCGTGCCGCGTCTCGGGCATGACCATCACCAGCAGGTCGTCGCCGTGGCCGTGGTTGCCCTCGTCGCGCACGTGGGCGTTGATCTGCGCCAGGTACGATTCCGCTGGCACGTCGGCGTCGAACAGCACGTAGGCGTTGGCGCTGCCCGGACCGCGCGGCGCGTCGTGGAGGAAGTACACGCCGTCGGGGCGCACGCCCGGGAAGGCGGCGATCATGGCGCGATAGACCGCGTCGGTGTGCCATTGGTTGACCGCGCTGAACTGGTTGCGGGTGCGCAGGCGCAACTGCTCGTCGGGCTCGGGGTCGGCCCCGGGCGAGGTCATCCAGCCGTCGTCGTTGACCACCTGGACGATCCCCGTCACCGGCTCGGGCAGGATGGCGTAGTAGCCGGGCGCCAGGTTGTAGCCGCTGCCGACCTGCTGTGCCTGGACCTTGACCGCCTGTTGCAGGCGACCGTCGGGGAACACCGCGTCCTCGATGGTCACCAGTTGGTAGACGTGTCCGTTGATCGCGGCAGATTGCACCACGACGCCGGCGCGCATCAGCAGCTCGCCGGCGCTGTTTTCACGGGTGAACAACAGCTGGCCCTGGGCCTTGGTCGCGCCCTTGCGCTCGATGTTCACTGCCCAGGCCAGGCTGTCCAGCCAGGCGCCGCTGGCGGTCTTGACGAAGAAGTTGGGCAGCACGGTGTCGCTGATGAAACCGACCAGCCAGAGCACCGGCTGGGTCACCAGCGCTGTCACCACCCGCCAGAACGGCGAGTAGGCGCTGGTGTTGCTGAGCTTGCTGCCCTGGGCGGCCACTTCGGCCTCCCAGGCCTTGTGCAGGGCTGCCTCGGTGGTGGGAATGCCGGCGTCGGCCAGCACCTTGCGAAAGTCCAAGTCGCTCACAGGTATACCTCGATGTCACCGAATTTCAGGGTTTTAGCCGTGACCCGGTACACGCCCGGCCGCTCTTGCAGGATGCGGGCGGTACCGGGCAGCAGGCGCTCGTCGTCCTCTACCAGCAGTTCCAGCTGCAGGATGCAGTCGGCCTGGCGCTGGCGGCTGCGCTCGGCCACCAGAGTCACCAGCAGGCCGCTGTCGCGGATCATGTGGGCGATGTCCTGGGCGATGCTGGCGCGGTCCTCGATCAGCAGCGGTTGATGGGAAGGGTCCAGGACCAGGTCGTTGTCGTGGATCAGCAGATCGATGTAGTCGCTCATCAGCCCACCGCCATTTCCATCATCTGTTCGAGCTCCAGCGGGTTCATGGCCTTGCTGGTGTTGATCTCGATCTTCTCGACGTGCATGCGCCGATCCTGGGTCTGGGTGCTGCTCTGGATCTGGGTCATCAGCCCCCCTTGGGGAACGCTCGTCGGGCTGGCCGGCGAGAGGTTGAGTGCGGTCTGGGTCATGCGCTGGCGCTGTTGGTCGAGCTGCTCGATCGGCGTCATCAGCGGGGTGGGTGCAGGCACCTGCATCAGGTGCTTGATGGACGGTGGCTGGCTGGTGATGGGCAGGATGCCGATCGGCGCGACCTGGCCAGGCAACTGAGGCACTTCGGGTGCCTTTGGCAGATCGCTGAAACGTGTCTCGATGTTCACGCCCGGGATCTTGTTCAACATCTCGATCAGGCCGTCCACCGCGCTGCGGAATATCCTGCTGATGCCGTCCCAGGCGCTTTTTGCGAAGTCCGCCCAGCCACTCATCGAGCCGAACAATGCGCCCAGCGCGGTGAATTGCGCGCTGACCCACTGGAACGCTGTGTTCTCGAGCAGGGCCGCCTTGAAGTCGTCCCAGTACCTGACGACCAGGGCGACGATCGTGATCAATACGGCGATGCCGGCGACAACGAGGCCAATCGGGTTGGCGTACATGGCCGCGTTGACCAGCCAGGTCACGGTTTGCCAGGCGAGCATCGCCAGGCGCAGGGTGCCGAGCACCGCGATCATGAGCAGTACCCTGCCGACCAGGAGCACGCATTGAATGGAGTGCAGGATGAACACGGCCAGGCTTCGCAAACCGGTCAGGTTGAGCAGCGCCCAGACGGTCTGCAGCCCCAGCATGGCGACCCGGGCGATACCGACGGCGACTGCCAGCGCGCTCAGGGCGGCGCCCATGCCGGCGATGATCAGTGTGGCAATGCCGACGACCCGGGTGATATTGGGGAACAGCTTGATCCAGCGGACCAGGGTCTGGGCGATCTCGACCAGGCGTGCCATCAGCGGTTGCAAAATGGGAATCAGCGCCTGGCCGAAGGCGATGCGTAACCCTTTTACCGCAGCCCCGAACTGCTGCCAGGGGTCGACCATGGCCTTGGCCATCTGTTCGGCCTGTTCCAGGCCACGCACCTGGCCCAGCTTGTCGATGCCGTTCTTGAGACGGTCGGTGTCCTGGGCCAGGGCGCCGATGAGCTGGGCCGCCTCACCGCCGAAGGCCTCGGTGATCTTGGCGTTGGCCGCAGCTCCGCGCAGGTCGCCGAACCTACCCTGCAGCTTGGCCAGGATGTCCAGCATCGGCAGGACCTTGCCATTGGTGTCGGTGAACTTGATGCCGAGCTTGTCCGAGGCGTCCTCGATGTTCTCGAAGAAGGCCTTGTAAAGCCCACCGGCCGCGCTGCCGTCCATGCTGCCGGACAGGCTGCCGATCACGGCCATCTGCTCGGCCAGGCCGATGCCGGCGGTGGAAGCCTGGGCGCCGGCCTCCTTGAAACCATCCTTCATCTGTTCGCCGCTGGTGCGGAAAAGCTGGACCGCCAGGGCGGTCTGCCCACCCAGGATCTTGACCCATTGGCCCTTGCCCATGGCGTCGGCCTGCTGCTTCTGCAGGTTGTACATCGTGCCGACGTACTCGGCCATCACGCCTTGGTCGGACTTGGTGGCCTTGGCCAGCACGCTGCTGGCGTAGGTGAACGTGGCCAGCTGGGAGCCGGAAAGGCCCTTGATCGCGCCTTCGATCTTGTACGCCGAGGCGACGAAGTCCCGGGCGTTCTCGCCATAGGCGATGGAGAACGCCAGGGCTTTCCTGTTCAAGGCCTCCAGGGCGTCCTCGGCCACGCCAAGCGAGCGCACATCCCCAAGGGCACGGTTCATTTCCAGGGCGGGCTCAAGGAAGGTGCCAAAGCCGCTGGCGGAGTTTTGCAGCTTCTGCGTGCCATCGCTGATCTGCTTGATGGCGGTCTGACTTTTCTCGGTCAGCTTGTTGAAACCTTGGGTCATCCTCGCCAGCGGCGCGGTGACTTTGTCGGTCAGCGACAGGATGAAATCCAGCCGGCTGATTGCGGTGTTCGCGCTCATGGGATGTCAGCTTCCGTTGAATGCACGTGCGATGCCGTTGGCAATGGCGATTTCCATTCGCCGCCAGTGCTCGTCCTCCAGCCACTTGGCTGTGCCCAGGTTCTCGGGCGTGGCGGATGCACCGGGCAGCCAGCGTTCGGTCAGGGCCAGCAACTGGCCCAGGCCGTCCTCGGTCAGTCGCTCTGCGTGGCCGAGCGCTTTTTTACGGTGACCTCGACGGTCGGCGCGTATTCCTCGACCAGGGCACCCGCCAGCTGGATGACGGTCATCGGGTTGGCCAGCAGCGGTTTGAGCTGGTCCTTGTGCTCGGGCTTCACGGCGGTGACCAGCAGGTTGTTGGCCGGTGCGACCTTGTTGGACGGGGTCAGGGCGTTGATGTACTTGGTCATCAGGGCTGGATCGACGGCGAAGTCCAGGGACAGGTCGCCGACTTCCAGGGTGATTTCGGTGCGTTGGGTCATGGGGTACTACTCCAAGAAATACGGGAATCAAAACGAAGGGTTGAGCGCTGTGCTGCGCTCGTGGCGGTGCTGGCAGGGAACGCAGCGGCGCATGCCACCCAAGGCGCGGCGCGCCTCGGGGATCTCGTCGCCGCAGTCCGCGCAATCGGTGAGGCTCGGCCCAGTCGCCGCCCGTCGGTCACGCACAGCGGCGATCGCCAGATCACGCCTGAGCTGTTCCAGGGCCTGGGCGCGGTCGAATGGGCACACCATCAGCTCAGGCCCTCGACCTCGGCGAAGGACAGGTACGGCACGCCGTTGACATGGATGAAGTCGGGGCTGGTGACGTCGAACGGCAGCTTGTGCTTGGTCTTCTCACCGCCCTTGGCGTCGATGTTGAGCAGGCTGGAGATCTTGAAGCGGCAGCCGAAGGCCTCGACGCGGATCTCGTCGGTTGGGGTCTTGGCGTAGAACAGCTGGTCGAAGGTGCCCAGCTGGCGGAAGCTGCCGGCCTTGGCGGCGGCTTCGATGATCAGGTTGAAGTTGCTGGTGTCCACTTCCAGCTCGCCGCTGGCGGCCACGTCGCCGGCGACCCAGCCGTCCGGCACGCCCTTGGTGTGGGCCACGGCACTGTTGTCGGTGATGTCGAGGGTTGCGCTTTCAACGTGGATCTTCAGGTCGCCCACGTTGATGTCGAAGTTCAAGCCGCTGATCTTGGCCATGGGTTACTCCTGGTTGTCCTGGGAAAGGTCCAGCGCGATGTTCGCGGTGATGTCCTTGGGGCAGTTGTGCGGGCGGATGCGGATGAACACTTCCACCTGGGTGTGGCTCTTCCAGACGATGACCAGGTCGCCGTCGCGCGGCGGCTGGATTTCGCCCGGGAACACCTCGCCGGCGAATTTCACCGCCTTGGCCATGCGGCGCAGCGGCGCCATCAATGCGCTGGTGTTGGCGGCCATGCTGGCGGGGCTGTTGTTCAGGCGGCGGTCACCGATACGGCGGATCAGCAGCGGACGGACCTGGCGGGCGGCCTTGTCGGCCAGGCGCAGGTATTCCAGGACCTGGAAGTCGCTGGCGGCAGTGTCGAGCATGTTGGCGTCGCCCCAGTACACACCCTCGTAGTCCGGGTAGGTCTGGGATACGGAGAAGCGTGCCTTGTCCAGCTCGCTGCGTACTGCCGAGGGCAGCGGCACGCCGTCCTTGTCCGCCGGCACGCTGCCCAGGCCCAGGACAGGGCCACTGGCGACGCGCATCGGGGTATCGGCGATGCTCCAGGCGGCATTGGCCAGGCGACCGGCGAGCACGCCCAGGTCGTTGCCGTGCAGCTGCGGCACCACCACGACACGGGGCGCGGCGATACCGTCGGTGAGCGCCTTCTGCTCGAGCAGGTAGTCCGACCAGGTTACGGTCGGCAGGATGCCGGCGGACGCGGCCAGGACGAACGAACGCCGGCCATGGCGAGCGTTCAGCTGTTCGGCGGCGGTGTGCAAGGCCAGCAGTTCCGCGCCGGCGGTCACCGGCTTGGTGACGACGATGCCTTCGACCGAGTAGCCGTGTTGCTGGGCGTACTCCAGGGCGCTGGCCCAGTCGCCTTCGGCGCCGATCGGCGCGGCCAGGCAGGCCCAGCGGCTGCCGCCGTTGGCGCGGGCGGCGATCAGTTGGGTCTTCAGGTCGCTGGCGGCCACGCCCAGTTCGTTGTCCAGGTCGCTGTCAGTGTTCAGGGCCAGCAGCTTGCCGACGTTCTTGGCGGCGGGGCCGATGAAAAGGAAGTAGCGCTCGATCTCGGTCACGGCACCCTGGCCGAGGTTGAGATTGTTCACGCTGATTTTACCGAGTGCCATAGGTTGCCTCGTTAGCGGGGTGATTGAAGGGTTGTGCCGGAGCCTGCCAATCAGGTTGCCGGCGGGGTGGGCGCTGGGCCCGGGTAACAGGTCAGGGGAGGGGACTGCCCTGCACGACCACATCGCCTTGTTCGGCGACCCATAGGTCGTGGGGCTGGAATGACCAGGTCTTGCCGAAGACCTCGATTTCTCCGGCTGCGTCCTCGGTCAGGTAAAGGGGCTCGACGAACTCCAGAGCCAGCGACACATCCAGCAAGTCGCTGCCTGGGACCTTCTGCTTGACGGTGAGCGTCGGTGCCGGAAGGGCGAACAGATGGCGCCCGGGGTCTTTGGCTTCCAGCCAACTCCCGGCGAGGGCCATCAGACGCCCGGGATGGCCGCTGAAGTCGTCGAGATCGAACAGGGCGCGGTAGCGCAGGTTGCCCATGTGCAGACCCAGCTCGGTCTGTGTCCAGGCCAGTTGCAGGTCGAGTTGCTGCGCCCGGGCATGCAGTTGCTCAGCGGGCACCAGCTTGCGTTCGAGCAGGTAGGTGGTCAGTGCTTTCAACTGGTTCATGGGGCTGACCTTGGGGTGGGGTTGCCTGAATAAATCATCGTTGAGTGCTCGTGTGAGAGAGGCTCGCCCTGGGGAGCGGCATTCCAAAAAGCCCGCCGTGCAGGCTTTTCAGTAATGCGCGTCGTCACCGCTGGCCACGACTGGTGACGCCATGCGGTTGCGCTTCGAATTGGTGACTCCGACCGCGGCCGTGTGCCCGCCGGATAACTGATCGTGGTGCTTTACGCTGCACACCCGGGCCAGTTGCCAACCCTCTGAACAGTCGAGGCCTGTTCATCGCTGCCTGTGTAACAACCGGTTGCTGTCCGGTTCGAGATACAGGTTATGCAGCAATGCATATGCAGTCAATGCGAAAGTGGAAATATTTATGCATAAATAATTGCCGATATGCATGTCGGTCTTTGCGGGCGGGGGTTGTAGGGCTTTTCTGTGGGCGAAAAAAAACCCGCCGAAGCGGGTTTTTTCAGGGGCGCTGCATCAGACGTTGAAGCGGAAGTGCATCACGTCACCGTCCTTGACGATGTAGTCCTTGCCTTCAAGGCGCCATTTACCGGCTTCCTTGGCACCGCTCTCACCCTTGAACTGGATGAAGTCGTCATAGGCCACCACTTCGGCGCGGATGAAGCCTTTCTCGAAGTCGGTGTGGATAACCCCGGCCGCCTGCGGCGCGGTGGCGCCCACGCGCACGGTCCAGGCACGCACTTCCTGCACGCCGGCAGTGAAGTAGGTCTGCAGGTTGAGCAGCTCGTAGCCGGCGCGAATCACGCGGTTCAGGCCAGGCTCTTCCAGGCCCAGGGCCTCGAGGAACATGTCCTTCTCCTCACCGTCGTCGAGCTCGGCGATCTCGGCTTCGATCTTGTTGCACACCGGTACCACGACCGCGCCTTCTTCCTCGGCGATGGCCTTGACCACGTCCAGGTGCGGGTTGTTGTCGAAGCCATCTTCGGCAACGTTGGCGATGTACATCACCGGCTTGCTGGTCAGCAGGTGGAAACCGCGGATGACGGCTTTTTCGTCGTCAGCCATGTTCTTCATCAGGCTGCGTGCCGGCTTGCCTTCGGTGAAGTGCGGGATCAATTTTTCCAGGATGGCCTTTTGCGCCAGGGCATCCTTGTCGCCGCCCTTGGCGTTGCGGGCGACCTTCTGCAGTTGCTTCTCGCAGCTGTCGAGGTCGGCGAAGATCAGTTCGAGGTCGATGATCTCGATGTCGCGCTTGGGGTCGACGCTGTTGGAAACGTGGATCACGTTCTCGTCTTCGAAGCAGCGCACCACGTGGGCGATGGCGTCGGTCTCGCGGATGTTGGCGAGGAACTTGTTGCCCAGGCCTTCACCTTTCGAGGCGCCAGCGACCAGGCCGGCGATATCGACGAACTCCATGGTGGTCGGCAGGATGCGGTTCGGCTTGACGATCTCAGCCAGCGCGGCCAGGCGTGCGTCGGGCATCGGCACGATGCCGCTGTTCGGCTCGATGGTGCAGAAGGGGAAGTTCTCCGCCGCGATGCCGGACTTGGTCAGGGCGTTGAACAGGGTGGACTTGCCGACGTTGGGCAGGCCGACGATGCCGCAATTGAAACCCATGGGTATTCCCCTATCTAAAAGTGTCAGGCCTTCTGGCTGTGCAGTTCGCGCATCGCCTTGGCGAAGTCGCCGGCAAGCACGTCGGGCATCACGCCGAGGGCAAAATCGATGCTGGCGTCGAGCTTCTCCTGCTCGGCGCGCGGCGCGCGGCCCAGGACGAAGTTGGAGACCAGTTTGGCGTCACCCGGGTGGCCGATGCCAAGCCGCAGGCGGTGGAAGTCGTTCTGGTTGCCGAGCTGCGCGATGATGTCGCGCAGACCGTTGTGCCCACCATGGCCGCCGCCTCTCTTGAGCTTGGCGACGCCGGGGGGCAGGTCGAGTTCGTCGTGCGCCACCAGGATCGCTTCCGGCTTGATGCGGAAGAAATTCGCCAGAGCCGCCACGGACTGGCCGCTACGGTTCATGTAGGTGGTGGGGATCAGCAAACGAACATCGTTGCCTTGATGGCTGAACTTAGCCGTCAGGCCGAAATACTTTTTGTCAGCGGACAGCGAGACGCGCTGGGCGCTGGCGAGGCGTTCAACGAAAAGAGCCCCTGCGTTATGCCGGGTCTGTTCGTATTCGGGGCCGGGGTTACCCAGGCCGACGATCAACTGGATGGCGGTCACGTCAGGGGCTCTTCCTTGGAGTTGGTGGGTTACGGTGCGCGCGGCACTGTAACCCGATCAACGCCGGCGTGCGAGTGGATTACTCGGCAGCGCCTTCAGCAGCTTCAGCGGCAACGCGCGGGGCGTGGACGTTGGCAACAGCTTTGTCATCACCGTGGGCCAGAGCGACGAACTCTACGCCTTTCGGAGCTTTCAGGTCCGACAGGTGGATGATGGTGCCGACTTCGGCGTTGGCCAGGTCGACTTCGATGAACTCAGGCAGGTCTTTGGCTTCGCAGGAAACTTCGATCTCGGAAACGACGTGCGAGATTTCGCCGCCTTTCTTGATCGGGGCTTCTTCGCCGACGAAGTGAACCGGGACCTTGGCGGTCAGCTTCTGGCCAGCAACGACGCGAACGAAGTCGGCGTGCATGATGAAGCCTTTGGCCGGGTGACGCTGCATGGCCTTGACCACGACGTTCTGCTTGGCGCCATCGACATTCAGTTCGATAACGTGGCTGAAGGCAGCTTCGTTTTCGAACAGCTTGGCGATTTCCTTGGCCACGATGGTCAGGGACTGGGCTTCTTTATCGCCACCGTAGACAACGGCAGGGATGTTGGCGGAGTGACGCAGGCGGCGGCTCGCACCTTTCCCCAGGTCAGTACGCGCTTGGGCGTTCAGGATGAAATCAGTCATTTTGCTTCTCCAAAATAGCCCCCCGAGGGCGTTTGCGACCAGCGCCAACGGGGATGGCAAAAAAGCCCCGCCCCAACGAATGCTGGGGCGGGGCGCTTCATATCAACACGTGTTCCGCTTAGCGGAACATCGCGCTGATCGATTCTTCGTTGCTGATGCGGCGTACCGCTTCAGCGACAACCGGTGCGATATCCAGCTGGCGGATACGGTCACAGGCTTGAGCAGCGGCGGACAGCGGAACGGTGTTGGTTACCACCAACTCGTCCAGTACCGACTTCTCGATGTTCTCGATCGCGCGGCCCGACAGGACAGGGTGCGTGCAGTAGGCGTAAACCTTGGCAGCGCCGTGTTCTTTCAGGGCCTTGGCCGCGTGGCACAGGGTGCCGGCGGTGTCGACCATGTCGTCTACCAGGATGCAGGTGCGTCCTTCGACGTCGCCGATGATGTGCATAACCTCGGAGTGGTTAGCCTTTTCGCGGCGCTTGTCGATGATCCCGAGATCGACGCCCAGGGACTTGGCGACGGCGCGAGCACGCACCACACCACCGATGTCCGGGGAAACGATCATCAGGTTCTCGAAACGCTGGTCTTCGATGTCGTCGACCAGTACGGGCGAGCCGTAGATGTTGTCGACGGGGATATCGAAGAAACCCTGGATCTGGTCAGCGTGCAGGTCGACGGTGAGTACACGGTCGATACCTACGACAGTGAGCATGTCAGCGACGACTTTGGCGCTGATGGCTACACGTGCCGAACGCGGACGGCGGTCCTGGCGGGCGTATCCGAAGTAAGGAATCACGGCGGTGATTCGCGACGCTGAGGAGCGGCGGAAGGCGTCGGCCATCACTACCAGTTCCATCAGATTGTCGTTGGTTGGGGCACAGGTGGGCTGAATGATGAAGACGTCTTTACCGCGGACATTTTCGTTGATTTCAGCACTGATTTCGCCGTCGGAGAACTTACCGACAGAAACATCACCCAGTGGAATATGCAGCTGACGTACGACACGCCGAGCCAGATCGGGGTTTGCATTCCCCGTGAAGACCATCATCTTGGACACGCGCAGTACCTGAAGGCTGAGGGTAACCTGGATGAGTATAAGAAATGGCAGGGGCGGCTGGATTCGAACCAACGCATGGCAGGATCAAAACCTGCTGCCTTACCGCTTGGCGACGCCCCTGTATCTGTTGCTGCGAATTCTTATGAACTCGACTTCTTGATCAGACTTTGCAGCTTGCGATGCAACATCGAAACATTGCTTCCTTTCGCCACAAACCCTGTTTGGGTCTCTGAAAGAAGGGCCAGAACTTTATCAGCTTCGGCTTTGCTTGGGAAGGCCCCAAACACACAACTTCCAGTGCCGGTCATTCGAGCTTCGGTAAATTTACCCAATGAAATCAGCGCATTGCGAACTTCAGGATAACGTTGCTCTACTACCGGTTGGCAGTCATTTCGACTGTTTCCCTCGGGAACGGGGCGCATCTTAAGGGGGAGGGAATCACGTGTCAACTCTGGATGCGAAAAAATTTCCGCTGTACTGACAGACACTTGCGGCACCAGCACGACATACCAGGGTTCGGCGGGGTCGACCGGGGTCAGTTGCTCGCCGACACCCTGGGCAAAGGCAGCATGGCCACGGACGAACACCGGCACATCGGCGCCAAGCGAAAGGCCCAGGGTCGCCAGGCGGTCTTCGTCCCAGTCCAACTGCCACAAGTGCGCAAGTGCCAGCAGGGTGGTCGCCGCGTCAGAGCTGCCGCCACCGATGCCGCCGCCCATGGGCAGTACCTTGTTTAGCCAGATGTCGGCACCGAGCTGGGTGCCGGACTGGGTCTGCAGCATGCGCGCCGCGCGAACGATCAGGTTGCTGTCGTGGGGCACGCCGTCAATTTCCGTGCGCAGGCAGATCTGGCCATCGTCGCGCACGGCGAAGCTCAGTTCGTCGCCATGCTCGAGAAACTGGAACACG
Organism: Pseudomonas sp. FG36; assembly: GCF_057809275.1. Taxonomy (NCBI): domain Bacteria; kingdom Pseudomonadati; phylum Pseudomonadota; class Gammaproteobacteria; order Pseudomonadales; family Pseudomonadaceae; genus Pseudomonas; species Pseudomonas sp. FG36. Next base: position 138,613 of record NZ_JBMDJQ010000002.1, read on the forward strand.
GTTTCCAGCTCGTGATAACCATCGGCGCGGCGCCCGGTGATGTGCAGCCACAGGTTGAGCTTGGCCGGCGCAGGCAGTGTCAGCTTTTGCATCGAATCAGTGCCCCAGCTGGCGTGGCTGCCAGTCCTTGACCACCAGGGTCACGTCGATGTTCTCGCCGTGCAGCTTCAGGCGCTCGGGCAGCCAGTAGCCGTTCTGCTCCACATAGCTCAGGTATTCGACCTTCCAGCCGTCCTGGGCGAGGCTGGCCAGGCGGCTGTCGCCGTCGAGGGTCAGTTGGCTCTTGCTGTCCGGGGCGGGCAGGCCGCGCACCCACCAGACCAGGTGCGACACCGGCAGGCGCCAGCCCAGTTGTTCTTCCAGCAGGGCCTCGGGGTTGGCCGCCTCGTAGCGGCCCTGGTTGGCGACTTCCAGCACCACGCCGCCGGGGCGCCCGGTCAGGCGTGCCGCGCCGCGGCCCAGGGGGCCCGCCAGGCGGATGTCGTAGTAGTCCTGACGTTGCAGCCAGAACAGCGTGCCGCTGCCCGAGTCACGCGGGGCGCGGATGCCGACCTTGCCGTTGATCTGCCAGCCGTCGAGGCTGCCCAGCTGCTGTTTGTGCTCGCGCCACAGCTGCGGGTTGCCCTGGCCCTGCACGGCTTCCTTGCTGCCGAAACCGGCGCAGCCGGCGAGCAGGGCGATGAGGGTGAAGGTGATGCAATGACGCAGAAACATGGTTTACAGGCTCTCGGATCCGGTCAGGCGCAGTAGGGTCTTGCGCAGGATGGGGCTGTCGGCCTGGGCTTCAAAGCCCTTGGCCCAGACTTGGCGGGCTTCGCGGCGTTTGCCGTTGGCCCAGAGGACTTCGCCCAGGTGGGCGGCGACTTCATGATCGGGGAAGCGTTCGAAGGCCAGGCGCAGCTGGCGCTCGGCTTCCTCGAGGTTGCCCGTGCGATAGGCGATCCAGCCCAGGCTGTCGAGCACGGCCGGGTCGTCCGGGGTGAGCTGGTGGGCTTTTTCGATCAGCGCCTTGGCTTCGCCGTAGCGGGTGGTGCGGTCGGCCAGGGTGTAGCCCAGAGCGTTGAGGGCCATGGCGTTTTCCGGCTCGCGGGCGATGATGGCGCGCAGGTCTTTTTCCATCTGCGCCAGATCGTTGCGCTTCTCGGCAAGCATGGCCCGGGTGTAGAGCAGGTTGAGGTCGTCGGGGTAGCGTTTTATCGCCTGCTCCAACACTTGGGAAGCCTGGGCATCCTTGCCGTTGTTGCCCAGGCTTTCGGCCTCGATCAGGTACAACTGGATGGCGTAGTCCGGCTGCGCCTCGCGAGCCTCGGCGAGCAGTTTCGAGGCTTCGGCGCTGCGGCCGTTGGCAATCAGGATATCGGCCTGGCGCAGTTGTGCCGGCAGGTAGTCCGGGCCGGGGCCGACCAGGGCGTACTCGCGCAGGGCGGCGGCCGGCTGGCTGCGTTCTTCGCGGATGCGGCCGAGGTTGAGGTGGGCGGCATCGACATTGGCGTCACGCTCGACCAGTTCCTGCAGGTAGCCTTCGGCCTCGTCCCAGTGCTTGGTCTCCAGGCATACCAGGGCCAGCGAGTAGCGGATCTCGTCGTCTTCCGGGTATTGCTGGAGCAGGCTCTCGAACTCGGCCTTGGCGTCGTCGATGCGGTCCTGCTCGACCAGGGTGCGCGCGTAGGTCAGGCGCAGGCGCTTGTCTTCCGGGTTGTCGCGGATCGCGCCGCGCAGCAGCGGCAGGGCCTCCGGACCGCGGTCCAGGGCCTGCAGCAGGCGGGCGCGCAGCAGCACCGGGGCGATCTCGCCGTTCTGTGGCGGGTGGGCCTCGAGCAGGTCGAGTGCCTGTTGCGGCTTGTCATCCTGGTTCAGCAGCAAGGCCTTGCCAAACACCAACTGGCTGTTCTCGGGGTACTTCACCAGCAGGCGGTCGAAGCTTTGCATCAAGCCGTCGCGGGTATGCTGGTCGGTCTCCGCGGCCGACAGGGCGAGGAAGTCGAAATGGGTATCGCCCTGGCCTTGCAACACCTTCTCCATATAAGTCATGGAGTCGTCGTAACGCCCGGCGCGTGCCAACTGGATGGCGGCGGCGCGCTGGGCGTCGAGGTTCTGCGGGTCGTTGCGGGCCCAGATCAGCGCGGTGTCCAGGGCCGGCTCGTCGGCGCCCAGGTACTCGGCGATGCGATAGGCGCGTTCGGAGACAGCCGGGTCCTGGGTCTTCTCGGCCTGATCGACGTAGTTGGCCAGGGCGATGTCGAAGCGGTTGCGCTGGCCGGCCAGTTCCGCCACCAGCAGGCTGTACAGGGTGTCCTGCTTGAACGATCCGTACACCACGGGCTTTTCCGCGCTCTTGCCGGCGTCGGCGGCGGGCGTCTGAACGTCCGTCTTCGGGGCCAGGCTCTGGCAGCCTTGAAGCAGGGCGAGGGCAAGCAGCAATGCGTAGGATTTGTTCATAGGGGCTTATAAAGAGGCTAAACCGGCGGTCGGAGCATGATGACACAAGCGCGATGGCAAACCCACCTGCGAAGGTCGTGGTGTGAAGCGGCGCTTCGGAGTATAGGGACAATACATGGCGGTGGTGGTTCGCAAACGGCCTTGCGGCATCTTGCCGTTGCCGTTGCCGTTGCCGTTGCCGTTGCCGTTGTTTTTGCTTTGCTTCTAAGCGCGCGGTAGTTCAGGCAACGCAAAATGCGACTTCAGGAGGCCGAACGTAGGTCTTGCGGAGGGAGGTGACGGGCATGGATGCCCGTCAAGCGCTGCGCCCCAGGATGGGGCGTTCAGCGCGGTCCTCCCGGGAGCAAGGCCGGAGTGAGGGGACCCCGGAGCGAAGCGTAGGGGCCGGATGAATGGAGCCGGGCGGCTTTGGTTACTTTGGCCGTCCAAAGTAACCCGCCGTAAGGGCGGAAAGGTGACTGTGAGTCGCCGCAGCGAATGAATGCGCATACAGCTTTCAATACACACGCTCTAAAAAGCCAAAGCCAAAGCCAAAGCCAAAGCCAAAGGCAGACAGAGGTGGCGGGACAACCAATAGCCTGGCCGCATTAGCACAATAGCGAACGGTGGTTGTTCTAAAACCTGCGAAGTAGGACAATTATCGGCTTCACGTCCCAACCAGCGATCTTGCATGGCCTTTCTTGCCCTTGGTATCAACCATAAGACTGCCTCGGTAGACGTACGCGAGCGCGTGGCGTTTACGCCCGAGCAGCTGGTCGATGCCCTGCAGCAGCTGTGCCGACTGACCGCCAGCCGCGAAGCGGCGATCCTGTCGACCTGCAACCGTAGCGAACTCTATATAGAACAGGACCACCTTGCCGCCGATGCCGTGCTGCAATGGCTGGCCGACTATCATCAGCTGAGCCTCGACGAGCTGCGCGCCAGCGCCTATGTCCACGAGGAGCATGATGCGGTCCGGCACATGATGCGCGTGGCCTCCGGCCTCGATTCGCTGGTGCTCGGCGAGCCGCAGATCCTCGGCCAGATGAAATCGGCCTACGCCGTGGCGCGCGAGGCCGGCACTGTCGGCCCGCTGCTTGGGCGCCTGTTCCAGGCCACCTTCAGTGCCGCCAAGCAGGTGCGCACCGATACCGCCATCGGCGAGAACCCGGTGTCGGTGGCGTTTGCCGCAGTGAGCCTGGCCAAACAGATCTTCTCCGACCTGGGCCGCAGCCAGGCGCTGCTGATCGGCGCTGGCGAGACCATCACCCTGGTCGCCCGCCACCTGCACGAGCAGGGCGTGCGGCGTATCGTCGTGGCCAACCGTACCCTGGAGCGCGCCAGTATCCTCGCCGAACAGTTCGGTGCCCATGCAGTGCTGCTGGCGGACATCCCGCAGGAGCTGGCCAACAGTGACATCGTCATCAGTTCCACCGCCAGCCAGTTGCCGATCCTGGGCAAGGGCGCGGTGGAGAGTGCGCTGAAACAGCGCCGGCACAAGCCGATCTTCATGGTCGATATCGCCGTGCCGCGAGACATCGAGCCGCAGGTCGGCGAGCTGGACGACGTCTACCTCTATACCGTCGACGACTTGCATGAAGTGGTCGCGGAAAACCTCAAGAGCCGCCAGGGCGCGGCCCAGGCCGCCGAGGAACTGGTATCGGCGGGCGCGGACGATTTCATGGTGCGCCTGCGCGAGCTGGCGGCGGTGGACGTGCTCAAGGCCTACCGCCAGCAGAGCGAGCGCCTGCGCGACGAGGAACTGCAAAAGGCCCAGCGCCTGCTGGCCAACGGCGGCAATCCCGAGGACGTGCTCATGCAGCTGGCCCGGGGCCTGACCAACAAGCTGTTGCATGCTCCCAGCGTGCAACTGAAAAAGCTCTCCGCCGAAGGCCGCCTCGATGCGCTGGCCATGGCCCAGGAACTCTTCGCCCTCGACGAGGGCTCGACGGACAAATCCCCGCAATGAAAGCGTCGCTGCTGAACAAACTGGACACGCTCCAGGACCGCTTCGAGGAACTCACCGCGCTGCTCGGTGATGCCGAAGTCATTTCCGACCAGACGCGCTTTCGCGCCTATTCCCGCGAATATGCCGAGGTGGAACCGGTCATCGGGGCCTATAAAGAGTGGCGCAAGGTCCAGGACGACCTGGAAGGTGCCCAGGCGCTGCTCAAGGACGCCGACCCCGACCTGCGCGAGATGGCGGTCGAGGAGGTGCGCGAGGCGAAGGAGCAGCTGGTCGGCCTTGAGTCGACGCTGCAGCGCATGCTGCTGCCCAAGGACCCTAACGACGGGCGCAACGTGTTCCTGGAAATCCGTGCCGGCACCGGTGGCGACGAGGCGGCGATCTTCTCCGGCGACCTGTTCCGCATGTACTCGCGCTATGCCGAAAAGCGCGGCTGGCGCCTGGAGATCCTCTCCGAGAACGAAGGCGAGCACGGTGGCTACAAGGAGATCATTGCCCGGGTCGAAGGGGACAGCGTCTACGGCAAGCTGAAGTTCGAGTCCGGCGCGCACCGTGTGCAGCGTGTGCCGGAAACCGAGTCGCAAGGCCGTATCCATACGTCCGCCTGCACCGTGGCGGTGTTGCCCGAGCCCGACGAGCAGGTGGCGATCGAGATCAACCCGGCCGACCTGCGCGTGGACACCTACCGCGCATCCGGTGCCGGCGGCCAGCACGTCAACAAGACCGATTCGGCGATCCGCATCACCCACTTGCCCACCGGCATCGTGGTCGAGTGCCAGGAAGAACGTTCGCAGCACAAGAACCGTGCCCGCGCCATGTCCTGGCTCTCGGCCAAGCTCAACGACATGCAGACCAGCGCCGCGCAGAACGCCATCGCCAGCGAGCGCAAGCTGCTGGTCGGCTCGGGCGACCGCTCCGAACGCATCCGTACCTACAATTATCCGCAGGGCCGGGTTACCGACCACCGCATCAACCTCACCCTTTACTCGCTCGACGATATCCTCGCCGGTGGCGTGGACGCGGTGATCGAACCGTTGCTGGCCGAATACCAGGCCGATCAGCTGGCTGCCCTGGGGGACTGAGATGACCATCATCGCCAGCTTGTTGCGCAATGCACAGTTGCCCGATTCGCCGACCGAACGGCTGGACGCCGAGTTGCTCCTGGCCGCGGCCCTGGGCAAGTCGCGCAGCTACCTGCACACCTGGCCCGAGCGTATCGTCAGCAGCGAGGCGGCAGCCGCCTTCGCCGGCTACCTCGAGCGCCGTCGCGCCGGTGAGCCGGTGGCCTATATCCTCGGCCAGCAGGGGTTCTGGAAGCTGGACCTGGAAGTGGCGCCGCACACGCTGATCCCGCGTCCGGACACCGAGCTGCTGGTGGAGACCGCCCTGGAGCTGGTTTCGCCCAAGCCCGCCCGGGTGCTCGACCTGGGCACCGGCACCGGGGCCATCGCCCTGGCCCTGGCCAGCGAGTGTCCTGGTTGGCAGGTGATGGCGGTGGACCGTATCGACGAGGCCGTGGCCCTGGCCGAGCGCAACCGCCAGCGCCTGGGCCTGGGCAATGTCCAGGTGCGTACCAGCCACTGGTTCGACGCTCTCGCAGGTGAGCGCTTTGACCTGATCCTCAGCAACCCGCCCTACATCCGCGCCGCCGATCCGCATCTGGTGGCCGGTGACGTGCGTTTCGAACCCAGTAGCGCGCTGGTGGCCGGTGAAGACGGGCTGGACGATCTGCGCGTGATCGTCGCCCAGGCTCCCGGGCACCTGTTGCCTGGTGGCTGGCTGCTGCTCGAACATGGCTACGATCAATCCGCCGCGGTTCGTGAATTGTTGGTGATCGGCGGCTTCACCGAGGTGGTCAGCCGCGTTGACCTGGGCGGCCATGAACGCATCAGCCTGGGGCGCCTGCCATGCTGAGCGACCAGGAGCTGTTGCGCTACAGTCGGCAGATCTTGTTGTCGCAGGTGGATATCGACGGCCAGTTGCGCCTGAAACACAGCAAGGCCCTGGTCATCGGCCTCGGCGGGCTGGGCTCGCCGGTGGCGCTGTACCTCGCCGCGGCGGGTGTCGGTGAGCTACACCTGGCCGATTTCGACACCGTCGACCTGACCAATCTGCAGCGCCAGGTGATCCACGACAGCGACAGCGTCGGCATGAGCAAGGTCGATTCGGCTATCAGGCGTCTGCAGGCGATCAACCCGCAAGTCAGCCTGATTGCCCTTCGCCAGGCGCTGGACGAGGATTCGCTGGCCGCCGCAGTGGCGGCAGTCGACGTGGTGTTGGACTGCTCCGACAACTTCGGCACCCGCGAGGCGGTCAACGCCGCCTGTGTCGCCGCTGGCAAACCGCTGGTCAGTGGCGCGGCGATCCGCCTCGAGGGCCAGTTGTCGGTATTCGACACACGGCGCGACACCAGCCCCTGCTACCACTGCCTGTATGGCCATGGCAGCGAAGCCGAACTGACTTGCAGCGAGGCCGGGGTGATCGGCCCGTTGGTAGGGCTGGTTGGTAGCCTGCAGGCACTGGAGGCCCTGAAGCTGCTGGCAGGTTTTGGCGAGCCACTGGTGGGTCGCCTGTTGCTGATCGACGCCTTGAGCACCCGCATGCGCGAGCTGCGGGTCAAGCGCGATCCGGCCTGCGCCGTGTGCGCCACGCGCCATGGCTGAGCGCACGGCGCCGGTGGGCGTGATGGACTCCGGCGTCGGCGGCTTGTCGGTGCTGGCCGAAATCCAGCGCCTGCTGCCCAGCGAGTCCTTGTTGTACGTGGCCGACAGCGGCCATGTGCCGTATGGCGAGAAATCGCCGGACTACATTCGCCAGCGCCTGCGGCACATCGCCGGGTTTTTCCACGAGCAGGGCGCCAAGGCCATGGTGCTGGCGTGCAACACCGCCACCGTGGCCGCGGTGGCCGACCTGCGCGAGCTGTATCCGGACTGGCCGCTGGTGGGCATGGAACCGGCGGTCAAGCCGGCGGCGGCGGCGACCCGCTCCGGCGTGGTCGGCGTGCTCGCGACCACCGGTACCCTGCAGAGCGCCAAGTTCGCCGCCTTGCTCGACCGTTTCGCCAATGATGTGCGGGTGGTCACCCAGCCTTGCCCCGGGCTGGTCGAGCGAATCGAGGCGGGCGATCTGTTCAGCGAGCAACTGCGCCAATTGCTGTCGGGCTATGTGAAGCCGTTACTGGCGGCCGGCTGCGACACTTTGATCCTGGGTTGTACCCACTACCCGTTCCTGCGGCCGATGCTCGCCGAAATGGTGCCTGCTGAGGTGGCGATCATCGACACCGGGGCTGCCGTGGCGCGCCAACTGCAAAGGTTGCTGGAGGCGCGCGGGCTGCTCGGCGAGGGGCCCGCGCAGGCGACCGCATTCTGGAGCAGTGGTGAGCCGGAACGCCTGCAGAATGTCTTGCCGCTGTTATGGCATCAGCCTGGCAGCGTGCAGCGCTTCCTGCCTTGAGCTGACCCATGCAGGAGCGGGCAAGCCCGCACTTGCATGTATCAGCTGTTCTTCGGCAGCGGCCACAACTCGCCTGGATCGAGAACTTCGAGCACCAGTTCGGGTTGACGCTGACCCAGGCGTGCCAGCAACTCCTGCGCGGCACTTTGCGCCGTCCAGGGCTCCGGAATGGCCTGTGCCGAGGTCACCGGGTCTTTCAGCGATTGCGGTGCCACGATGGTCAGGTCGATACCCAGCGCCTGCAAGGTGGAACGCTGCTGGCGAAGCCACTGTGGCAGGCTGTTGCTGCCACTGGCTGGCTGGTTCGGCTCGTATAGCTGCAACGCCGAGTAACGGCTGAGAACAGCCATCACCTGTGGATTGTCACCTTTGGCCAGAAGCGGCAAAGCGCCAACCAGGCACTGTTCGGTGGCGCTCAGGTTGCTGCTGACGATCTGTTCGAACAGTTGCGCCTGCGTCACATCGACAGGCAGGTAATCGCAGCTTCCGGCATTGATGATCAGGCAATCCAGCGCGCTCCAGCGGCTCGGGAGGCGCTGGGCGGCGTCCGGCAAGTGGTCCTCGAGGCGCACCAAGTGTCCACCGTAGCGTTGGCCCAAGTTGTCGAGTTGCTGGCTATCCCTGCCACTGGCGGCAACCTGGTGCCCGCTGGCGAGCAACTGTTCCACCAAGGCCAGACCAAGTCCGTGGCTGGCTCCTGTAATCCAGAAACGATGTGTCATGCTCTAGGCCCCCTGATCCTGCCAGCTGGACAAGCCTTTGAAAGCTTCCAATGCACGTTGGCGACTACTGTCGAGATCGACTATCGGGTTCGCATAATGATTTGTAGCAAATAGATCGGCAGATTTCACCGGGTAGTGAATCGATTTATCGTCCCTGTCCTTCAATTCCGGCAGCCATCGACGAATGAACACACCCTTCGGGTCGAAGCGCTGTGACTGGGTAACAGGATTGAAAATGCGGAAATAAGGCACTGCGTCAGTGCCTGTAGAGGCGCTCCACTGCCAGCCGCCGTTGTTGGCTGCCAGATCGCCGTCTATCAGGTGGCGCATGAAATGCCGCTCGCCATGCCGCCAGTCGATCAGCAGGTTCTTGCTGAGGAACATGGCGACGATCATGCGCAACCGGTTGTGCATCCAGCCGGTGTCCAGCAACTGACGCATGGCGGCATCGATGATAGGGAAGCCGGTGCGGCCTTCCTTCCAGGCCTGCAGGTCGGCAGGCGCATTGCGCCAGGGTAGCGCCTCGGTGTGCGGACGGAAGGCGCGATGCCGCGAGACGCGGGGATAGCCCACCAGGGTGTGCTTGTAGAACTCGCGCCATAGCAGCTCGTTGACCCAGGTCTGCACACCGACGCTGCCACTGTCGAATTCACCCCGGTTGCTCCCAAGGGCCGCGTGCAGGCACTGGCGTGGCGAGACCACACCCGCAGCCAGGTAAGGCGAAAGCTGGCTGGTACCGGCCCGGGCGGGCAGGTCGCGCAGTTGCGCGTAATCCTCGACGGTTTCGTCGACGAAGCGTTGCAACCGCTGCCGTGCTTCATCCTCACCGGCTGGCCAGTGCTGGCGCAGAGCGTCTGAGGGTGCCTCGAAGCCGTCGATATGCTCGGGTATGGCGTCGCCGTGAATACCCAGCGCCTCTTGACGACGTACCGGGGCGCCGAGCGAAGGGAGGCCGTGGTGCAGATGTTCCAGGCAGACCCGTTTGAACTGGCTGAAGACCTGGAAATACTGGCCACTGCGGGTCAGTACGCTACCGGGCCTGAACAGCAACTGGTCGAGGTGGGCGGTAGCGCCGATTCCTGCGTTTTGCAGCAGGTTCCAAGTCGCTTCGTCGCGTCGGGTCTCGTTGATGCCGTATTCCTCGTTCCAGTGCACGGCCTCGATGCTGTGCTGGCGGCAGACATCGAGCACGCATCGCGGTGCGTCCTCCCACGTATCGACTTGACGAATCAACAGAGGAATATTCAGCGCCGCGAGTGACTGGCGCAGCAGCCGCAGGTTGCGCAGCCAGAAGTCGACCTTGCAGGGGGCGTCGTCATGGGCCAGCCACTGGCCAGGGCTGGCGATCCACAGGGCCACGGTCGGGCCGCGCTGGCAGGCGGCCGCGAGAGCGGTGTTATCGTCCACACGCAGGTCACTGCGTAGCCATATCAATTGCATGGAATACGAGCCCAAGGTTGGTCAGGGTTGTTGCAGGCCGCGCAAGGCGGCTTGCGGGCTGTCGAACAGGTACAGGTCGGTAAGCGGCAATGCGCGTAGCTCGGCCTCATGGAGAGTGACCGTGCTGCCACCCAGGAGTTTCCTCACCGTGATTTCCCGCAGCATGCGGCCCAGTGCGGCGAGGTCGGGGCGGCGTCCGAGGTGCAGCAGCAGTGCTTGAGGTTGCAAGCGCTCCACGGCTTGGCGCAGCTGACGAGGCTCGACCGACCACTCGAGAATCTCCAGAGGGTGGCCGTTGCTGCTAAGCAGCCAGGCGCAGAGCCAGAACTCCGGGTCGAAGGCTGTATCGTCGGTACGGGCGAGCAGCACGCAAGGGCCGGTGAGCGAGTGGCCGTCGTGATAGACCCGCGCGCCCAGCTTGCTGCGCAACCAGGTCTGGAAGAACACTTGCTCCAGGCGGGCGTCGAAATGGGTTTGCCAGCGCAGAGTGAGGGCCTCCAGCAGGGGGAGGAGCAGGCGCTCGCACACGGTCACGGCGGGGTAGAGGGCCATCACCTGGTTCAATAGCTGGTCGAGAGGGCGCTGTGCAAGTCGAGCGATTGCCGTGATCAGTTGCTCGATACGTTCGCCCCATTCGCCCTGGAGGGTTGGCGGGGTGTTCTCCGTGTTGTCCAGCAGCTCGCGCACCTGGCTGATTGCGGCGCCGCGCTCCAGCCAGCGCAGCGCGGCCTTGACCCGATGCACCTGGTCTTGTGGATAGAGGCGATGCCCCTTGGGGGTGCGCTGAGGCTTGATCAGGCCGTAGCGACGCTCCCAGGCGCGCAGGGTGACCGGGTTGACGCCGGTGAGCCGCGCTACCTCGCCGATAGGGAGCAACTCGTCAGATGGCATTGCGTAGTCCAAGGTCTTCCGGGTGGGGTTGCAGGTAGGCCTGTTGCAACAGGTAAGGGTCGGGGTGGCAGCGCAAATGGTGCTTGAGCAGGGTCAATGGGACCACCAGCGGCACCACGCCTCTCTGGTACTGGCCAATGACCTGCTGCAGCTCGGCCTTGTCGCCCTGGCCCAGGTCATTGCGCAGGTAGCCGCTCAGGTGCTGCAGCACGTTGCCATGGGTGCCTCGGCTGGCGCAGCGGCGCAGGGCCTGCATCAACTGGCTGAAGTAGCGCGGGCCAAGCTGCTGCGGATCGTCGTCCCGGCGCATGTTGCCGAGCAGGCGGCCAAGGGTGCGGTACGCTTGGGGGTTGTGCGCCATGAGCAGGTACTTGTAGCGGGCATGGAAGCGGATCAGGGCGCCGCGGCTCAGGCCCTGGCGCAGCTGCTGCTGCCAGTCGGCATAGGCATACACTCGGGCTATGAAGTTTTCCCGCAGTACCGGGTCGTGCAGGCGACCTTCTTCCTCGACCGGCAGGTCCGGGCGCAGAGCGCAGAAGGCCGCGGCATAGACACCGCGACCATGATGAGCCGGGTGGCCGTCTTCCTGGTACACCTTGACTCGTTCGAGGCCACAGGACGGTGACTTCTGCATGAAGATGTAGCCGCAGATATCATCCAGTTCGCCGGCCATCTGCTCACCGTAGGCACGCAGTGGGCCGGCGAGGTCGGTGGTGCTGTTGCGCGTGCCGGTGACTGCCGGATGTTCAGGGTCCCCCACCAGGCGGATGGGTTCGCGTGGGGTGCCCAGGCCGATGGCGACTTCGGGGCACAACGGCACCCAGTCAAAGTGCTTGTCGAGCAGGTCGAGACACAGGCTGGAGGCCTTGTGGCCGGCGTTGTAGCGCACGTTGAGGCCGGTCAGGCAGGCGCTGATGGCCAGGCGCGGCTTGCCGTTGGGCGAGGGAGCGTTCATCACTGTCTCCGAATGACTTGTACAGGCAGCACGATTTGTACAAGGCAATTTCAGCACAGATGCAAACTTATACAAACAAAATTTTTGTATAAGTTTTATGAGCGACTAGTCCAGATGCTCCAGCAAGCGCCTGGCGGCTTCCTGGCCGCTGAGCCAGGCGCCCTCGACGCGCCCGGACAGGCACCAGTCGCCACAGGCGTACAGGCCCAGGTCGGCATCGGCCAGCGTGCCCCACTCATGGTTGCTGGTGGGGCGAGCGTAGAGCCAGCGGTGGGCGAGGGCAAAGGTTGGCGCGGGTACCACGCACCCGACCAGTTCGGCGAACTCCCCCCGCAGCTGCTCGATCACTTCTTCCTTGGCCAGGTCGATATGCTGCCTGCTCCAGCTGGAGGTGGCATGCAGCACCCAGGTGTCGAGTTGCTCGTCACGGCCCGGCTTGCTGCGGTTGCGCGCCAGCCAGTCGAGCGGGTTGTCCTGGACGAAGCAGCCCTGCATGGGGGTGTCGAGTGGTGTCTCGAAGCCCAGGGCGATGGCCCAGGTCGGCTCCATCTGCACCCCGGCGGCAACCGCCGCGAGTTTCGGCGCGGCCGCCAGCAGCGGTGTGGCCTGAGGGGCCGGCACGGCGATCACCACGCGGCTGAACGGCCCATGGCTGCAGCCTTCGGTGTCCTGCAGGTGCCAGTACTGTTTGCCACGGAATACCTCGGCGATGCGGCAGCCGAAGTTGACCGTGACATCCTTGAGCAGGCCACGGGTGATGGCGCTCATGCGCGGCACGCCGACCCAGCGCAGCTGTTCGTCGGGGGAGGGCGTCAGTTCGCCATCGCGATAGTTGTAAAGCTGTGGTTTCCACTGCTCGGCCCAGCCTGAGGCGACCCAGTGCTGGACCTGCTCGACGAAGCGCCGGTCACGGGCTGTGAAGTACTGCGCGCCCAGGTCGAGGGCCCCGGCCTCGCTGCGCTTGCTGGCCATGCGGCCTCCGCTGCCATGGCCCTTGTCGAACAGGTGGACGGTCTGCCCGGCCTTCTGCAGGGCCTGGGCTGCGGACAGGCCGGCGATACCGGCTCCGATGATGGCGATGGGTACTGTCATGATGGCCTCTTCGAACCTAGCTTTACGCAGCGTACGCTGCCAGGCAAACCTGTACAATGCACAATGTTTGTATAAGGTTATTCCGCTCGATAGGCAGGTGGCCTATGTTTATCCGAGAGCGATCGGTCAAAAAAGTGCCTTGATCTTAAAAATAGACCACGGCCGCCAAGTGTGAGGACACAGCCATGCATATATTGCTGACCGGCGGTACCGGCCTTATCGGCCAACACCTGTGCCAACGGTGGCTAGGCGAGGGCCATCGGCTGACGGTCTGGAGCCGCAGGCCTGAACAGGTGGCGAAAATCTGTGGCACTGGAGTGCGTGGCGTCGCGCGGCTGGACGATATCGCCGAGGACGACCCAGTGGATGCGGTCATCAACCTGGCCGGTGCGCCCATCGCCGATCGGCCCTGGACTGCGGCGCGCCGGACCCTGCTCTGGGCCAGCCGGGTGGCGCTCACCGAGCAGTTGCTAGCCTGGTTGGAGCGCCGCGAACAGCGCCCGCCGGTGCTGATCTCCGGCTCTGCGGTAGGCTGGTACGGGGACGGCGGTGAGCGCGAGCTCACGGAGAGCTCGGCCCCGGTGAAGGAGGACTTCGCCAGCCAGCTGTGCATCGCCTGGGAGGAGACTGCCCTGCGTGCCCAGGCATTGGGGATCCGCGTGGTGCTGGTGCGCACCGGCCTGGTGCTGGCAGCCGATGGCGGCTTTTTGTCGCGCCTGCGCCTGCCCTACAAACTGGGCCTGGGCGGGCCTCTGGGCGATGGCCGGCAGTGGATGCCCTGGGTGCATATCGATGATCAAATCGCCCTGATTGATTTCCTCATGCAGCACAAGGAAGCCAGCGGTCCCTATAATGCCTGCGCGCCGGAGCCGGTGCGCAATCGCGAGTTCGCCAAGCGCCTGGGGCGTACCTTACATCGTCCGGCGTTCATGCCGATGCCGGCGCTGCTGCTCAAGGCCGGGCTCGGCGAGCTGTCGACGCTACTGCTCGGTGGCCAGCGCGCCCGCCCTGTACGCCTGCTGGCGGCGGGCTTCACGTTCCGTTTCAACGATCTGCAATCGGCGTTGGACAACCTGTCCAGCCGCCTCTGACATAGGACGCTGCATGACCGATCATGCCCTGCTGCTGGTCAACCTGGGTTCGCCGGCTTCCACCTCGGTGGCCGACGTGCGCCGTTACCTCAACCAGTTCCTGATGGACCCGTACGTGATCGATCTGCCCTGGCCGGTGCGGCGGTTGCTGGTGTCGCTGATCCTGATCAAGCGGCCGGAGCAGTCGGCCCATGCCTACGGGTCGATCTGGTGGGATGAAGGTTCGCCCTTGGTGGTGCTGACCCGCCGCCTGCGCCAGGCGATGCTCGAGCATTGGCCCCATGGCCCGGTGGAGATCGCCATGCGCTATGGCGAGCCGGCACTGCCTGACGTGCTCGAGCGCCTGGCCGCGCAAGGTGTGCGCAAGGTGACATTGGCACCGCTTTATCCACAGTTCGCCGACAGTACCGTGACTACGGTGGTGGAGCTGGCGAAGCAGACCATCGCCGAGCGCCGGCTGCCCTTGCAGACCCGCGTGCTCCAGCCGTTCTACGAGCATCCCGACTATATCGAGGCATTGGCCGCCAGTGCCCGCCCGTACCTGGAGCAGGACTACGATCACCTGCTGCTTAGCTTCCACGGTTTGCCCGAGCGGCACCTGAAAAAGCTCGACCCCACCGGCAACCATGACTTCCAGGCTGCCGACTGCTGCAAGGACGCCAGCGCCGAGATGCGCGCGGTGTGTTATCGCGGCCAGTGCCTGGCCACGGCCAAGGCGTTCGCGGCGAAGATGGGTATCCCGGAGGGCAAGTGGTCAGTATCGTTCCAGTCGCGTCTGGGTCGGGCCAAGTGGATCGAGCCCTACACCGAAACGCGTCTGGACGAACTGGGCAAGGCGGGAGTAAAGAAGTTGCTGGTGATGTGTCCGGCGTTTGTCGCCGATTGCATCGAGACACTGGAAGAGATCGGCATGCGCGGCAGTGAGCAGTTCGTCGAGGCCGGCGGCAAGGAGCTGGTGCTGGTGCCGTGCCTGAATGACCACCCGGAGTGGGTGAGGGTGCTGGCGGAGATGTGCGAGAAGGCCTGACCAAGTATTCGTGGGAGCAGGTTAGCCCGCTCCCACGAACGCAGCGGCCCGATCAGGGCAACTGATCATCCAGCTTCTTGTTCTTCCAGCCATCATTGCCCGGCAGGATCAGGTTCAGGGCAATGGCCACCACGGCGCACAGGGCGATGCCCTTCAGGCCCCAGTCGTCCGGGCCATCACCGCTGCCGATCAGCACGCCTCCGATACCGAACACCAGGGTCACCGAGACGATCACCAGGTTGCGGGCTTCGGCCAGGTCGATCTTGTGGCGGATCATGGTGTTCATGCCTACCGCGGCGATCGAGCCGAACAACAGGCAGAGAATGCCGCCCATCACCGGCACCGGAATACTCTGCAGCAATGCGCCGAACTTGCCGATGAAGGCCAGGGTGATGGCAAATACCGCCGCCCAGGTCATGATCTTCGGGTTGTAGTTCTTGGTCAGCATCACCGCGCCGGTCACTTCGGCGTAGGTGGTGTTGGGCGGGCCGCCGAACAGGCCGGCTGCCGTGGTGGCCAGGCCGTCACCCAGCAGCGTGCGGTGCAGGCCGGGTTTCTTCAGGTAGTCGCGGCCGGTCACGCTGCCCACCGCAATCACCCCGCCGATGTGTTCGATCGCCGGGGCCAGGGCCACGGGCACGATGAACAGAATGGCCTGCCAGTTGAAGGCCGGCGCGGTAAAGTTGGGCAGTTCCAGCCATGGGGCCGCGGCGATCTTGGCAGTGTCGACCACGCCGAAGGCGAACGACAGGGCGAAGCCCACCAGCACGCCGGAGATGATCGGTACCAGGCGGAAGATGCCTTTGCCGAACACGGCCACGATCAGCGTGGTCAGCAGTGCCGGCATGGAGATCAGCATGGCGGTCTTGTACGGCATCAGCGCAGCACCGTCACCACCCTTGCCCATCGCCATGTTGGCGGCAATCGGCGCCATGGCCAGGCCGATGGAAATGATCACCGGGCCGATGACCACCGGCGGCAGCATGCGGTCGATGAAACCAGTGCCCTTGATCTTCACCATCAGGCCCATGAAGGTGTACACGAAGCCTGCCGCCATGACGCCGCCCATGGTCTCGGCCAGGCCGAACTGGCCCTTGGCGAGGATGATCGGGGTGATGAAAGCGAAGCTCGAGGCCAGGAAAACCGGGACCTGACGGCCTGTGACCAGCTGGAACAGCAGGGTACCGATGCCGGCGGTGAACAGCGCCACGTTGGGGTCGAGGCCGGTGATCAGCGGCATTAGCACCAGCGCGCCGAATGCCACGAAGAGCATCTGCGCGCCCGAAACGACCTGGCGCCAGAGCGGGTCGTTGAAGCCGTCCTGCATGGTCAGGCGTCCTTCTGCTTGGTGCCGAAGATCTTGTCGCCGGCATCACCCAGGCCCGGCACGATGTAGCCGTGCTCGTTGAGGCGCTGGTCGATCGAGGCGGTGTAGATCTGCACGTCCGGGTGGGCTTTTTCCACCACTTCGATGCCTTCGGGCGCCGCGACCAGGACCATGGCGCGGATTTCCTTGCAGCCGGCTTTTTTCAGCAGGTCGATGGTGGCGACCATCGAGTTGCCGGTGGCCAGCATCGGGTCGATGATCAGGGCCAGGCGCTGGTTGATGTCCGGCGCGAGCTTCTCGAGGTAGGTATGGGCCTCGAGGGTTTCTTCGTTGCGGGCCACGCCCACGGCGCTGACTTTGGCGCCGGGGATCAGGCTGAGCACGCCGTCGAGCATGCCGATGCCGGCGCGCAGGATCGGCACCACGGTGATCTTCTTGCCGGCGATTTTCTCGACTTGCACCTTGCCGCACCAGCCGTCGATCTCGTAGGTTTCGAGCGGCAGGTCCTGGGTGGCTTCATAGGTCAGCAGTGCACCGACTTCCTGGGCGAGTTCGCGAAAATTCTTGGTGCTGATATCGGCACGGCGCATCAGGCCGAGCTTGTGGCGGATCAGCGGATGGCGGATCTCACGAGTAGGCATAGGGGGAGGGCTCCGGGAGGCGGGCAAAAAAACCGCGCTAGATTAATCTATTCAGTCTTTGATGTCGTGCAGTCATTGTGCACGTTAGTCCATAAAGGCTTGATCTGGGACGAGCGGATGCGTACCTTTGCCCGCTTTTCCAAAACGCACCCCCTGGAGAGCGCCATGTCCGCCGATCTCGAGCATATCCGTCAAGTGATGCGCGAGGCTGATTGCCTGTACAACGAAGCCGAGGTCGAGGCCGCCATCGCCGAGGTCGGTAAACAGATCTGCAAGGACCTGCACGACAAGAACCCGGTGGTCTTCTGCGTGATGAACGGTGGCCTGATCTTCTCCGGCAAACTGCTGACCCACCTGCAGTTCCCGCTTGAAGCCTCGTACCTGCACGCCACCCGCTACCGCAACACCACCAGCGGAGGTGAGCTGTTCTGGAAGGCCAAGCCGGAAGTGTCGTTCATCGACCGTGACGTGCTGATCGTCGACGATATCCTCGACGAAGGGCACACCCTCAGCGCCATCATCGAGTTCTGCAAGCACGCCGGCGCCCGCGCCGTGCACACCGCAGTGCTGATCGACAAGGACCACGACCGCAAGGCCAGCCCGGACCTGAAGGCCACCTACACCGGTTTGTCATGCGTCGATCGCTACGTCTTCGGCTACGGCATGGACTACAAGGGTTACTGGCGCAACGCCAACGGCCTCTTCGCCGTCAAGGGGATGTGAGCATGCGCCAGCCTGCGTTCCTCGATCAGTCGTTGTTCGTCGGGCTGGCACAAAAGGCCGCCGAGAGTCCGCGTGGCCGCCAACACCACAACTTCCACCAGATGGAAGAGCCCTGCCACCGCATGGCGGTGGGTTTGCAGCCAACTACCTACATCCCACCGCACAGGCACCTGAGTGACGACAAGGCCGAGGTCTTGATCGTCCTGAAAGGGCGCTTGGGTTTGCTGATCTTCGATGATCTGGGACAGGTCACCGACAAACGTGTGCTGCAAGCGGGCGGCGAGTGTCTTGGGGTCGACCTGGTGCCTGGCACCTACCATGGCCTGGTGGTGCTCGAGGCCGACAGCGTCATGTTCGAGTGCAAGGCCGGGCCGTACCGGCCGGTGGGCGAGGGGGAGCATGCTCATTGGGCGCCGCGTGAAGGTGAAGCGGCCGTTGCCGAGTATCACGCCTGGATGCGCGCGCAGTTCGATTAAACTTGCGCCCAATCTTGAGCCCGCTCCCTCACCTCAGGACCGGGCTTGCTCCGCGACAGGGCCTGTGCGTAGAGTGCCTGCTCATGCCAAGGAGCCCCACATGCGTGCGATCGTCCCCCTCCTGCTGGCGGTGAGCCTGCCGCTTGCCGCCGCGCCGCTGCACAGCCAGTTCCTCCCGCCCGACGACCTCTCACTGCGCCAGGAAGCACCGGTCAGCCAGCAACTGCTGCAGGTCACCGACTACAGCGTGGTGGTCGGCACCCAGCGCCAGTCCGACCAGCAGCCGATCCCGATCACCTCTTCCTTGCAGGTGCGCCTGAAGGGCAAGCCGCTGAGCAAGGGCTCGACCATCGGCCAGGTCCTGCTCAATTTCGACGGCGAGGGCGGCAAGAGCCTGAAGAAACCGGTGTACGACGACAAGACCCGCACGCTGACGCTCAACTATCCGTTGGCCGACTACCGGGTGATCATCGACCTGCTGCGTAACGAGACGCTCTACGTACAGTTCCTCACCTATGGCAACGGCCATATCTGGGCCGACCTGCACACCGGCACCGTACGTACGCGTTGAGGCTCGCCGTCGCCGGGGGGTAAACTGCCGGCCTTCGAAAATGTCCGTGATGGTCCAGTTGGAGTCGGCGATGCGTAAAGACAAGAAACAAGTGATTGGTGACGAGATCAGTGACGAGTACATCAAGACGTTCCTGCAGTTCGAACCGGCCGATGGCCTGACCTCGCCTTCGCATCACAAGCTGATCAAAGGCTACCGTGGTCTGCGCGTCGACGACTTCGAGCGTTACGTCGGTTTCTTCGTGGCGGCCGGCTACGATCTGGACGGCAAGGACGAACATGGCAAGACCTTCGCCGAGGCGATCGCCGACCAGCGCAATGCGCCGGAGTACATCGAGATCATCGACAACGCCCGCGGCTGATCTGGCTGGCCCGCTTTGCGGGCTCGGCCCAGGCACAAAAAAACGCCCCGAGGGGCGTTTTTTCGTTTCAGCCGGATCAGGCGTAATGCTTGGCCGGGCTGCTTTCCACCAGCTCCAGCGCCACATCGTTTTCAGCGCTGATCTTGTGGTAAAGGGCCGCGTCGGCGGCCAGGGTCTTCTCGCGGGCGGGGAAGATTTCCTTGAGCTTGGCGGCCCAGGCGCCCTTGGCCTGCTCTGGGAAGCAGCGCTCAATCAGCTCGAGCATGATCGACACGGTCACCGATGCGCCCGGCGATGCGCCCAGCAGGGCAGCCAGGCTGCCGTCCTCGGCGGAGACCAGCTCGGTGCCGAACTGCAGGATGCCGCCTTTCTTCGGATCCTTCTTGATGATCTGCACCCGCTGGCCGGCCACTTCCAGGCGCCAGTCCTCGGCTTTCGCCTCCGGGTAGAAGCGGCGCAGCGATTCCAGGCGCTGCTCCATCGACTGCATCACTTCGCTGACCAGGTACTTGGTCAGGTCCATGTTGTCACGGGCCACGGCCAGCATCGGGCCGATGTTACCCATGCGCACCGACAGCGGCAGGTCCATGAACGAGCCGTGCTTGAGGAACTTGGTGGTGAAGCCGGCGTATGGCCCGAACAGCAGCGATTTCTTGCCGTCGACCACGCGGGTGTCCAGGTGCGGCACCGACATCGGCGGGGCGCCGACCGCGGCCTGGCTGTAGACCTTGGCCTGGTGCTGCTTGACGATTTCCGGGTTGTCGCAACGCAGCCACTGGCCGCTGACCGGGAAGCCGCCGAAGCCCTTGCTTTCCGGGATGCCGGACACCTGCAGCAGCGGCAGGGCGGCGCCACCGGCACCGAGGAAGACGAAGCGGGCGTCCACTTCACGGCTGCCGCCGCTGTTGACGTCCTTGATGCTCACGGTCCAGCCGCTGCCGTTGCGGCGCAGGCCGACGACCTTCTTGCTGTACTTGACCTGGGCATCGGGCGAGTCGCCAAGCAGCTTGAGGAGCTTGTTGGTGAGGGCGCCGAAGTTGACGTCGGTACCTTTCATCACGCGGGTGGCGGCGATGTGCTGGTCGGCCGGGCGGCCTGGCATCATCAGCGGCATCCAGTCCTTCATCACGGCCTTGTCTTCGGTGTATTCCATCTCGGCGAAGGCGTGGTGCTGCTTGAGCAGCTCGAAACGCTTCTTGAGGAACGAGACACCCTTGTCACCTTCGACGTAGCTCAGGTGCGGCACCGGGTTGATGAAGGCGCGCGGCGAGCCGAAGTTGCCTTTGCGGCTCAGGTAGGCCCAGAACTGGCGCGAAACCTCGAACTGGGTGTTGATGTGCACGGCCTTCTTGATGTCGATGCTGCCATCGGCGGCCTGTGGGGTGTAATTGAGCTCGCACAGGCCGGCATGGCCGGTACCGGCGTTGTTCCAGGGGTTGGAACTCTCCGCGGCTCCGGAGTCCATCGCCTCGACGACCTCGAGCTTCAGGGTCGGGTCGAGCTCCTTGAGCAGTACGGCCAGGGTGGCACTCATGATGCCCGCGCCTACCAGTACCACATCAACCGATTCGTTCTGCGCCATTAACGCGTCTCCACAATCTACAGCACCTAATTGACAGCATAGGATCCCTGGGTTGGCCAGGATCGCCATGTCCGACTCTTCGCAGTTCTTGCAACTTCCGCGGACACCGCCAATCAGTCTTGGGTGTTCGGCTATTGAACGCCCATTGCCACGGGTGCGGCAATTCGACTTATGGTCAAGTGGTCCGTCGTGCGTTATGGACCGGCCTCAGGCGTTCATCAGGGATGAGCGCTTTTGCCGTCTGTTCAGGGCTGTTCGGTACACATCTGCCGCTCTTGCACATGCCAGACTGTTCATTTGCTCGCCACACTCTCGTGAAGTTGTGAAAAACCGTTTTTTCACGCTCTTTTGGAGTCGTGAACCTCAAAAGTGGACTGCGCGATGGCAACCCGCAGGTTCATGCGCAGCGGACGGCCGGAAACAGCAGGCACGACAGCCAATGCAAGACCTGAGTGGAAGGCTCTCTGTGGGCGAAGCGTCGAGGGTGCCGGGTTGAAGCGGCGAATGCGGGGCCCGATCAGGAGACGTCCTTATAATCGGGGGGAGATTATAACGATGTCGCGGGCGGAAAGGGCGTACTTGTTGGGTTTTTATTGCAGCGTTTGTCAGGCTGCGAGGGTGCGTTGCTGCCAACGGCGCGTTGCACCGTCGCAAACCCGGGCGCTGGCCGGTAGCGGGCGGCCCAGCCAGGCCAGTCGCGCTTCGCTGACCTGCACCCAGGTGCCGTTGCCCGGCGGTGTGGCGCAGTGCTTGAAGGCCAGGCAGGTGCCATCGCTGTCGAGGCGGGCGTAGGTGGCGTGGCGCGGGCGGTGGAAGAACAGGGTCCAGAGCGAGGCCATGACGTGGCGTCCTGTGAGTGAGGGCTGACGCAAGGATAAACGCAGGGGCATGAAACGATTGTGACAAGCGGGCCGGGCGATGGCTGGCGTGTGGCGCGCTAGGTATACTGTGGGCCTTTGCCGCTTTTTCTGGAGAAATGCGCATGTTGCAACGTCTGTTGGTCGGTTTGTTCGCGGTGGCCAGCCTGAGCCTGGCCGGTTGTGCCCACAGCCCGCAGCAACTCAGCCCGCAACCCAAGCTCACCCAGCAGTTGGCCCCGGTCGGCCACGGCCAGCCGGTGGTAGTCAGGGTCGTCGACGGGCGCGCCTCGCAGTCGCTCGGCACCCGTGGTGGCATGTACCCCGAGACCAGCACCATCACCGTCAATGGCAATGACGTGGTGCCCAAGCTGCAGGCACAGGCCGAGGCGGCGGTACGCCTGCTGGGCTTCACCCCGACGCCGAATGCCGGCAATGCCCCGCAGTTGACCGTGACCCTGGCCGAGCTCAAGTACCAGTCGCCCAAGGACAAGATGTACGTGACCGAGGCGACCATCGGTGCCACCTTCCGCGCTGATGTGTCCAACGCCAACCGTCGCTACAGCGGCCGTTACGGTGCGTCGCTGGATCAGCGCTTCGGCATGGCGCCGAACCAGGAAACCAACACCAAGCTGGTGAGTGACGTGCTCAGCGATGCCCTGACCCGCCTGTTCAAGGACCCGACCGTCGGTCAGGTACTGGGCGAGTAAGCACGCCGATACCGCTTAAAAAAGCCCGCTGCCTGGGATCAGGCAGCGGGCTTTTTCATGGCTGTATCTAGTGTGGTGTTTCACAAATAACGACCATAACTCGCGGTGCTTTTTGCGCTCATGCGGCGTTGTCGCTCCTCGCCGTAGCTGGGCTACGACTCGTCGCGACGCCTTGCCTGAGCGCAGAAATCACTCGCGAGTTATTGGTCGTATTTGCAAAACACCACACTAGGACCGCTCAGGCGGCCCGGACGTGAAAGTCCAGCAGGCTGATGCCAGTGTGCGGGTCGATCTCCGGCAGGTCGTCGTGGGCATGCCCGCCCAGGGCGCAATACACCAGCCACTGACGGTCTTGAACGTTGATCGCGAAGCCGTCGATCAGCGCCTGTTGTTCGTCGCTCTGGGCCACGAGGTAGAGGCGGTCCTGGTTTTCGGCGTGCAGCATGACAAGCTCCGGTCAGTTGAAGGCCGACAGGGTGGCCTGTCTTGATGACGAGCGTGTGACAGGTGAAATTAGATGACAGCTGGTCGCAAAGTGGCGGTGGTCGATGTGGGCTTGGGTAGAATGCCGGGCTTTGCCACACGTGATACCGAGGTCGCGTAATGTCGTTGCAAGTGCTCTGGGGCTTCCTGGCCGCCCATCCGGCCAAGCTGATCAATCTGCTGGCTTTGCTGATTACCTGCCCCGGCGGGCTGCTGCTGCACGGCGCCCGACGCCGCGAGGCGCTTGCGAGGGAAAGCCTGGCGATGGATGAAGGGGTGGTGGACGTGCTCGAGCAGCGGGTGCCGCGCTATTACTACATCCTCGGTTTCTGCTGCCTGGCGATGGCGTTGCTGCTGTCCTGGTTCAGTACCTGGATCTGAGTAGTCGATAACTGATTTATGGGAGCGGGCAAACCCGCTCCCATAAAACGTCTCGTCAGACCGATGCCGGCTGACGCTTCACCTGATACTGATTGCGCACCGGCGTCGCGTACTGCTGCACCAGGTACGGCTGCTGCTCGACCGGGCAGGCATCCAGCCGGCGCTGCCATTCTTCCTTGGCCTTGGCCAGTTCATCGGCGGGGAACAGCTTTTCCGCGCTCGGCACTTCGAGTGCCGCATCCTTCTCCGCCCACATCGCATAGGCCAGGTAATGCACCGGGAACAGCCGGTAGCCGCCGAGGATCTGCCGGTCGATGGCCTGCGCCAGCTGCTTGGTGTCCTCGTGGTACTCGGTCACCGGGGGGGCGAAGTTGATGTGTACCCGCCCTTTGTAGCCGGTGATGCCCTGGGCAATGCTGTTGTCGTCCTCGCCGGGGGCCTTCTTGTAGGTGCCGGTGGTGGCGCGGATGTACAGCTCGCGGGCCTTGGCCTGGTCGCAGGGGTCGTACTCGTAGCTGATCGACACGGGGATCAGGTTCAGGCTCTGGATCACCGCGCCGAACGGTTCGTCCTTGCGGCTCATGTGGAACATTTTCAGGATCGCCGAATCGGTGCGGTCGTCACCGTCCTTGGCGCGGCCTTCGGCCTGGGCGATCCATATCGACGCGCCATCGTTGCGGATCGAGTGGTTGATGTAGGCCGAGAGCAGTTGATAGGCGGCCAGTTTCTCGCGGCGGCCGCTGATCGAACGGTGCACGATGAAACTCTTGTTCAGGCGCATCATGTCGCTGACGAACGGCTTTTGCAGCAGGTTGTCGCCGATGGCGATGCGCGGTGTCGGCAGGCCGGCGTGGTACACCGCGTAGTTGACGAAGGCCGGGTCCATCACGATGTCACGGTGGTTGGCCAGGAACAGGTAGGCGGTACCGGACTTGAGCTGTTCGACGCCGCTGTAGGTGACGCCGTCGGTGGCGCGGTCGATGGTGCGGTCGACGTAGTACTCGACCTTGTCCTGCAGCGTGGATACGCAGGTCACGCCGGCAAATTCCTTGCGTAGGCGCCGGGCGATCAGTGGTTTGAGCAGCCAGCCGAAGGCACCCGCCGCGCGCGGAAAGCGGAAGTGGGTGAGGATATCGAGGAATGCCGGGTCGCTGAGCAGGCGTGCCAGCACAGCAGGGACCTCAGCGTCGTCGTACGGTCGGATGGCATCGAATTCGCCCATCATGCTCTCTTGTTGGAAACGGCTAGGGTAATTAGGTAGGGGCGGGCTCCGAAAAACGGCTCGGACGCACACAGGCCCTGTAAACAGACCGGCAATTATACGCACAAGTCACTCCGGAGGCCGCGATGCTGGAAACTGCGATCTACGATTGCCCTTACTGTGGCGAGGAAGTCGAAACCACGGTGGACTTGTCCGGCGGCGACCAGGAGTACATCGAGGACTGCCAGGTGTGCTGCAAGCCCATTCGCTTCGTGCTGCAGGTCCATGGTGAGGAGTGGATGCTCGATGTCTACGGTGAGAACGACTGATGCGGCGAATCTATGAACCGGAAAGCCTGCTGGAGGCCCAGGTACTGGTGGGCATGCTGGCCAGCGAAGGCATCGAGGTGCACCTGGTCGGGCGCGACCTGATGGGCGCCGTGGGTGAGTTGCCGATGCACGGCTTGCTCGGCCTGGCGGTGCCCGACGAGCAGGCCGGGTACGCACGGCAGCTGATCGATGAGTACAATGCCGCCCAGCCGCTTGCCGGTGACGAACCGGAGAGTTATCCCGGAACCCTGATCTGCTAGGTTTTGATTTCGCCCATGTGTGGACGCTACGCCCTGTTTCGCTGGTCCCAGAGTTTCGCCGGCCTGCCGGGCTTCCCCCCGGGCCAGAAGGCCCAATGGAACATTGCGCCCGGCGCCTCGGTACTGATTCAGCGCCAGATCGACGGCCAGCTGCAGCTGGCCAGCGCTCGCTGGGGGCTGACTCCGGCCTGGCTCACCGACCTTTCCCGCACACCGGCACAGGCCCGTGCCGAAACCCTGGCCGAGCAGCCGATGTTCCGCGAGCCCCTGCGCCAGCGCCGTTGCCTGATGCCCGCCAATGGCTTCTACGAGTGGCGCGGCACGGCGCGCAAGCGCCCGTACTGGGTAACGCCGGGGGAGGGCGCGTCGCTGTTCTTCGCCGCGGTGTGGGAGGTCTACCCGGTGCAGGAACAAGAGTGGCTGAGTTGCGCGGTGGTCACGCAAGCGGCGATGAACCAGCGTCGGCCGCTGATTCTGGACGAGGCCGAGCAGGCGCTGTGGCTGGACCCCGACACGCCGATGGCAAAACTGCACGAGCTGCTGGCCAAGCCGCCGACGGCACTGCGTGAGCGGGCGCTGGCACATTTCGTCAACGACCCGAAACTCGATGGGCCGGAGTGCCTGACCCCCGCCTGACGGCTTAAGCTGCAAGCTGTGAGTTGCAAGCGGCAAGTCAAAGCGGTTTGTGCTCGGCTTTGACTTGTCGCTATACAGTTGCGGCTTGAAGCTCAGACCCTGAATTGATTGATCAGGCGGCGCTGCTGCTCCGCCAGCTTGGTCAGCTCGGCGCTGGCCTGGCTCGACTCGTCGGCACCGCCCGCCACTTCGCCGGCCACCTGACCAATGTTGATCACGTTGCGGTTGATGTCCTCGGCCACGGCACTCTGTTCCTCGGCGGCACTGGCGATCTGGGTGTTCATGTCGTTGATCACCGACACCGCCTGGGTGATGCTTTCCAGCGCCTCGGCGGCGCGGCTGGCCTGCAGCACGCTGTCGTCGGTCTTGCCCTGGCTGTCTTCCATCACCTTGACCACTTCGCGGGTGCCCTGCTGCAACTGCTGGATCATCTGCTGGATTTCTTCGGTGGCCTGCTGGGTCTTCTGCGCCAGGTTGCGCACCTCGTCGGCGACCACGGCGAAGCCACGGCCCTGCTCGCCGGCGCGGGCCGCCTCGATGGCGGCGTTGAGCGCCAGCAGGTTGGTCTGCTCGGCAATGGCGCGGATGGCCACGAGGATGGCATTGATGTTTTCGCTGTCGCGGGCCAGGTCCTGGACCACGGTGACTGCGCGGCCGATCTCGCTGGCCAGGGCGCTGATGGCGCTGGAAGTGTCGCGCACGATTTCCAGGCCCTGGTTGGCGGCGCGGTCGGCCGCGCTGGCAGCCTGGGCCGCTTGCGTGGCGTTGCGCGCCACATCCTGGGCGGTAGCGGTCATTTCATGCACGGCGGTGGCCACCTGGTCGATCTCGGCCATCTGCTTGTGCACGCCCTGGTTGGTTCGGATGGCGATGTCGGCGGTGTGCTCGGACGAGTCGCTGACCTTCTGCACCGAACCCACCACCTGGCTGATCATGGCCTGCAACTTGGCCAGGAAGGTATTGAAGCCCTTGGCGATGGCACCCAGTTCGTCGGCGCGGTCGCTGTGCAGGCGACGGGTCAGGTCGCCTTCGCCCTGGGCGATGTCGTCGAGCATCGCCACCATCTGCTTGAGCGGGCGGGCGATGCCCTGGGCCAGCAACCAGATCACCAGCAGGCCAAGGGCGGCGATGCCGAGGCCAACGAGGGTCATGCCAGTGATATCGGTACGACGTTGTTCGGCCAGGTCCTTCTGCAGCTGTTTGACCTCAGCCATCACGGCGCTCAGCGGCAGTTCCAGCAGCAGTGTCCAGCGCGCGTCGGTGTTGGCGACCTTGAACGGCAGGTACAGCTCGATGCGATCCTTGCCGGCGTCCACTTCGTAGTGCAGGGTTTCGCCGCTCAGGCTCTTGAGGGTGCCGGCTTCGTCGCTGTCCAGCACATCGCTGGCCTTCTCGCCGAATTTCGCCGGGTCACGGGTATAGGCCACCAGGCGGCCGTTGCTGGAAACCAGCGCCAGCTCGCCGGCGCCATCGTACAGCTGGCGATCGGCGGCATTGAGCAGGTCCTGGATGAAGTTCACCGACAGGTCGGCACCGGCCATGCCCTGGAACTGGCCATCGACCATGATCGGTTCGACGAACGACGCCAGCATGACCATCTTGTCGCCCACTTTATAAGGCGCGGGATCGATCACGCAGGCCTTCTTCGACTCCTTGGGGCACAGGTAGTACTCGCTGGCGCGCACGCCGGTGGCGAGCACCGTGCGGTCGTCGACATCGGCCAGCTTGTCCTGGCCAAGGCTGCCGTCGCCATTGCGGAACCACCAGGGCAGGAAGCGGCCGTTGGCGCTGTCGATACCCACCAGGCTGCTGCCGACGTAGCGGGCATCGGCGTGGTCGAGGGCGTTCGGCTCCCAGCCAAGGTAAGCACCGAGCACGCTCGGGTTGACCTCCACGGTGCGCTTGAGCTGGTTGATCAGGTGCTCGCGGTCGACCCGCATCAGCGGTTGGCCGTCGCTTCCCTGCATGCCGAGCATGGCGTTGCCGGTGGCCAGGCCGCGGGCGATCGACAGCGGGGCTTCGAGGCCGCGCTGGATCTCGCTGACCTGGGTACGCGCCAGGGCGGTGAGGCGCTGCTCGATGACGTTTTCGAACTGTTGCTGGGTGCGCTGTTGCACCAGGGCCTGGGTGCGTTGCCCGGAGTAGACGGCGTACAGCACCAGGGCCGCGACAATGCTAAGCACGATGGCACCGGCCAGGGCGGCCACGGAAAACTGGATCGACTTGAACTTCATGGCAAAGCTCCGCGCGCAAGGAGGTCGTTACCGAGTGTTATCGGCGGGCTAATACCAAAGCATGAGGACCTTGTCAGAAATCTTACCTGCGGCTCTGGCAGGGGCGGGCGTCTGGGCCTAGGATACGCGGCACGTAAAAAGGGAGTGTTTTCATGCGTAAGTCATTCGTTGTCAGCATGCTGACGGTCGGCGTCCTGCTCGGCGGCTGCCAGGCGGTCAATACCACCAGTGGTGGTGCCGTGGGCGTCCAGCGCCAGCAATACATGTTCAGCATGCTTTCGACCGATGAGGTCAACAAGATGTACGCCCAGTCCTACCAGCAGACCCTCGGCGAGGCGTCGAGCAAGGGCGTGCTGGACAAGAGCAGCAATGATGCCAAGCGCGTGCAGGCCATCGCCAAGCGCCTGATCGCCCAGGCGCCACAGTTCCGGCCGGATGCCGCGCAGTGGAACTGGGAAGTCAACGTGATCAAGAGCGACGAACTCAACGCCAACTGCGGCCCGGGCGGCAAGATCATCGTCTACACCGGGCTGATCGATCAGCTGCAACTGACCG
Source organism: Pseudomonas sp. FG36 (assembly GCF_057809275.1). Classification (NCBI taxonomy): domain Bacteria; kingdom Pseudomonadati; phylum Pseudomonadota; class Gammaproteobacteria; order Pseudomonadales; family Pseudomonadaceae; genus Pseudomonas; species Pseudomonas sp. FG36. The sequence goes on from NZ_JBMDJQ010000002.1 coordinate 166,995, forward strand.
ACGCCGAGATCGCCGCGGTGGTGGGCCATGAAATCGCCCACGCCCTGCGCGAGCACAGCCGTGAAGCGATGTCCAAGGCCTACGGCGTGGAAATGGCCCGCCAGGGGGCCGGCGCGATCTTCGGTCTGGGTCAGGACAGCATGGCCATGGCCGACACCGTGGTGAACTACGCCATGACCCTGCCCAACAGCCGGGCCAACGAGAACGAAGCCGACCTGATCGGCCTCGAACTGTCGGCCCGTGCCGGCTATGACCCGAACGCCGCGATCACCCTGTGGAACAAGATGAGCAAGGCGTCCGAAGGCGCGCCGCCAGAGTTCATGAGCACCCACCCGGCTTCGAGCAGCCGTATTGCTTCGTTGCAGGCGGCGATTCCGAAGGTGATGCCGCTGTATCAGGCGGCCAAGAAGTAAAAGCAGCTTCAAGCTTCAAGCTTCAAGCGGCAAGTAAGGACGCATCTGCTCTTTCTTGCCGCTTGTAGCTTGCCACTTGCCGCTGCGTCACCCTATCCAGCCACTGGTCTTCATCGCCGAATACACCGCGACGATGGCCAGCACGATGAACGCGGTCGCCGCCAGGCGACGGATCAGCGTCAGCGGCAGTTTCTCCGCCGCGAAGTTGCCCGCCAGCACCACCGGCACGTTGGCGATCAGCATGCCCAGGGTGGTGCCGATGATCACCATGATCAGGTGCGGATACTGGGCGGCCAGCATCACCGTGGCCACTTGGGTCTTGTCGCCGATTTCGGCGAGGAAGAAGGCGATCAGCGTGGTCACGAATGGCCCGAATCGTCGTGCATTGCTGGTTTCTTCATCGTCCATCTTGTCCGGCACCAGGGTCCACAAGGCGGTGGCGGTGAAGCTCGCGGCGAGGATCCAGTGCAGTACCGACTCGGTGAAGAAGCTGCTGACCCAGGCGCCGACCGCGCCAGCGGCGGCATGGTTGGCCAGCGTCGCGGCGACGATCCCGGCAATGATCGGCCAGGGCTTGCGGAAACGGGCGGCGAGGATGAGCGCGAGCAATTGCGTCTTGTCGCCGATTTCGGCAAGCGCGACGATCGCGGTAGGGACGAGCAATGATTCCAGCATCAGGATTCCTACGGGGGCGGGTCGACACGGCTATGACACGTACGACCTCCCCGCCCCGGGTAAGGTGTGCGTGTCATAGGTCTTGTCAAACCCTGGACCTGTCTGCGCAGATCGTGGGTCGCACGCGCCATGGCCTGTGGGCCAAGTGTGTTGACGCGTACCGGGCGAGCTGGGTGCTCGCGGGAGACTACTCCCCTAGGACGGAGCGGATTCTGCCTAGGCGAATCGCTTTCGGCAAGCCCTGTTTTTATCCATGTGTTGCGCGGTAGATGCGAAAACCTTGTGCTTCGGCACGGATCTCACAGTTGCCCAGGGCGCCTTCGATGAGCGGTTGGTAGCGAAGGAAGCTGTTGGCTACCAAGCGGATTTCACCGCCTTTTCGCAGATGTTCCCTGGATTTTTTCAACAGGTTTTCCGAAGCATGGTAGTCGGTGTGTACACCGGTATGGAACGGAGGATTGCTCAGGATGACGTCCAGGCCGGTGGGGGCCGCATCGATCCCGTCACCGCTGATCACCTCGCCTTCCAGACCATTGGCGGCCAGGGTCAGGCGACTGGCCGCGACCGCGAAGGCGTCGACATCGAGCAAGGTGACCTGGCTCTGTGGATAGCGACGCTTGATCGTGGCCCCGAGCACCCCGGCACCGCAGCCGAAGTCCAGGACATGGCCGCTCGGCAGGCCGCCGAGGTGTTCCAGGAGCAGGGCCGTGCCTTTGTCCAGGCGCCCATGGCTGAACACGCCGGGCAGGCTGATCACCTGCAGCGGGCCATCTTCGAGCGGTAGTTCGAAGCGTTCGGCCAGGCTTTCCAGAGGCTTGGCCTCGGGCGCGTTGTCCACGGTCACCTGCCATAGCTGGCAGTGGCGGGCGCTGTCGAGCTTGCGTGGCCGGCCGAAGGCCTGCAATTGCTTGGCCGCGCCCTCGACGCCACCGCGTTTCTCCCCCACCAGGTACAGCGTGCGACCGGCAAGGCGCGAGGCCAGGGCGTTGAGCAGGTAGGCTGCCAACTCGCGTGACTTGGGCAGGAACAGCACGGCGGCGTCGAAGGCTACCTCGGGAACCCCGACACCGTAGTGACTGCGCCCGGCGAAGCGGCTCTTGAGCACGGCCTGGTCGCCGGCATGCCAGGTCCAGCCGTGGGCCCCTGGCAACTGGCCGAGCAGGCCATCGGCCTGGGCGCCGGCGACCAGCAGTGGGCCTTGGAACAGCTCTGCCTGGCGGAGCAACACTTCACTGCGCGGGTCCATGGACGACGCCTCCTGAAAAAGTGGCGCAGTGTACCAGAGGCGGGTCAGCCGACCACGCGTCGCGGCTGCCCGGCGAAGTAGGCCTGGGCGTTCTCGGCCAGCTGGCCGACGATGCGCTGGCGCGACTCCACCGCGCCCCAGGCACTGTGCGGGGTGATGATCAGGCGGGGGATATCCGCCGCCAGCAGCGGGTTGCCGTTGACCGGCGGTTCGACGCTCAGCACATCGGTAGCTGCGCCGCCCAGGTGGCCACCGCGCAGGGTGTCGGCCAGGGCTTGTTCGTCAATCAGCCCGCCGCGGGCGGTGTTGACCACCAGCGCGCCGGGCTTGAGCAGCGCCAGCTCACGGGCACCGATCATGTGCCGGGTCTGCTCGTTGAGCGGGCAGTGCAGGGTCAGGGCATCGACCTGTGGCAGCAATTCGTGCAGTGGCAGGCGATCGGCCCGGGGTGGCCGGCCGGGGATCTGCCCGCTCAGCACGCGCATGCCGAAGGCCTCGGCCAGGCGCGCCACCGCGCCGCCCAGTTCGCCATGGCCGAGCAGGCCGAGGGTTTTGCCTTCCAATTCGACGATGGGGAAATCCAGCAGGCAGAACTGGCTAGCCTTGGCCCATTGCCCGGCCTTCACCGCCTGGTCGTAGTCGCACAGGCGCGTGGCCAGGGCCAGCAGCAGGGCCAGGGTGTGCTGGGCCACCGACGGCGTGCCGTAGCCCTGGCAGTTGCTTACGGTGACGCCCTGGGCACGGGCGGCGGCCAGGTCGACATTGTTGGTGCCGGTGGCAGCCACCAGGATCAGCTCGAGTTGCGGGTTGGCGGCGAGCGTGGCGGCATCGAGCATCACTTTGTTGCTGATGACGGCCACGGCACCTTGCAGGCGTTCAGCGACCTGCTCCGGGCGGGTCGTGGCATGCAGTTGCAACGTGTCGAACTGGGCATGCAAGGGCGAAAGGTTGAGGTCACCCAGGTCCAGTGACTGGTGATCGAGAAACACGGCGCGACGTGGGCTGGACATCAGGGGCTCCGGTGGCAGGGCAGGATGGGCTCGGCGCAGTGTCCGGCCCGGCGCCGCCGCTCGTCAACGGTAGCGCCTGCGCTCATACCCGCACGGCACAAATCATTCCTTCGGCTGATTTGACCGCTGCGTCACCGAACTACAGTTGTTGTCTGAACTGTCCTGCCCGCTTTGAAGAAAAGGGATACCCATGCTGCAGACACGCATCATCAAGCCCGCCGAGGGCGCCTACCAGTACCCACTGTTGATCAAGCGTCTGCTGATGTCCGGCAGCCGCTACGAAAAGACCCGCGAGATCGTCTACCGCGACCAGATCCGCCTCACTTACCCGCAACTGAACGAACGTATCGCCCGTTTGGCCAATGTGCTGACCGAGGCCGGGGTGAAGGCCGGCGACACCGTGGCGGTGATGGACTGGGACAGCCACCGCTACCTGGAATGCATGTTCGCCATCCCGATGATCGGCGCCGTGGTGCACACCATCAACGTGCGCCTGTCGCCGGAGCAGATCCTCTACACCATGAACCACGCCGAAGACCGCTTCGTGCTGGTCAACAGTGATTTCATCGGCCTCTACCAGGCCATCGCCGGGCAGCTGACCACGGTACAAGGTACCGTGTTGCTGACCGACGGGCCGGACAAGTCTGCCGACCTGCCGGGCCTGCTAGGCGAGTACGAGCAACTTCTGGCCGCGGCGAGCCCGCATTATGACTTCCCCGATTTCGATGAAAACTCGGTGGCCACCACCTTCTACACCACCGGCACCACGGGCAACCCCAAGGGCGTCTATTTCACCCATCGCCAGCTGGTGCTGCATACCTTGGCCGAAACCTCGGTCCTCGGCAGCCTGGACAGCGTGAGGCTGCTGAGCAGCAACGATGTCTACATGCCGATCACGCCGATGTTCCATGTGCATGCCTGGGGCATCCCCTACGCGGCGACCATGATGGGCATCAAGCAGGTCTACCCGGGGCGTTATGAGCCGGACATGCTGATCAGGCTGTGGCGTGAGGAGAAGGTGACCTTCTCCCACTGCGTACCGACCATCCTGCAGATGCTGCTCAACTGCCCGTCGGCAGCCGGCCAGGATTTCGGTGGCTGGAAGATCATCATCGGCGGCAGCGCCCTCAACCGCGCGCTGTACCAGGCCGCACTGGCCCGTGGTATCCAGCTCACCGCCGCCTACGGCATGTCCGAAACCTGCCCGCTGATCAGTGCCGCGCACCTGAATGACGAGTTGCAGGCCGGCAGCGAGGATGAGCGTACCAGCTACCGGATCAAGGCTGGCGTGCCGGTGCCCTTGGTCGAAGCCGCCATCGTCGATGGCAATGGCAATTTCCTGCCCGCCGATGGCGAAACCCAGGGCGAGCTGGTGCTGCGCGCGCCCTGGCTGACGATGGGCTACTTCCGCGAGCCGGAGAAGGGCGAGGAACTCTGGCAGGGCGGCTGGCTGCACACTGGTGACGTCGCCACGCTCGATGGCATGGGCTTCATCGACATCCGCGACCGCATCAAGGATGTGATCAAGACCGGTGGCGAATGGATCTCGTCCCTCGACCTGGAAGACCTGGTCAGTCGCCACCCGGCGGTGCGCGAGGTCGCGGTGGTCGGGGTACCCGATCCGCAGTGGGGCGAGCGCCCGTTCGCGTTGCTGGTGGTGCGCGAGGGGCAGAGTATCGATGCACGTGCGCTCAAGGAGCACCTCAAGCCTTTCGTCGAGCAGGGACACATCAACAAGTGGGCGATTCCCAGCCAGATCGCCCTTGTTACTGAAATTCCCAAGACCAGCGTCGGCAAGCTCGACAAGAAGCGCATCCGCGTGGACATCAGCCAGTGGCAGGCCAGTAACAGCGCATTCCTTTCCACCCTGTAACCCAGGCGCGGGTCGTGCTCCTTTCAGCGCGACCCGCAGACTAGACAGTATGCCGCCTTGTCAAACAGCAGAATTGAGCCATGCTTGAGCACTGCCAGCGCGCAGGCCGGCCGATCGGGGTGGGCCGCAAGCAGGACGCGCAAATCACACTTTAGAGGGATCAAGCACCTGTGACCGCTGGCTATAGTCGGGTCAGGGGATTTTCAGGAATGGGGGAGGGCGCCGCACGGCAACGCGCGGCGTCACGGGCAGGAGCCTGCTTCACCAGGCGCTCGAGCCGTTTCTGAAAGGACTCACTGCCATAACAAAAAAGTACATGGAGTAGCGTCGATGACATCTGCAAACCCGTTCTGGCGCCGGGCGAAACTGCCCCTGGCCGTCAGCCTCGCTTCCACGCTCGCAAGTCCTGCTTTCGCGGTCAGCTTCAACATCGGTGAAATCGAAGGCCAGTTCGACTCGTCGCTCTCCGTTGGCGCCAGCTGGTCGACGGCCAATCCCAACAAGAACCTCATCGGGGTCAACAACGGTGGTAATGGCCTGTCGCAGACCTCCGACGACGGTCACCTGAACTTCAAGAAAGGCGAGACCTTCTCGAAGATCTTCAAGGGTATCCACGACCTGGAGCTCAAGTACGGCGACACCGGCGTGTTCGTCCGTGGCAAGTATTGGTATGACTTCGAGCTCAAGGATGAAAACCGCGAGTTCAAGGACATCAGCGACTCCAACCGCAAGGAGGGCGCCAAATCCTCGGGCGCGGAGCTGCTCGACGCCTTTGTCTATCACAACTACTCCATCGCCGATCTGCCGGGTTCGGTGCGCCTGGGCAAGCAGGTAGTGAGTTGGGGGGAGAGCACCTTCATCGGCGGTGGCATCAACTCAATCAACCCGATCGACGTGTCCGCGTTCCGCCGTCCGGGGTCCGAGATCAAGGAAGGCTTGATCCCGGTCAACATGTTCTACGTCTCCCAGAGCCTGACCGACAACCTCTCGGCCGAGGCCTTCTACCAGATCGAGTGGGACCAGACGGTCGTCGACAACTGCGGCACCTTCTTCTCCCAGCCCGACATTATCGCCGACGGTTGTACCGACAACCTGCGTGTGCTGAACAGCAGCCGTACCCTCAATGCCTTGCCGGCGATAGCGCGGGGAGCACTGGCCGCCAATGGTGTCAACTACAACGAGGAAGGCGTGCTGGTGCGCCGTGGCGCTGACCGTGATGCCCGCGACAGTGGCCAGTGGGGCGTCGCGTTCCGCTACATGTATGAGCCACTCGACACTGAGTTTGGCGCCTACTTCATGAACTACCACAGCCGGGCACCGATCTTCAGTGCCACCGGTGCCTCGCCGGCCGCCTTCGCCCGCGCTCGTGCGCTGGCGGCTGGGCCATTGGCGGGGCTTGCGCCGCTGGTCGTGGCCGGCAACTCGCAGTACTTCGTCGAATACCCCGAGGACATTCGCCTCTACGGTCTCAGCTTCTCCACCACCTTGCCCACCGGTACCGCCTGGAGTGGCGAGATCAGCTATCGTCCTAACGCACCGGTACAGCTGAACAGTACTGACATCCTGTTTGCCGGCGTCAAGCCACTGGGCGGGCCGGTGTTCGGCAATGCCTCGGTACTCGACGGCCAGGAAGGGCAAGACCTGCACGGGTATCGCCGCAAGGAAATCACCCAGTTCCAGACCACCTTTACCCACTTCTTCGATCAGGTGATGGGCGCCAGCCGCATGACACTGGTGGGTGAGGTCGGTGTTACTCACGTCGGTGGCCTTGAAAGCCGTGACAAGGCCCGCTATGGCCGCGACCCGGTCTACGGCCCAGGCGATCTGCCGGGCAATGCCTGCCGGCTGCTCAATGCCAGCACCATCAGTGGTTCCGGCCTGGGCAGCTCGAGTGCCAACCTCACTCGCAACTGCGAAGGTGACGGATTCACCACCAGTACGTCGTGGGGTTACCGCGCACGCGCCATCTGGGACTACAACGATGTCTTCGCCGGGATCAACCTGAAGCCCAGCGTGGCCTGGTCTCATGATGTCTCGGGCTACTCCCCGGGTCCTGGCGGCAACTTCGAGGAAGGCCGCAAGGCCGTCAGCCTGGGCCTGGACGCCGAATACCAGAACACCTACACGGCGAGCCTGTCGTACACCAACTTCTTCGATGGCAAGTACACCACCGTGGATGACCGCGACTTCGTCGCGCTCAGCTTCGGCGTGAACTTCTAAGAACATTGATCCAGGACGACAAAGAATGAAAATGACCACACGTCTGCTGCAAGCCGGTGTACTGGGCATGTCCCTGCTGGCAACCAGCGTCATGGCTGCGGTTTCCGCTGACGAGGCCGCTAAGCTGGGCGCGTCGCTCACCCCGATGGGCGCCGAGAAGGCCGGTAACGCCGATGGTTCCATCGGCCCGTGGGAGCCGCTGTCCAAGAGCGCCGGCAGTGCCGACGCCAAGGGCTTCCTCTCCGACCCTTACGCCAGCGAAAAACCGCTGTTCACCATCACCGCGCAGAACGTCGACCAGTACAAGGACAAGCTTTCGCCTGGCCAGGTGGCGATGTTCAAGCGTTACCCGGATAGCTACAAGATCCCGGTGTACAAGACCCACCGCGGCTCCACGGTGCCGGACGATGTCTTCGCCGCCATCAAGGAAAACGCCACCAAGACCACCCTGGTCGCCGGTGGCAACGGCCTGGAGAACTTCAAGACCGCCGTGCCGTTCCCGATTCCCAAGGACGGCCTGGAGGTGATCTGGAACCACATCACCCGCTACCGTGGCGGCAGCGTGACCCGCCTGGTCACCCAGGCCACCCCGCAGCAGAACGGCTCCTACAGCCTGGTGTACTTCCAGGACCAGTTCGTCTTCCGCGACAAGATGAAGGACTACGATCCGGCCAATCCCGGCAACATCCTGTTCTACTTCAAGCAGGAAGTGACCGCTCCGGCCCGTCTGGCCGGGACCGTGCTGCTGGTCCACGAAACCCTCGACCAGGTCAAGGAACCGCGCAAGGCCTGGATCTACAACGCCGGCCAGCGCCGTGTGCGCCAGGCGCCGCAAGTGTCGTACGACGGCCCGGGTACCGCCGCCGACGGCCTGCGCACCTCCGACAACCTGGACATGTACAACGGCGCGCCAGACCGTTACGACTGGAAGCTCGAAGGCAAGAAGGAGATGTACATCGCCTCCAACGCCTACAAGCTGGACGATCCGAAGCTCAAGTACAGCGACATCATCAAGGCCGGGCATATCAACCAGGACCTGTCGCGTTACGAGCTGCGTCGCGTCTGGCACGTGGTCGCCACGCTCAAGCCGGGCCAGCGCCATATCTATGCCAAGCGTGACTTCTATATCGACGAGGACACCTGGCAGGCCGCGGTGATCGACCAGTATGACGGTCGCAACCAGTTGTGGCGTGTTTCCGAGGCTCACGCCCAGCCGTACTACAACGTGCAGGTGCCGTGGTACACCCTGGAAGCCATCTACGACTTGCAGTCGGGTCGCTACCTGGCGCTGGGCATGAAGAACGAAGAGAAAAGTGCCTACAACTTCGGCTTCAGCGCCAGCAAGGCAGACTTCCAGCCAGCGGCATTGCGCCAGGCGGGTGTGCGTTGAGTCGTTAAGCGCAAACTTCGTTTGATCTCCCAGAACGCCCCGGCATGCCCGGGGCGTTTCTGTTCCAGAAAGTGTCCGCCCATCAGCATTGTTTCTTTTTGTTGTAGTCTTTTTCGCTCGATGCGTTTCCATCATCTTCAAATGCGCCGCGTTTGCCGCTAGTCTCGCAACCATCCGTACCGCCGCATTACTCCAATCAGAACGAGCCGGCCATGACAGATTTGTCCCGTACGCATGGAGTCGCCAGCCAGGCCCTGGGCCTGCTGGACGGGCGTTTCTTCCGTCCACCCCTGCCGGAGGCTCACGTCCCCCGGGGGCGTTTGTGCCAGCGCTTGCAAGGCGGGCTGGTCGGGCGTCTGCTGTTGGTGAACGCCCCGGCCGGGTTCGGCAAGAGCTCGCTCGCCATTGAGTTCTGCCAGGAGCTGCCCAGCCATTGGCGCAGCCTCTGGCTAGGGTTGAGCCAGCGCGATGCCGACCCGGGCCGCTTTCTCGAGCGCCTGCTCGAAGGGCTGCAGCAGTTCTGCCCGGCGCTCGGCGGGCAGGCCATGGGCCTGTTGAAGATGCGCCAGCGTCATCAGCCCTTCGCCTTCGAGGAATGGCTCGATGGGCTGCTCGATGAGCTCGCGCTCTATCTGCAGCCGGACACCCCCCTGCTGCTGGTCCTGGATGACTACCATCTGGCCCAGGGGCCGGTGCTCGATCGATGCCTGCAGTTCTTCCTTAATCACCTGCCTGCCGGGCTGGTCCTGCTGGTCACCAGCCGTCAGCGTCCCGACTGGCATTTGGCACGCCTGCGCCTGTCGCGCCAGCTGGTCGAGCTTAACGAGCAGGACTTGCGCCTGACTGCTGATGAAGCGCTGGCGGTGATCGGCCGCCAGCCCACCGGTCTGCGCGGCCAGGCCCTGGACAACCTGATCCAGCGCAGCGACGGCTGGGTGGCCGGGCTGCGCTTCTGGCAGCTGGCGGCCAGCGAATCCGGCGATGACAACGCCTTGCCCCAGGCACTGCATGGCGGCGAGGGACTGATTCGCGACTACCTGCTCGAGGAAGTGATCGAGATCCTGCCGGCGCCCGTGCAGGCGTTTCTCTACGACACCGCCTGCCAGGAGCGTTTCTGCGCCGAACTGTGCGATGCCCTGCGCGAGCGGCACGACAGTGCCGAGATCCTGCGCTACCTGCAGGCCCACCAGGTGTTCCTGGTGCCGCTTGATGAGCATGGCCTGTGGTTCCGCTATCACCATCTGTTTTCCGATCTGTTGCGCAGCCGGCAGGCCAGTGGCCCCCAGGCGGGGTTGCACTTGCGTGCCTGCCGCTGGTTCGAAGGGCAGGGCCTGCTGGATGAGGCGGTGGAGCAGGCCCTGCGGGCCGGCCACCTGGATGTGGCGGCGGACCTGGTACAAAGCCTGTCGGAGGAGCAACTGCTCGCCGAACAGAATGTCGGCATGCTGCTGCGCTGGAAAATGGATTTGCCCGACAGCCTGCTGATCAGTACGCCCAGGTTGATTGTCCTGTACAGCTGGGCCCTGGGGCTTGCCTGCCAGTTGGACGCCGCCGAGGAGCTGGCGGCCTACCTGAGCCGTTTCCTGCCCGCGCCTTCGGCCACGGCGCAAAAATCGATGCTCGCCCAGTGGCTGGCCTTGAGCGGGGTCATCGCCCGCGGCCGTGGTGATCGGGAGCGAACCCTCGCCTACTGTGGCGAGGCGCTGCAGAGCCTGCCGAGCAAACGTTATGGGCAGCGCCTGGTGTGCCTGTCGACCTTGTCGAACCTGGCCATCGCCGATGGCGATTTCTGGCGGGCGCGGGGCTGGAACCGAGAGGCGCTCGAGCTGGCGCAACGGGTCGGCAATCCGCTGTTCGAGGCACTGGCCCATTACGACCGGGCGCGGGTGCTGCACGCTCGAGGCGAGATACTGCGGGCACTGGATGAAGTGCGTCAGGGGCTGCAACGGTTGCAGGGCCTGTCGGGGCAACGCCTGTATGCGGTGCGCGCCCGGCTCACCTTGTACGAGGGCTACCTGTTGGCCACCCGCCTGCACTGTGCCCCGGGCCGTGCGCGTTTGCGCGCCGGGCTCAGCGAGGCGCGGAGCTGTCGCGATATCAGCGTCCTGATCGGGCACTGCGTGATCGCTTCGCTCGATGGGCGCGAAGGGCGGTTCGCCGAGGCATTTTCCGAGCTGGCCGAGGCCGAGCGGCTGATGCATATCTGGGATGTGCCGCCGATCTTCTATCTGGCCATGATTACCCTGGTGAAGTGCGAGCTCTGGCTGGCCCAGGGCCGTACGGACCTGGCGGAGTCGTGGCTGTTGCGCCTGGGGCAGACCTACGGTGGCGAGCAGCCTGCCGCCGCGCCGGAGTTCCACCCCTTGTTGCCGCTGCATATCGAGTTGCAGCAAGCGTTGCTGGAGCGGGTGCTGGCCCGTGTCGACGATGCCGAAGCGAGGCTGCACAGGCTGATCGAGCGCGGGCAGGTCAGCGCTGGCATGACGCTGATGGTCAGCGCGCAATGCCAGTTGATCGCGTTGCTGTTGGCCCAGGGGCGTGAGCCCGAGGCGGCCAAGCTGCTTGCGCAGGCACTGGAGGCTGCGCAGGGCGGTGCCTTGCAGGCATTCCAGCGCTTGATCGAGGAGCAGCCGCAATGGCTGCGTGAGCAGTTGGCCGGCCGTGCCGCCTGCCCCGTGCAGCGCGATCTGCTGACGTACCTGCCGCAATCCCTCGTTGCCAGCACCTGCACCACCGAGGCCCTGAGTAGCCGCGAGTTCGCCGTGCTGGAGCTTATCGCCCAGGGTTGTTCGAACCAGCAGATCAGCGAGCGGCTGTTCATTTCCCTGCATACGGTCAAGACCCACGCCAGTCATATCAACAGCAAGCTGGGTGTGGAACGGCGTACCCAGGCGGTGGCCAGGGCCAAGTCCCTCGGGTTGCTCGTCTAGTGGTTTACAGCAGGGGCGGCCGTTAAGATAGTGGCACAAGGCTATCGCCGTTCCGGGCTCATCTTTCCCGATCCGCTGCCGATACACTTTTCGGCGATGCGTATCGCCGTGCGCCACTTCCCACTTCTTCCAATACAGGTCGTGTTGATGCTGCAGTACGGGCAAAAAAGCTTTCTGATCGTCGACGACTTTACCGACTTCCGCACCTCGACCCGTTCGATGCTTCGCGAGCTGGGCGTCCGCGACGTGGACACCGCCGACAGTGGCGAGCAGGCGCTGCGCATGTGCGGGCAGAAACGCTACGACTTCATCCTCCAGGATTTCCATCTGGGCGATGGCAAGAAGAATGGCCAGCAGGTGCTCGAGGACCTGATTCTCGACAAGCTCATCAGCCATGAATGCGTGTTCATCATGGTCACCGCCGAGAGCAGCCAGTCCATCGTGCTCAGCGCCATCGAGCACGAACCCGACGCCTACCTGACCAAGCCCTTCAACCGCGTGGGCCTGGCCCAGCGTCTGGAGAAGCTGACCCAGCGCAAGACCTTGCTCAAGCCCATCCTCCAGGCCCTGGATCGCAGCCGCCCGGCCGAGGTGCTCGCCGCCTGCGCCGAGCTGTGCAAGAAAGACCCGCGGTTCGCCCCGTTGTGCCTGCGCTATCGCGCCGATGCCTTGCGCGACCTCAATCGTTTCGACGAGCTGGAGAAGTTTCTCAAGAACATCCTGGCCAGCCGCCCGCAACCCTGGGCCTACGCGGCGCTCGGCAGCCTGTTGCACAAGCGTGGCCAGAACGCCCAGGCCCAGGGCGTCTACGAGCAGGCCCTCAAGGCCTTCCCGATCATGCCCAACCTGTACGATGGCATGGCCGATGTGCTGGTGGCCCAAGGCGAAACCAAGCGCGCCCAGCACATGCTCGAAGAGGCTGTGCGCCTGTCGCCGCTCGCCGTGCGCCGCCAGGCTGCGCTGGGCAAGCTGGCGCTGGATAACGCCGACTTCGAAAGCGCGTCCAAGGCCTATCGCCATGCGGTCAACCAGGGGCAGAGCTCGCGCTACAAGGACGCCGAAAGCAATCTCGGCCTGGTCCAGGCGCTGATGAGCAAGAACACCGGCAACGGTCTCGATGCGCGCACCCGGGTGGAAATCAACACCGTGCTCAGCGAGGTGGCCAAGGAGAACGTCGAGGACCAGGGCCTGCAGGTGCGCGCCCGCTTGATGAAGGCTGCCAGCCTGCAGCAGGCCGGTGACCCGGACACCGCCGCCAAGCTCACCGAGCAGGCGATGCTGCGCCTGGAAAAGATGGATCAGTTCTTCTCCGTCGAGGCGGCGCTGACGGTGGCCAAGCAATTGCAGCAACTCGGTCAGGACGCGGCGGGCACCTCTATCCTCAAGGGCTGCGTGGAAACCTACGGGGACGATCCCAAGGTCATGCAGAGCGTCGCCAAACTCACCGACGACCCGCTGGTGCTGGGGGCGGTGACCGAAGCCGTGGACCTCAACCGCCAGGGCGTGCGCAGCTACCAGGGTGGCCAGCTCAACGAGGCGCTGGGCATGTTCCGCAAGGCGCTGTCGCTGCAACCGAAGAACATCAGCATCGCCCTGAACACCGCCCAGGCGCTGCTGCGCATCGGCGGCGAGACGCCACCGCCGGCGTTGATGCAGGAGTGCCGCGACTGCCTTACCAGCGTGGCCGGCATTCCCGCCAGCGACAGCCGCTATGACCGTTATCGCAAACTGCACATCCGGGTCTTTGGCGCATGAACCAGGACAACCAGGGGCTGGATTTTTCCACGGTGATCGCCTCCACCGTGCACGATCTGAAGAACTCGCTCTCGGCGCTGACCCACGCCCACAGCCAATGGCTGGCGCGCCTGCCTGAAGAGCTGCGCGGCGGTACCGAGCAGGGCGTGGTGGAGCACGAACTCAGCCACTTGAACGGCATGCTGGTGCAGTTGCTGGGGCTCTACAAACTGGGCGTCAACCAGTTGCCCATCTGCCCGGACTACCACGAGCTGGACGACTTCATTGAGGCCCAACTGGCGGCCCAGGAAGACGTGATCAAGCACCGCGACATCCTCGCCACCTGGCGCATCGAGACCGAAAGCCCGTTGGGTTTCTTCGACCGTGAACTGGTCGCCTCGGTGGTGGCCAACGTCCTCACCAACGCCATCCGCTATGCCGGCCACGCCTTGTTGATCAGCATCGAGGAAGAGGGCGAGCAGCTGGTGATCAGCGTCAACGACGACGGCGCCGGTTATCCACAGCGCATGCTCGAACGCCAGCATGACTACGTGCAGGGCATCGATTCGCAGAGTGGCAGTACTGGATTGGGGCTGTATTTCGCGGCGCGAATTGCCGCGTTGCACGAGCGCAATGGCGTACGCGGGCGGATCGAGATCGCCAATGGCGGGACGCTGGGGGGCGGGTTGTTCCGGTTGTATCTGCCCTGAAGACGGTAGAAATTGTTGCCTGCATGGGCTCGTTTCCCAAGATAAAGTGAGGCATTTCCTTCTCGCTGCAGGTGGTCTTTTTTCTGCGCTGGACGAGTGGCAATGTAGATACTTGGTTTCTACATTTCACTTGCTATCACCGGGAGGGTTTCTACTATGTATCTACCGTGGGAGATACTTATGCAGATCAAGATTCAGCAGTGGGGAAACAGCGCCGCTATTCGAATTCCCTCCACCGTCCTCAAGCAGATGCGTCTTGAAGTGGGATCAACCCTGAGTCTGGATACGGCTGGCGAGAGCATGGTGCTCAAGCCTGTCAGATCGAAGCCCAAGTACACGCTTGAAGAGTTGATGGCGCAGTGCGATCTGAATGCTCCGGAGCCGGAGGACATGGCTGCCTGGAACACGATGCGTCCGACCGGGCGTGAAGTGTGAGGCGCGCCAAGTTCGCGAGGGGAGAGATCGTCAGGGTCAACCTGGACCCTACCGTTGGTCGAGAGCAGCAGGGTGCGGCACGACCAGCACTGGTCCTTACCCCGAGCACGTTCAACATTTCCGGGCTTGCAGTGATCGCGCCGATATCGCAGGGCGGGGATTTTGCCCGACATGCGGGATTCGCGGTTACGCTTAGCGGCGCCGGTACCCAGACGCAAGGCGTATTGCTCTGCAATCAGATCCGGGTCGTTGATTTGGAGGCAAGGCAAGCCAAGCGCATCGAGTCTGTGCCTGAGGCGGTAATCCTGGATGCATTGGCGCGCGTTCAAACACTATTCGAGTAATGGGTCGTTTTCATGGCAAATCCTGCGGTAACCCTCATCCGCGAAACCTTCCCCGTCGGCCCCTTGCAGTGCAACTGCACCTTGATCGGTGACCCGGTCAGCAAGCACGCCATCGTCGTCGACCCGGGCGGGGACGAGCAGAAGATCCTCGCCCGCCTGCAGCACCATGGCCTGACCCTGGTGAGCATCATCCACACCCATGCCCACTTCGACCATTTCCTCGCCTCGGGCAGGCTCAAGGAGCTGACCGGCGCCACGCTGCACCTGCACAAGGCCGACCAGCCGCTGTGGGAAAACCTGGAAATGCAGTGCCAGATGTTCGGCGTGCCCTATACGCCGGTACCGTCGCCGGACCAATGGCTGAGCGACGACGAGGCGCTGGCCTGCGGCTGCGGCGTGGCGTTGCACACCCCCGGGCACACGCCGGGCTCGATGAGTTTCTGGTTCGCCGAGCACAAGTTGCTGATCGCCGGCGATACCTTGTTCCGCCGTGGTGTCGGGCGCACCGATTTGTGGGGAGGCGATCAGCGGGCTATCGTTCGTTCCATCAAGGAACGGCTGTACCGCCTGGATGAGGACGCCATCGTGGTGACCGGCCATGGCCCGGACACCCGCCTCGGCGACGAGATGCGCGAGAACCCCTTCGTGCGCGCCTGAGGTTTCATGGAATTTTTCCGCTGCGCTGCAATCCAAGGCTGGCATAGATCCGTAGTCGATCCGCTGCACTTTCGAATTTCAGTAGGAGCTTGTCCATGTTCACCATGCGTCGTCTGATTATCGTCGCTACCGCCGCCGCGCTGATGTCTGGTTGTGCCAGCCCCAACCCGTATGACAGCCAGGGCCAGGCGCAGGGCTCCACAGGGATGAGCAAGACCGCCAAATATGGTGGCCTGGGCGCGCTGGCCGGCGCCATCGCCGGTGCCGCCATCGACCACAACAACCGTGGCAAGGGGGCGTTGATCGGCGCCGCCGCGGTCGGTGCTGCCGCTGCCGGTTACGGCTACTACGCCGACAAGCAGGAAGCCGAGCTGCGGGCGCAGATGGCCAATACCGGCGTCGAAGTGCAGCGCCAGGGTGACCAGATCAAACTGATCATGCCAGGCAACATCACCTTCGCCACCGATTCGGCGAACATTGCCCCAAGCTTCTACTCGCCGCTGAACAACCTGGCCAACTCGTTCAAGCAGTTCAACCAGAACACCATCGAAGTGGTGGGCTTCACCGACAGCACCGGCAGCCGCCAGCACAACATGGACCTGTCGCAGCGCCGCGCCCAGTCGGTCAGCACCTACCTGACCTCCCAGGGCGTGGATTCGTCGCGGGTCAGCGTGCGTGGCATGGGCCCGGACCAGCCAATCGCCAGCAACGCCGATGCCAACGGCCGTGCGCAGAACCGTCGCGTCGAGGTCAACCTGAAGCCGATCCCGGGCCAGCAGTATGACCAGCAAGGGACCGTGCAGCAGTATCCGTAAGCGCCTGGTTGAAGATGCCGGGGCTGCGCGCCAGCCCCGGCAATTGCGCTAGATCGCCGGGCACTGGTTGGTCACGCAGTGAATCCCGCCCCCTCCCGCCGCAATGGCGTCGATGTCCAACTGCACCACCTTGCGCCCCGGGTACAGCTTCACCAGCAACGCCCGTGCCTGCTCATCGGCACTGCGGTCGCCGAACTGCGGGGCGATCACCGCACCGTTGATCACGAAGTAATTGATATACCCCGCCGCGAAATCCGGATTGTCCTTGTTGAACTTGCTGCGCCTTGGTTTCAAGGGCGGCGACATCGTATGCACCTGTAGCTTGCGCCCGTCGGCATCGGTGGCGTTGCGCAGGATCTCGAGGTGCTTGAGTGTCACCTCGTGGTCGTAGGAGTCTGGATCGTTGTCCAGATTCGCCACCACCACGCCGGGCGCGGCAAAGCGGGCATAGAAGTCCACGTGGGCATCAGTGATGTCCTTGCCCTTGATGCCCGGCAGCCAGATGATCTTGCGCAGCCCCAGCCGCTCCTTCAGTTCCGCCTCGACCTGGGCCTTGCTCCAGCTGGGGTTGCGGTTGCTGTTGATCCAGCTGCTCTCGGTCATGATCCCGGTGCCATGGCCGTCCACTTCGATACCGCCGCCTTCGCCCACCAGCTCGCTCTGCTGATACTGGGCGCCAGCCAGCTTGGCGACGCGGGCTGC
This sequence comes from Pseudomonas sp. FG36, assembly GCF_057809275.1. Taxonomy (NCBI): domain Bacteria; kingdom Pseudomonadati; phylum Pseudomonadota; class Gammaproteobacteria; order Pseudomonadales; family Pseudomonadaceae; genus Pseudomonas; species Pseudomonas sp. FG36. Next base: position 184,149 of record NZ_JBMDJQ010000002.1, read on the forward strand.
GAGTTTGGCGTCATGGCGGTGTTGCTGCTTGCCGCCCCAGCCATTGAAGTTGAAGTCCACGGCGCCCAGCACGCCGTCGTCGTCGACCACGAAGTTGGCGCCGATGTCGCGCATCCAGATGTCGTCCAGCTCGGTCTCGACGTAGGTGATGTTGTGGCTGCCGCATTCCTCCTCGGCAATGTCGCGTTCGCTGGCGCGGCAGAACACTGTCACCGGCTGATAGGCAGCGATGGCGCGGGCGATGCGCCCGAGGGCGGCCTGGACGTCTTCGGTGAAGTCTTCCCAGATGGCGTCCTGGGCGCCGAAGGCGATGTAGGCGCGCTGGTGCGGCTCACCCTCGTCGGGCATGAACCAGCGGCCTGCTTCGCTGGCGCGGGCGCTGCTGCTGCCGCTGGCGAAGGGCAGGCCGAAGCCGGCGGCGGCACCGAGGCCGGCGACGACGCTCATGTGTTGGAGGAAAATGCGGCGAGTGGGCATGGGGTCAGTCCTGTGCGGTCTTGAAACGGGTCCAGACACGCATGCGCGCACGCATGTCGGCCTGGGGGATGTCCTTGCCCGGGATCAAGCGGGTGAAGGTGGCATCGCTGAGGTAGATGTCCGGGTTGTCACGCAGGCGCGCGTCCACCTGCGACCGGGCCTTGGCACTGGCAGTGGGGTAGCCGGTGAAGTTGCTGATCGCGGCCATGTTCTCCGGGCGCATGACGAAGTTGATGAAACGATAGGCGTACTCCGGGTGCTTGGCATCGGCGGGGATGGCCATGGTGTCCATCCACACCGTGGTGCCTTCGCGAGGCACGCGGTACTGGAAGTCGATGGCCTTGCCCGCGGCTTCGGCGGTGCGCTGGGCCTGGATCACGTCGCCGCTGTAGCCCAGCGACAGGCAGGTGTTGCCATTGACCAGCTCGGTGACCGGTTGCGACTGTAGCTTGCGCACGTACGGGCGGATGCCCTTGAGCAGCTCGCTGGCGGCGGCCAGGTCCTCGCGCTTGGCGCTGCGTGGTTCGCGGCCCAGGTAGTGAAGCACCACGGCCAGCACTTCGTCGGGCGAGTCGATCATCGAGATGCCGCAGTCGGCGAACTTGGCCGCCAGCTCCGGCTTGAACAGCAGGTCGAGGCTGTCGAGCGGGGCGTCGGGCATGCGCTCGCGGATCTTCTTCGCGTCCATGGTCAGGCCGATGGTGCCCCAGGTGTAGGGCACGGTGGCCTGGCTGGCCTTGGGGTAGCGGTCGTGCAACTGGCGCAGGCCGGGCTCGATATCGTCGAGCGCGGTCAGCTGCTTGCGATCCAGTGTCCGCAGGCTGCCGGCGCGCATCAGCCGCTCGGCCACGGTGTCGCCAGGGAAGACCAGGTCGTAGCCACTGCGCCCGGACATCAGCTTGGCCTCGAGCACCTCGCTGCCGTCCATGACGTCGTAGATCACCGGGATGCCGGTTTCGGCGGTAAAGCGCTTGAGGGTGTCCTCGGCAAAATAGTCGGCCCAGTTGTACAGACGCAGGGCGTCCTGTTCGGCCTGGGCAACACTGGCGCAGGCCAGCAGGGCGGCGATGGCGAGCAGTTTTGATGGACGGCTTGGCATGGTTCAGGCCCTCGCAGTCTGTGGGGTACGGCCGTCAAGGGTCAGCAGCGGCGCATACATGTCGGGGCGGCGGTCGCGGTAGATGCCCCAGCTCAGGCGGTCTTCGCGCATGCGCGCCAAGTCCAGGTCGTGCAGCCAGACGCCGCTGCTGTCACGGTCGGCCTCTTGCAGCATCGCGCCTTTGTGGTCGCAGATGAACGACGAGCCGTAGAAGCGCATGCTCAGGTTGTCGTCGCTATGCGCCACTTCATGGCCGACGCGGTTGGCGGCCACCACTGGCAGCAGGTTGGCGGCGGCATGGCCACGCATGGCCATCTGCCAATGATCGCGTGAATCCAGTTCGGCGGCGCCAGGCTCCGAGCCGATCGCAGTGGGAAACAGCAGCACTTCGGCGCCCATCAGCGCCAGGCAGCGGGCGGTCTCGGGGAACCACTGGTCCCAGCAGATGCCGATGCCCAGGCGACCGAAGGCGGTGTCCCAGACCTTGAAACCGGTGTCGCCGGGGCTGAAGTACTCCTTTTCCTGGTAGCCGATGGCGTTGGGGATGTGGGTCTTGCGGTACACACCCAGCAGGCGCCCGTCGGCATCGGCCACGGTCAGTGAGTTGAAGAAGGCGTTGCCGGCCCGTTCATACCAGCTGAGCGGCAGGACCACGCCCAGTTCCTTGGCCAGCGCGGCGAAGCGCTTGAGCAGCGGGCTGTCGTGGTAGTCCTGGGCCAGGGCCTGGTGGCTGTGGCACTGCTCGATGCAGAAGTACGGGGTGGCGAACAACTCCTGCAACAGGATCACCTGGGCACCCTTGGCAGCGGCCTGGCGCACCAGTTGTTCGGCGTGGTCGAGGTTGGCGGGCAGGTCCCAGCTGCAGGCCATCTGCGTGGTGGCGATGCGCAGCGTGCTCATGGGCGGGCTCCCTGCCAGGCCGGCTGCTGCTGGGTGATGCAGTGGATGCCGCCACCGCCGTGGGCGATATGGTCGATGCGCACCGGTACCACTTCGCGACCGGGGAAGGCCAGGGCCAGTTGCTGCGCGGCGGCCTGGTCGGCGTCGATGCCATAGGCCGGCATGATCACCGCGCCGTTGGCCAGGTAGAAGTTGGTGTACGAGGCGCAGAACACTTCGGCTTCGGTGTCCACGGCCGCGGTGGCCTCGAACAGGTCGAGCAGTTCGAACGAACGGCCCTGGGCGTCCGTGGCCAGTTCCAGCGCGCGGCGGTTTTCGCGGGCCACTTCGGCATATACCGAGCCCTGGTCGTGGGTGGCGTCGACCAGCAGCACGCCGGGGTGGGCGAAGGCGCACACGCCATCGACATGGCCGTCGGTCATGTCGCCGGTGACGTACTGCGGGTCGCCCGGCAGCCAGATGGTCTTGCGGATGCCCAGCAGGCGGGCGAAGCAATCCTCGAAGTCAGCCTTGCTCAGGCCCGGGTTGCGGTTGGGGTTGAGCAGCACCGATTCGGTGGTGATCAGGGTGCCTTCGCCGTCGACATGGATGGCGCCGCCTTCGTTGCACAGCGGAGTGCTCAGGCCTTCCAGGCCAAGGTGATCGAGGATGCGCCGGGCCAGGCTGCGGTCCTTGCCGTGCTCGGACTTGCCGCCCCAGGCGTTGAAGCGCCAGCTCAGGCCCGCCACGCCGTGTTGCGGGTGGGTCAGGAAGGTCGGGCCGCTGTCGCGGCACCAGCTGTCGTCCACGGCCAGCTCGACCAGCTCGATACCGGCGCCGCACAGCTCGCGGGCGATGGCCATGGCCGACGGATCGACCACCATCTTCACCGGCTCGAAGCGGGCGATGGCGGCGGCCACTCGGGCGTAGTCGCGCTGCACGTCGGCCAGGGTCACGCCCCAGCCCGACTCCCACAGCGGTTGGTTGTGTGGCCAGATCATCCAGGTGGCGGCGTGGCGGGCCCATTCGGCGGGCATGCGCCAGCCGCTGTCGAGGGACAGGGTCATAGTGAACTCCGATCTATTAGGGATTGTTATCAACGAAGCCCGCCGTCGCGGGTGTTGTCGTCCATGTTATGACTGGGAATTCGGGGCGACAAACGATAGATTTAGCGTATTTCTGATTAGTCAGGCTTATCAGCATGCTCAAGCATTGGCCCCCGCTCAACGCCCTGCGCGGCTTCGAAGCCGCTGCCCGGCTGGGCAGCTTCCACAAGGCCGCCGAGGCCCTGAACCTCACCCAGTCGGCAATCAGCCAGCAGATCCGCAGCCTGGAGGGCTACCTGGAACAGCCGCTGTTCCACCGCAGTGGCCGTAGCGTCAGCCTGACCGACGCCGGGCACGATCTGCTCAGCACCACTCAGGCCTTGTTGCAGCAACTGGCGGTGGGCATCCGCCGCCTGGAGCAGTACCGCAAGCCTAACCAACTGGTGGTCAACACCACCCCGGCGTTCGCCCGGCACTGGTTGCTGCCGCGCCTGGCGGACTTCCACCAGCGCTGCCCGGAAGTGGACCTGTGGCTGTTCACCAGTTTCGAGGTGCCGGACATGGCCAGCGAGACCATCGACCTGGCGATCCGCGACGATATCGGCGCCCAGGCCGAATGCAGCTTCACCGTGCTGCACCAGGATCAGCTGTATCCGGCGTGCCATCCGGACCTGCCCGAGCAGGGGCGGACCACCCTGCATGGCGAGCGGGAGATGGACTGGAGCCATTGGCAACTGGAGGGCGGGGAGGACGTGGGGCAGCAAGGCAAGGGGCTGAACTTCTCCGACCCAGGGTTGCTGCTGGAGGCGGCGGGCGAGGGGCTGGGGATCGCCCTGGTCAGTCAGTTGCTGGCGCGGCGGATGGTCGATGAAGGGCGCCTGCGGTCCTTGTCGGTACAGCGCGTGCGCGGGCCGGTGTGGAGCTGCCTGGTGCATTGGGAAAGTCAGGAGGATCCGTTGGCGCGGCAGTTCCTGGGGTGGTTGAAGGCGGCGCTGGCGCAGGTATAGCGTTTGTCAGAGCCGCTGCGGTTTTTCATTGCTCCGATCACCCCGTAATATGTGTCGGATGACTTGCGAGGGTAGTCTCACCCTCTAGATCAAACGGCAGCACCCCGAATCCGGGCGCTGCCCCAGCCTAAACCTGACGAGGTACAGACATTGGCCATCATTCATCCCAAGGTTCGCGGTTTCATCTGCACCACGACTCACCCCAAGGGCTGCGAGCTCAACGTCCGTGACCAGATCGAAGCCACCCGCAAGCTGGGCGTGCGCGAGGATGGTCCGAAGAAAGTCCTGGTGATCGGTGCCTCCAGTGGCTACGGCCTGGCCGCCCGCATCACCGCGGCGTTTGGCTTCAAGGCCGACACCCTGGGCGTGTTCTTCGAAAAACCGGGCACCGAGACCAAGGCCGGCACCGCTGGCTGGTACAACGCCGCCGCCTTCGACAAGTTCGCCAAGGCCGAAGGCCTGTACAGCAAGTCGATCAACGGTGACGCCTTCTCCGACGAAGCCCGCGCCAAGGTCATCGAGCTGATCAAGAACGAAATGGGCGGCCAGGTCGACCTGGTCATCTACTCCCTGGCCTCGCCGGTGCGCAAGCTGCCGCAGACCGGTGAAGTGATCCGCTCGGCCCTGAAGCCGATCGGCCAGCCGTACAAGTCGACCGCCATCGACACCAACAAGGACACCATCATCGAGGCCAGCATCGAGCCGGCCACCGAGCAGGAAATCGCCGATACCGTCACCGTGATGGGTGGCCAGGACTGGGAACTGTGGATCGACGCCCTGAATGCCGCCGGTGTTCTGGCGCCACAGGCCCGTACCGTGGCCTTCAGCTACATCGGCTCCGACATCACCTGGCCGATCTATTGGGACGGCGCGCTGGGCAAGGCCAAGCAGGACCTGGACGAAACCGCCCAGCGCCTGGCCGGCAAAGTGGGTGGCAGTGCCAACGTGGCCGTGCTCAAGTCCGTGGTTACCCAGGCCAGCTCGGCCATCCCGGTGATGCCGCTGTACCTGTCGATGGTGTTCAAGATCATGCAGGAGAAGGGTATCCACGAAGGTACCCAGCACCAGCTGGATCGCATGTTCCGTGACCGCATGTACCGTGCGGACGGTGAGCCGGCTGCCCTGGACGACGAAGGCCGTCTGCGTCTGGACGACTGGGAGCTGCGTGATGACGTGCAGAACGCCTGCCGCGAGATGTGGCCTAAAGTGACCACCGAGAACCTGTTCGAGCTGACCGACTACGCCGGTTACAAGAAGCAGTTCCTCAACCTGTTCGGCTTCGAGCGCGCTGACGTCAACTACGACGAAGACGTGGCCACCGACGTACGGTTCGACTGCGTCGAGCTGTAAGCAAGTCCTTGACCGCGCAGCCGTTCATGACGGCTGCGCGGTTCCCGCCGACGACTTGTTAATATTCTGAAACAAATCCCTCGCTGGCCCTTTGCCATGGCCACCCTCCGCCTGATCTATACCCCAGCTATTGGCCTGGCAATTTCGCTGGCGCCGAGGAGGGAGCAATGGGTGTACTGCAAAAACTACAAGAACGCATCCGCCAGAAGGGCCTCAAGCGCACCTTCAAGACTTTTTTCGAGCGCTACGTGTTTTTCCATTGGGAACTGCTGTGGATGGAGCGCGACCTGATCAGTCCGGTGCCGCCGCACAGCCTCAAGGCGCATACGCCGGTCACCCTGGTGCAGATCACCACGGCCAATGCCGATGCCTTTGCCCGACATTTCGGCGACCGTGTCGAGACCATGCGCGAGCTGGCCGCCGAGGGCCATACCGGGCACATGTACCTGGATGAGCAGGGCGATGCCGTGGCATTCATCTGGGCCAGCGTGGTCGATTACCACGACAAGCATTACTACGGTTGCACCTTCCCGGTGAAACCCGGCGAGTTCTTCGAGTTCGGCGGCGAGATGACGCGGCCGTACTTTGGCAGCGAGTTGTCGGTGACGGCCCAGGTCGAGCTGTGGAACACCATGCGCGAGAAGGGCTGCCACAAGGTGGTGGACGTAGTGGAGACCCACAACGTGCCAGCAATGAAACTGCACCTGCGCATGGGCTACCACGAGCAGGGCCGGGTGATGCATGTGTACGGCCTGTTCGGTCGCTGGAAGCTGTTCCGCGAAACCCGCTACCACGGCTCGCGCCTGGCAGTGCTGCGCAAGCCGGGCGTGGCGCGGGCGCTGCCCACTACCTGAGGGCACAGGATTTGTAGGAGCGGCTCCAGCCGCGATGAAGCCAACGTGGTGTATGGCACCAGCTTCGCTGGTGATCGCGGCTGAAGCCGCTCCTACAAGGAACTTGAGCTGTTCGGGCATTTTTTTGCTAGCGTTGGCGCACGACAACAGCCCGTCCGCCAGCATGGCGCGACGCCGCAGGGAGCGCGCCATGAGCAGCCTTACCCAACCCGCCTGTGCCTTTCGTCATGTCGCCGCCGACGGCTATGGCCTCGGCGGATTTCGCTGGCGCCACGCCGAACCCGACCCCCTGCGGCCACTGGTGATCATCAACGCCGCCACCTCGGTGCGTTGCCGCTACTACTCGCGTTTCGCCGACTACCTGTTCGCCCAGGGCTTTGACGTGCTCACCTACGATTATCGCGGCATCGGCGAGTCGCGCCCGGCCACGCTGCGCGGTTTCCAGGCGTCCTGGAGCGATTGGGGCCGGCTGGACTTCGAAGCGATGTTGCAACTGGCCGCCGCCGAGCATCCAGGCCAGCCGATGCATGTGGTCGGCCACAGCTTCGGCGGTTGGGCGCTCGGGTTGGCGCCGTCGGCGGGGCAGGTGCGCCATGCGCTGCTGGTGGGCGCGCAGTTCGCCTACTGGCGCGACTATGCGCCGGAGCAGCGCTGGCAGCTGTTCGGCAAATGGCACGTGGTGATGCCGCTGTTGACCCGGATGTTCGGCTATTTCCCCGGCAAGCGCCTGGGCTGGCTGGAAGATACTCCGGCCGGCGTGGTGCGCGATTGGGTTGCCCGTACGCCGCGTTACGAGCAGCGGCCCAGTGGGCGGCTACTGTCGGCTACGCCATTTGCCCAGGTACAGGCGGCGACCCTGGCCATCAGCCTGACTGACGATCCGTTCGGCACGGTGGCGGCCACTGAACGATTGTTGGGGTACCTGCAAACGGGCGAGCGGCGGCATCTGCGGGTGGCGCCTGTGGATATCTCGGTCGGGGAGATCGGGCACTTCGCGTTCTTTCACGATCGGTTTCGTGAAAGGCTGTGGCCGATTGCGCTGGAGTGGTTGCAGAAGGGGCGCCTTGAGGCTGGAACACCAGGCCGGCTCATCAGTTGATGTCCGGTTGGGACCGCACAGCGGCCCCATCTGCTATCAGCCCAGGCGCGCAAGTGGCTGGGTGGTGAACTTCACCCCGGCCAGCCCATGCTTGATCAGCGCACGGATATTGCCATGGTCGCTGCCCTCGGGCGTGGCGACCACGCTACGGTAGTGCTCACCGAAGGCCAGCAGGGCCTCCTGGTCGCTCAACCCTTCGAGCAGCGCCAGGCCCAGGGTCTTGCACGAACCTTCGTTCTGCCCGGCGGCGTTGTGCACGTCGCCATTGTCGAAGGCCTGGGGCTGGTAGCTGTAGTTCGCGGCGATGAAGGCCAGGGTGTCGGCAAAAACGTGTTCGCCGCTGGCGAGGCTGCTGCGCAGGGTATTCAGGTCAGTCACGCGGTTTTCCTTGTTCGAACGCCGCTTTCTGCTCGGCGCTGGCTTCGTTCTGGTATTGGGCTTTCCAATCGGCATAGGGCATGCCGTACACCTGCTCACGGGCATCGTCCAGGCTCAGCTCGATCTGGCGATCGTCGGCGGCGGCCTTGAGCCACTTGGACAGGCAGTTGCGGCAGAAACCGGAAAGGTTCATCAGGTCGATGTTCTGCACGTCGGTACGTTTTTGCAGGTGGTCGACCAGGCGCCGGAACGCGGCGGCTTCGAGTTCGAGCTGTTGTTGCGGGGTCATGGGCGATCTCTTCAGGTCATGCGGTTCTTCAGATGGCGGCCACCGTTGATGACCACCTGGCTGCCGGTGCTGTACTGGCTTTGCAGCAGGAACAGCACGGCGTCGATCAGTGGGCGGGCGCCGGGTTCGAATTCGAGCAGGGCCTTTTTCAGGGTCTGCTCGCGGTACTGCTCGTCGCCGCCTTCCTTGAGGATCAGCAGGCCAGGCAGGATACCGTTGACCCGCACCTTGGGCGCGTACTTTTCGGCGAACGACAGCACCATGTTCTGCAGCGCGGCCTTGGTCGCGGCATAGCCGATGTGGCTCTTGCTGCCGCGCGAGGAGGTCTCGTCGCAGATGTGGATGATGTCGGCCTTGTCCACCTTGTTCAGCAGCTCGCCGAGGGCGAGGTTGAGGTGGTAGGGCGCCTCGACGTGCAGGCGGAACATGGTGTCGAGGTTGTCCAGGCCATCGTCGAGCCACAGCGAGGCATTGTGGATGATCGCGCGCAGGCCGTCGTACTCACGTTGCAGGTGCTCGATCAGGGCCTGGCGGTCTTCGCTGCGGGTCAGGTCGGCCTGGAACTGCCGGATGTTCGGGTGGGCAGCCTGCCCCTGCAAGGTGCGGCTGGCGCTGACCACCGTATGGCCGGCCTGGGCTAGCTCCATGGCCAGGGCCAGGCCGACGCGCTGGCTGGCGCCGGTGATGAGGATTGGGCTGTTCATGTTCGGGCGGTCTGTTCGTCTGTCCGTGCGTGATGCCCCAGCATACCCGAACTGCGCGGCCTTGCGAGCCCGTGCCTCAGCGGCTGCGCAGCCCCTGGGAACGCGCGGTGGCGGCGCGTGGCGTGGCGTTGAGCCAGCCGGCCAGCAACCGGGTGGACAGCGGGATGAACAGGTACACCATCAATGGCGTCAGGGCCAGGGTACTGAGCAGCACTCGAGGCAGCAGGTCGAGTGGCGCCAGCCAGTGGCCGAACAGCAGGTTGAACAGTAGCGAAACCGGAAAGAACGCCAGCCAGATGGCCGTTGCCTGCTTCCAGCGTGGTGGTTTTTGCACTGTATTGGTGCCGAACCAGTCGTCGATACCGCTCACGCGCCTCTCTTTGGGGCGCTTGAACAGGCCGTTGCCGCGTTCCAACCAGGCCCTGCGCGAGGCGGAATGCTCCCAGGCGTGCATGGTCTGTTCGCTGGCGAAGCGGAAGATGATCTGGAATTCGTCGCCCTCGCTCGGCGGGGCGAGGATGCCCGAGCCCAGGTAGCCGGGAAAGTCGGTGGCCAACTGTTCGCCTTCGTGCAGCCAGGCCAGCAGGTCCTGGTAGCGGCCGCAGGCGGCGCGGCGCGACACCATCAAGGTGACGGGTGGGGTAGACATCGTGTATCTCCTGACGACGGGGCTGGCGGGTAGCCGGCCCCTGGCTTACGGCCCGGGGTGATGGGCGGCGCAGGCGGACTTGCAAGAATCGGGCACGGATTATCGCCGATCAATCATGACCGGTCAGTTTCAATGGCTGGACGGTCGTCAGAAGGTGTTGGGTGCCTGGGCGTGCAGCTCGGGGTGGGCCTTGCGGTGGGCCTGGAGGATGTACTCGCGCAGGCGCTCGACCTCTTCGGCCGGAGTGTGGGTCAGGTCGTAGGCGGCGAGGCGCGGGCCGATGCGCCGGCGCAGCGCGCCGTGCAGGCCGATCGGCGGGATGTCCTCGGCGGCGAAGCGCAGGTTGAATTGCGCAGGGGCTTCAGCCCCACCGCGCACTTCCAGCAGCACACCTTTGAAGGAAATGTCGCGTACCCACAGGTCGCTGGCCTGGCCGTGATCGTCCAGCAACGCGATCGGCTGCTGCAGCGAAAGGCGCCAGGGCCGCAGCATGGGGCCGTCCTCGTAGATGTCCGGCGAGCCCAGTTGCAGGTGCAGGGCGTGGAATTCATCCTCGACCAGTTGCAGGGGGAAGCTCAACTGCTGGTTGTTGAAGCTGGCCTGCAGCGTCACCTGCTCGTTGGCCACCAGGCGGGTGAGCAGGTCCTTGAGACGACGGTCGCCATTGACCAGCAGGCTCGACATGGGGTCGGCCAGGTTCAGTTGGGGCGAATGCTGCATGTCCTGGATGAAATCCAGTTCGTCCTGGGAGAGTAGGGCGTCTGCTTGCATGGTCTGACTCGAAGGGGCGATCGGTAACGGCGATTTCTTCACGGTGGTGGACAGTGGTCAATCCGCTTCGTTCCGGTCATTCGTCGGATAATCCTGAAGCCTGTGACTTTAGCCGGAGGCGGCCTTTTGCCACTGTCGAGTGCTAGTATCCTACGTTTTCACTCAGTTTCGGAATCCTCACCCGATGAAAGTCGCCATTATTTCCGGTTCGGTGTACGGCACCGCCGACGAAGTCGCCCGCCACGCCGAGTCGCTGCTCAAGGCTGCCGGCCTTGAAGCCTGGCACGCGGCACGCGCCACCCTGCAGGACATCGAGGGCTTTGGCCCCGACGCGTTGCTGGCGGTGACCTCGACCACCGGCATGGGCGAGCTGCCCGACAGCCTGATGCCGCTGTACAGCACGATCCGCGATGTGCTGCCGGCGGCCTGGCGCGGCTTGCCAGGGGCGGTGATCGGCCTGGGCGATTCGAGCTACGGCGATACCTATTGCGGCGGCGGCGAGCAGATGCGCGAGTTGTTTGCCGAGCTGGGGGTGAACGAAGTGCTGCCGATGCTGCGACTCGATGCCAGTGAGACCGTGACACCAGAGACCGATGCCGAGCCGTGGCTGGCGGAGTTCGCGGCTGTGCTGAAAGGCTGATTTTGCCTGGGCCGGCCCCGCGACAGGGCCGGTCGCCTCAATGCATGCCTGAGTCTTCACGCAACAATGCCAGCCACGCCTGCGCCGCCCGCGACAGATAAGCCCCGCGTCGCCAGATGAAGGCGATGTCCCAACGCAGGTACTCCGGCGCCCGCAACGGCAAGCGCACCACCCCGGGTCGTTCCAGTGCCCGTGCGACGATCGCCGGCAGCAGCACCACGCCTTGCCCGGCCGCCACCAATGCGGCAAGAAAGTCTGCCTGGCCGCTACGCCCACCCTCCTTGGGCGTGAAGCCTTCCTGCTGGCAGGCGCTGAGCAATCGATCGTTGAGCACGAAACTGCGCTGGTACAGCAGAAACGGCGTGTCGGCCAGCTGTGCCAGGGCGACGTCGACCTGCCCGGCCAGCGGGTGCCCGGCGGGCAGCAAGGCTTCCAGTGGTTCATTGCAGAACGGCTGGTAGTCGAACGCCGGATCGTTCGGCGTCAGGCTGCCGCCCAGCTCCAACTCGCCACTCTTGACGGCTTGCTCGACCATGCGGCTACCGCCTTCGAGCAGCTGGATCGAGATATTCGGATGGCGTCGCCGGTACTCGGCGAACAATCCGGCGAACAGCGCATCGCTACCCAGCAGCGGCAGGCCCAGGCGCAATTCGCCGCGGGCCATCTGGCTGAGGTCGTCCAGTTCGCTCAGCAGTTCCTGGCGTTGGCGCAGCAGCGCCTCGCCGCGCTCCAGAACGATGCGCCCGGCGGCAGTCAGCAGCAACTGTGAGCCCTGGCGTTCCAGCAGCGGCTGGCCGATGTCCTGTTCCAACTGGGCGACCTGCTTGCTCACCGCTGATTGGCTGACGTGCAGGGTACCCGCCGCCTGGGTGAAGCCGCCTTTGTGGACGACTTCGATGAAACTGCGCAGCTGTTTGAATTCCATGTATGCCGGATTCCTTTTTGGAATGGCTGTCAGTCTAACAATTCGCTTCTGGCCTAGGGGGCCGACTTTTACAATGGGCTCGTTGTCGAGGAACTCCCGCCCATGAATCCTGCATTATTGAAAAAGACCTTGCGCCTGCTCGCCGAGCTGACGGTGTTGCTGGCGCTGTTCCTGATCGGTGGCCAGATGGCCGCCTGGCTTGGCTGGCCGATTCCTGGTGGTGTGATGGGCTTGGCCCTGCTGCTGGCACTGTTCGCCACTGGCCTGCTCAAACCCGCCACGCTGCAACTGGGTGCCGGCTGGCTGATGGCCGAGATGCTGCTGTTCTTCATTCCCGCGCTGATGAGCCTGCTGGACTACGGCAGCCTGCTGCGCAGCGAGGGCTGGCGCATCCTGCTGGTGATCGCGCTGAGCACCCTGCTGGTGATGGTGGTCACCGCGGTCACCGTCGAGCTGGTGTGCCGTTGGAGGCTGCGCCATGAGCCTTGAACCCATGCCGCTGTTCTGGCTGGCCCTGACCCTGGGCGCCTACCTGGGCAGCCGCTGGCTGTACCGGCGCAGCGGACGCTACCTGCTGTCGCCGCTGATCCTGGTGCCGGCCTTGCTGCTGGCGGTGGCCGTGCCGCTGCACACCGCCTACGCCGAATACGCCCGCAACACGCATTGGCTGATGGGCGTGCTGGGCCCGGTTACCGTCGCCTTCGCCGTGCCGATCTGGCAACAACGGGCACTGCTGGCGCGGCACTGGCCGGCGCTGCTGGTCGGCATGCTCGCCGGCAGCGTAGCTTCCATCGGCAGCTCCTGGGCGCTGGCGCACCTGCTCGCGCTGGACGATGCGGTCAGCCTGTCGTTGCTGCCGCGCTCGATCACCACACCGTTCGCCATGCCCGTGGCCCAGGACCTGGGCGGCGTGCCGGAGCTGACGGCGGTGTTCGTGATGTTTACCGGGGTGCTCGGGGCGATGTTCGGCGGCATTCTCCTGCGTTGGCTGCCCTTGCGCACACCGCTGGCACGGGGTGCTCTGTTCGGTGTCGGCGCCCATGGCGCGGGGGTGAGCCGCGCCCAGGAAGTCGGGCGCGAGGAAGGCTCGGTGGCCGGCCTGGTCATGGTCCTGACCGGGCTGCTCAACCTGTTGGCCGCGCCGTTGCTGGTGATGCTGGTCTGACCGTTCATGCCACTGACTCGCACGGTCATCAGGCTGGCTGCCAAGGCGACTTATCACCTTCGTATAGGCCTCTAGACTGAGCCTCGACATAGAGAGCACATGTATGTGCCGAGGTGACATGCAATGAACGCAGCCTTGCCCTCTTCCGACACTTATCCACCGGGACGACCGTGATGCCACTGGCCGAAATTCCATTGTGCGTCTGGCGCACCCGGAGCCAGGGTTTCACTTTCCGGGGCCAGAGCATCCGCTACTGGACGGCAGGGCAAGGAGAGCCCCTGCTATTGCTTCACGGTTTCCCCACGGCCAGCTGGGATTGGCACTACCTGTGGGCACCCCTTACCCAGCGTTTTCGCGTGGTGGCCTGCGACATGCTTGGCTTCGGCGATTCGGCCAAGCCTGCGGACCACGACTACAGCCTGCTCGAACAGGCCGACCTGCAGCAGGCCTTGCTGGCGCACCTGCATATCGACCAGCCGGTGCACCTGCTGGCCCACGACTACGGCGGCAGCGTTGCCCAGGAGCTGCTGGCCCGGCACCACGAACAGCGGCTCCAGGTGGCCAGTTGCGTGTTCCTCAACAGCGGGCTGTTCCCCGAGAGCTGCCGGGTGCTGCTGGTCCAGAAGCTGCTGCTCAGCCGCCTGGGCTGGCTGGTCGGGCGCTCGTTCGGGCGCGACGACCTGGTGCGCAACGTCACCCAGGTCTATGGCCCGTGCACCCATCCCAGCGAGAGCGCCCTGGATGACTACTGGAGCCTGATAGCTTCCAATCGTGGCCCACGGATACTGCACAAGCTGGTCAGCTTCCTGCCGGAGCGCCGGGCCCAGCGCGAACGCTGGGTCGCCGCGCTGCAACGCCCGGGCGTGCCGCTGCGCTTCATCAATGGCGCGGTCGATCCTTTGTCCGGCGCGCACATGGTCGAGCGCTACCGGGAAATCGTCCCGGATCCGGACACCGTGGTGCTGCAGGGCATCGGCCATTACCCGCACACCGAGGCACCGGTGCAGGTGCTGCGCCACTACCTGGCCTTTCGTGAACAACCGATGAGCTATGTACCACTGAAGGTCGCCTGGTCCTGACCGGGCGATCATCGCCGGGCGTTATCAAGCGGCATTCGCCACGGTGCGCTTGATTGCCCGGCCCCGGCGGCTGGCGGAGACTGCGTTGCATCCCTTCATTGCCAGGAGCCTTGAGCATGAGCGAACCAGTACGTCTGCAGGATCGAGTGGTGATCGTCACGGGGGCCGGTGGCGGCCTGGGCCGGGCCCATGCGCTGCTGTTCGCCGCGCGCGGCGCCCACGTGGTGGTCAACGACCTGGGTGGGTCTACACATGGTGAAGGCGCCAACGCCTCGGCGGCCGACCGCGTGGTGGCGGAGATCCGCGCCGCGGGCGGCTCGGCGGTCGCCAACCATGACTCGGTCACCGATGGCGCGCGTATCGTCGAGCAGGCCCTGGACACCTTCGGCCGGGTCGATGTGCTGGTCAACAACGCCGGCATCCTGCGTGACAAGACCTTCCACAAGATGGAAGACAGCGACTGGGAGCTGGTCTACCGCGTGCACGTCGAAGGCGCCTACAAGGTTACCCACGCGGCCTGGCCGCATCTGCGGGCACAGAACTGGGGGCGGGTGATCTTCACTTCGTCCACTTCGGGCATCTACGGTAATTTCGGCCAGGCCAACTACGGCATGGCCAAGCTCGGCCTCTACGGGCTGACCCGGACCTTGGCCATCGAGGGCCGCAAGCACGGCATCCTGGTCAACGCCATCGCCCCGACCGGTGGCACGCGCATGACCGAGGGGCTGATCCCGCCGCAGGTGTTCGAGCGTCTGCAGCCCGAGCTGATCAGCCCGTTGGTGGTGTACCTGGGCAGCGAGCAGTGCCAGGACAGCGGCGAATTGTTCGAGGTGGGCGGCGGCTGGGTGGGCAAGGTGCGCTGGGAGCGTAGCCAGGGCGTGGGCTTCGATCCGCGTGAAGGGTTCACCCCCGAGCAGGTGGCGGACAACTGGGCGCGGATCGGTGATTTTGAGGGCGCGCAGCACCCGCAGGACAGCCTGCAGGCGTTGCAGCAGATGATGGCGAACCTGCAGAAGTATCCGTTGGGTTGATTGGCGCCTACCTTGCGATTCTTGCAGAAATAAAAAAGGCCGCTGCAATCGCAGCGGCCAATCGAGACGTTAGATCAAGGAGCTTCAAAATCAACGTCGGTGAACCTGGGCGGGCGCGAAAAGCAGGGGGGAGAGCCCTTCGTGCCGGCCAGTGAGATCAGAATAAGCGCATGATCCCGTGGGAAAAATAGCCGCTTATGACATTCACCTTTACGTTTCGAGTAAAAGTGCGAGGCGGACTATAGGCCGCTCTCGCAGGAAAAGTCCGTAATGCTTTGTAAGCCCTTTCACTGATCCGCGCCGTATCCCATTCGCCAGCTGGTCGCCTGGGTGGCGGCCAGCAGGCGCCGGGCGGCCGGGCCGTGCTCGTCGGCGTGGAAGATCGAGGTCGGACCGACCACGGTCATCACTGCGGCGACCTGGCCCATGGCGTTGAACACCGGCGCAGACAGCGCGTCCACCCCCGGCATCAGCAAACCGTGCACATGGTGCAGGCCGCGCTGGCGGATCTGTTCGAGCAGGGCGGCATAGTCGTCCGCCGTCTGACCGAGCGCTGCCAGTTCCCGGTCGCGCAGCTCCACGGTCTCGCGCTCGGGCAGGTGCGCGGCGAACACCAGCCCGGTGGACGAGCTGAGCAACGGCAGCACCGAGCCGATCTGGGTCACCACCGTCACCGCCCGCACCGCCGGCTCGATGCTCACCACGGTCGCGCCCTGGTTGCCCCACACGGCGATAAAGCAGCTTTCGTTGAGCTCGTCGCGCAATTGCGACAGTGGCAGCGCCGCCACCTTCAGCACATCGATGCTGCCCAGGGCCGCCATGCCCACTCGCAACGCCTCGCGCCCCAGCCCGTAGTGGTTGGTGGCCGGGTCCTGTTCGGCGAAGCCGCTGGCGATCAGCGCCTGCAGGTAGCGGTGTACCTTGCTCGCCGGCATGTCGACATGTTCGGCCAGGCGCGACAGCGAGGTGGAGGGAGAAAGTTCGGCCAGGGCCTTGAGGATGTCGGTGCCGACTTCCGCCGAGCGGACCTTCTGTTTGCCGTTGTCGGTGCTGCTGGCTTTGGCCATGGGGGACTTCTATGCAGATTTCATGGGGTGGCGCCTTTATAGCTTGACGCCTGCGCGCGGGCAAATTACGTTATTCGTAATCTGATTACGATAAAAACAATGCAGACGCGCTGCCGCCCTTGGTGCCGGTTTCAGGATCGGGCTCCGCAGCCAGCTGCCCGAAACGGCTCCCAGCAGCCCGGAGGCACCGATGACCCGCGACACATCCCCTGAACTCAAGTACCTGAGCGGCTTCGGCAACGAATTCGCCAGTGAAGCCCTGCCCGGCGCCCTGCCGGTCGGGCAGAACTCGCCGCAGAAGACTCCCTATGGCCTGTACGCCGAGCTGCTGTCGGGCACTGCGTTCACCATGACCCGCAGCGAATTGCGCCGTACCTGGCTGTACCGCATTCGCCCCTCGGCCCTGCACCCGCGCTTCGAGCGCCTGGAGCGCCAGCCGCTGACCGGGCCGTTGGGAGGCGTCAATCCCAACCGCCTGCGTTGGAGCCCGCAACCGATTCCTTCCGAACCGACCGACTTCATCGACGGCTGGCTGCCAATGGTGGCCAACTCGGCATCGGAAAAACCGGCCGGCGTGAGTATCTATATCTACCGCGCCAACCGTTCCATGGAGCGGGTGTTCTTCAATGCCGACGGCGAGTTGCTGCTGGTGCCCGAGCAAGGCCGCCTGCGCATCGCCACCGAACTGGGCGTGCTTGAGGTCGAGCCGCTGGAGATTGCGGTGATCCCGCGGGGCATGAAGTTCCGGGTCGAACTGCTCGATGCCCAGGCCCGGGGCTATATTGCCGAGAACCACGGCGCGCCGCTGCGCATCCCGGACCTTGGCCCGATCGGCAGCAATGGCCTGGCCAACCCGCGTGACTTCCTCACCCCAGTCGCCCATTACGAAGAGAGCGCCGGCCCTGTGCAGCTGGTGCAGAAGTTCCTCGGCGAACACTGGGCCTGCGAGCTGCAGCACTCGCCCCTGGACGTGGTCGCCTGGCACGGCAGCAACGTGCCGTACAAATACGACCTGCGCCGCTTCAACACCATCGGCACGGTCAGCTTCGACCACCCCGACCCGTCGATCTTCACCGTGCTGACCTCGCCCACTAGCGTGCATGGCATGGCCAACATGGACTTCGTGATCTTCCCGCCGCGCTGGATGGTGGCCGAGAACACCTTCCGTCCACCATGGTTCCACCGCAACCTGATGAACGAGTTCATGGGCCTGATCCAGGGCGCCTACGACGCCAAGGCCGAAGGCTTCCTGCCCGGCGGCGCTTCGCTGCATGGGGTGATGAGCGCCCACGGCCCCGACGCCGAGACCTGCGACAAGGCCATCTCGGTGGACCTGGCGCCGCACAAGATCGACAACACCATGGCCTTCATGTTCGAGACCAGCCAGGTGCTGCGCCCGAGCCGCCAGGCCCTCGAAAGCCCGCAGTTGCAGGCCGACTACGATAGTTGCTGGGCCACCTTGCCGAGCACCTTCAACCCGAACCGGAGATAACCGATGAACCACACCGCCATTGCCCGTAGCTGGGTCGAGCACGCCAACGGGCACCGCGACTTCCCGTTGCAGAACCTGCCCCTGGGCATCTTCAGCCGCCCAGGGCAGGCGCCACGTTGCGGCGTGGCCATCGGCGACGCGATCCTCGACCTCGAGGCCGTGCTGGCCGCCGGGTTGTTCGAGGGGGCGGCCAAGGCTGCCGTCGAAGCCACCGTCGGTGGTGCGCTGAATGCCTTCTTCGCCCTTGGCCGCGAGGCCCGTGTCGCCTTGCGCGAGCGCCTGCTGGCACTGCTGGGCGAGGGCAGCGAGCACCAGGCGGCCATGAAGGCCGCGCTGTACCCGGCTGATGAATGCCAACTGCACCTGCCGGCGAAGATCGGTGACTACACCGACTTCTACGTCGGCATCGAGCACGCCAAGAACGTCGGCAAGCTGTTCCGCCCGGACAATCCGCTGCTGCCCAACTACAAGCACGTGCCGATCGGCTACCACGGCCGCGCCTCGACCATCCGCCCGTCCGGCACCGACGTGCGCCGCCCCAAGGGCCAGACCCTGCCGGCGGGCCAGACCGAACCGAGCTTCGGCCCTTGCGCGCGCCTGGACTACGAGCTGGAACTGGGCATCTGGATTGGCCAGGGCAACGACATGGGCCAGCCAATCCCGATCGGTGACGCCGCCGAACACGTGGCCGGCTACTGCCTGCTCAACGACTGGTCGGCACGCGATATCCAGGCCTGGGAGTACCAGCCGCTGGGCCCGTTCCTGTCCAAGAGCTTCATCACCACGGTGTCGCCGTGGGTGGTCACCGCCGAGGCCCTGGAGCCGTTCCGCTGCGCCCAGCCGGCCCGTCCGGAGGGTGACCCGCAGCCGCTGTCGTACCTGCTGGACAAGCGCGACCAGGCCGCCGGCGCCTTCGACATCGAACTGGAAGTGCTGCTGCTGACCGAACGCATGCGCGAGCAGAACCTGCCGGCGCATCGCCTCACGTTGAGCAGCACCCGCAGCATGTACTGGACCGTGGCACAGATGGTCGCCCACCACAGCGTCAACGGCTGCCAGCTGCAACCGGGCGACCTGTTCGGCTCGGGCACCCTGTCGGGCGCGGCGCCAGGCTCGTTCGGCAGCCTGCTGGAGATCACCGAAGGCGGCAAGCACCCGGTGGAACTGGCCAGCGGCGAAGTGCGCAAGTTCCTCGAGGACGGCGACGAGATCATCCTGCGCGCCCGTTGCGTGCGCGATGGCGTGGCCAGCATCGGCTTCGGCGAATGCCGTGGCACCATCGTCGCGGCCGGCTGAGGAGGGCAGGGCGATGGAACTGTTCACCTACTACCGCTCCACCTCTTCGTATCGGGTGCGCATCGCCCTGGCGCTCAAGGGCCTGGATTACCAGGCCCTGCCGGTAAACCTGCTCAAGGGCGAGCAGCGCGGCGCGGACTACCTGGCGCTCAATCCGCAAGGGCGGGTGCCGGCCCTGCGTACTGATGCTGGCGAGTTGCTGGTGCAGTCGCCGGCGATCATCGAATACCTGGAGGAAGCCTTCCCGCAAACGCCACTGCTGCCCCGTGCGCCCGAAGCCCGGGCCAGGGTGCGCGGCGTGGCGGCGATCATCGGTTGCGATATCCACCCGTTGCACAACGTCAGCGTGCTCAACCAGCTGCGTCAGTTGGGGCACGACGAGGGCCAGGTCAACCAGTGGATCGGTCACTGGATCAGCCAGGGGCTGGCGGCGGTGGAGCAACTGATCGGCGATGAGGGCTTCTGCTTCGGGGCGACACCCGGCCTGGCCGACGTCTACCTGATCCCGCAGTTGTACGCGGCCGAGCGTTTCAACATCGACCTCGGCGGCTACCCGCGCATTCGCCGGGTGGCCGCCCTGGCCGAGCAGCACCCGGCCTTCCATCAGGCCCACCCGGCGAGGCAGCTCGACACGCCCGACTGATCGCCACCGCCCGCACCTGCACTCATAACAACAAAAGACAGGGACCTTGCGATGCACAACCAGATAGCCAGCTTTCGCGCGGCGCTAGACGCGCGCCCGGTGTCCCCCTACCAGTGGCGCCTGCTGCTGCTGTTGATCCTGCTGTTGGTCACCGATGGTTATGACGCCCAGGTGCTGGGCTACGTGATCCCCGCGCTGGCCCAGGACTGGGGCCTGGAAAAGGCCGCTTTCGGGCCGGTGTTCAGCGCCAACCTGCTGGGGCTGACGGTCGGTTCGCTGGCGGTGACGCCACTGGCCGACCGCTTCGGCGTGCGCCGGGTGCTGCTGTGCTGTGTGATGCTGTATGCCAGCCTGACGCTGCTGATGGTGTTCGCCTCTTCCCTCGACAGCCTGATGCTGGCGCGCTTTCTCTGCGGTATCGGCATGGGCGGCGCGATGCCCAGCGCCATGGCGCTGATGGCCGACTACGCGCCGCCCCGACTGCGCACCTTGATGGTCACCCTGGCGGCCTGCGGTTTCTCGCTGGGTGGCGCTGCGGGGGGCTTCGTCGCCGCGGGCTTCATCGATCATTACGGCTGGCAGGCAGTGTTCCTTGCCGGCGGTGTGGCGCCCTTGCTGCTGTTCCCGTTCCTGGCGCTGTTCCTGCCCGAGTCGCTGCCGCGCCTGCTGCGCGACGCCCCGCCCTATGCACGGTTGCAGCGGGTCACCGCTCGCCTGCTGCCGGGCTGGCAGGTACCGGCGGCGCGCATCGCCACCGACGAACCGGCGGACAGCAAGCTCACCGTGGTGGCGTTGTTTCGCGAGGGGTTCGCCCGGCCCACGCTGCTGCTGTGGAGCACCTTCTTTGTCAGCCTGATCCTCTTGTACTTCATGATCAGTTGGCTGCCGTCGCTGCTGCAGGAAAGCGGGCTGGCGCTGAACCAGGCCAACCTGGTGACTTCTCTGTTCCTGTTCGCCGGCACCTTCGGCGCGGTGTGCCTGGCCTGGTGCGCCGACCGCATGGCCAACAAGGCCCACTTGTTGGCGGGCGTGCTGCTGGGGGCGGCGCTGTTCAGTGTGCTGGTCGGCCTCAACCATGACGATCCGCGCTGGCTGGTGCCCAGTGTGTTCGCCGCCGGGTTCTGCATCATTGGCGGGCAGTTGACGCTCAATGCCTTCGTCAGCAACTTCTACCCGGCCCAGGTGCGCGCCACCGGTACCGGCTGGGCCTTGGGTGTCGGGCGCTTCGGCTCGATCCTCGGACCTTTGCTTGGCAGTCTGCTGCTGACCTTGCACATGCCTGTGGAGCAGATCTTCTTCTTCTGCGCCGTGCCGGCGCTGCTCGGCGCGCTGTTGATCAGCCGGGTGCGCGCACCGCAGCCGCGCGAAGCGACGGTGAAGGGCGAGGCATTAGTGGATTGAGCGTTTGCCGTTGGGCAACTGGCCGAGGCGTTCGGTGAGCTTCAGGCGCTCCACCGGGTCGTCGGTCAGCAGCAGGGCGTGCTCCAGGTCGAAGCGCTCTGCCTGGGGGCAGTCCAGGTGCTGGTACAACGTGGCCCGCGCCAGGTAGTCGCCGACCTGCACCGGGCCCAGTTGCATGACCCGCTCGGCGTCGATAAGCGCCGCGAGGTCGTTGTCGTTGCTGATATGCAACTGGCGCAGGTTGCGCGACAGGCGCTGGAGCATCTGCATCGGCGAGGCGCTGCGCAGGTGCTCGGCGGTCAGCGGCAGCTGTGGGCCGAACTGGCGGGCGAGCAGCTCGCGGCAGTCGTTGGGGTACAGGCGCCGGCCGCCGCAAGGGTCGAGCAGGTGATCGGCACCGGGCACCCGCAGCAGGAAGTGGCCGGGAAAATTCACGCCCTCCAGGGGGATCGACAGGCGGCGGGCCAGTTCCAGGGCAAGGATCGCCAGCAGCAGCGGTTGTCCACGCCGGCGTTGCAGCACTTTGTCCATCAAGGCCACGTGTGGGCGCAACGGGTGGTACTCGTCCTGCTGGTAGCCCAGTGCGTTGAGCTGACGCAGCAAGGGCTGGGCCAGTTCGTTGACCGGCAGCATCGGCAGGCTGGTGCTGACTTCGCGTTGCAGCTCATGCAGCCTGGCCAGGCTGGCCGCGGGCTCGACAGTGCGGTCATGCTCGGCGGCGATCCACAGCGCGGCTTCCAGCAGGGCGACCGGCTCGCGTTCCAGGCAGGCCAGGCAGGCTTGGCGTGGGTTCATGGGGCTTCTCCATCACGCTTAACTTGTAGCCCTGGCGCGGCTTTTCGTCCAGTGGTCCGCCCGCGCGGTGTGCGGCCTTGACCTGTTTATACTGGTAGGAGCACCTCTCGGGGGAGCCCGTCGATGTTCGCGCTCATGCAAAGCACCCGCACCCAGTCACTGCACCTGTTCATCGACCCGCCCACGGGTCTGAAGGCCGTGGTGGCGATTCACAGCGAACAACTGGGCCCGGCCATGGGCGGCTGTCGCTACCTGCCCTATGCCGACGACGAGAGCGCCATGACCGATGCCATCCGCCTGGCCCAGGGCATGAGCTACAAGGCGGCCTTGGCTGGCCTGCCGATGGGCGGCGGCAAGGCGGTGATCGTGCGCAATCCGCATGTGGAAAACCGTGCAGCGCTGTTCGAGGCGTTCGGGCGCTTCGTCGACACGCTTCAGGGGCGTTTCATCACCGCGGTGGACAGCGGCACCTCGACCCTCGACATGGACTGCATTGCCCAGGCCACCCCCTATGTCACCAGTACCACTGCCTCGGGCGATCCTTCGCCCCATGCGGCGCTGGGCGTGTTCGCCGGCATCCGCGCCACCTCGATGGCAAGGCTTGGCAGTGACAACCTGGAGGGGTTGCGAGTGGCGGTGCAAGGGTTGGGCAACGTCGGCTATGCGCTGGCCGAGCAACTGCACGCGGCGGGTGCCGAGCTGTTGGTGAGCGACCTGGATGCAGGCAAGGTGCGCCTGGCGGTGGAGCAGCTCAATGCGCACCCGGTGGCACACGAGGCCTTGATCAGCACGCCGTGCGACATCTTTGCGCCGTGTGGCGTCGGGCCGGTGTTGAACGGGCAGAGCGTGATGCAACTGCGTTGCGCGGCAGTGGCGGGGTCGGCGAACAACCAGTTGACCACGCTGCAGGTGGCCGACCAGTTGGAGAACCGGGGCATCCTGTATGCGCCGGACTACGTGATCAATGCCGGTGGGCTGATCTATGTGGCGCTCACCCATCGGGGCGAGGGGCTGGGGACCATTACCGCGCACTTGGCGCGGATACCGTCGCGGCTGACCGAAGTGTTCGCCCATGCCCAGGCGGAGAAACGTTCGCCGGCACGGGTGGCGCAGATGCTGGCGGAAAGATTGCTGTACGGCTGAAAGCCATTTCGCGGGGCAAGCCCGCACCCACGAGATTTTCCATGGATGCGGGCCGTGCGGGCTTGCCCCGCGATGGCGTCATTCCACCGCGCCGCCTTCGAGCAGCTCCGCCAGCGCATCGGGCTGGCTCTTGAATGCCCGGGCGAACACATCGCGGTTCTTGGCCATGTAGATGCCGGCTTCCTCTACCTGCTGCTCGCTCATCGAAGGCACGGCCTTGTGCAGTACCTCGGCCAGGCGTTCGGCCAGCTCGAGCATCTTGTCGTGACGGTCTGCTTCGGCCTTATCCATGAACAAGCGCTCCGGGTCGCGGCTGCTGCGGTACACCACTTCGACGGCCATTCATCACCTCTGTGCCTTTTTGCTGATTGGGTTGCGGACAACTGTATTTTTATACAGTACATCGCCAGGCCATCACCCTGCAACCGCAATGATGGCCAGGCAAACTGAAAATCAGCGTAGCCCACAGGTGCCCTGCGGCAATCGACCGCCTTCCAAGACAGGAGCCATGGCCCTTTAACTGCATGGCACCAGACCTTCAGTATCAGGAATCGAACATCGTGAACATCAAATGGGCAGAAAAGCTGCGCAAGGGCCTGCACGGCTCCGCCGACTCGCTGGGCAACCTGTGTGTGGAGGCCTTCCACTACCTGGCGCTGTTCGGTATCGGCGCGATCACCGCCTATGCGGCGGTGGTGACCTTCCTGGACATGCTGGGCAAGGGCGGGGTGAGCGTGGATGACATCCTGCTGCTGTTCATCTACCTGGAGCTGGGGGCGATGGTGGGGATCTACTTCAAGACCAACCACATGCCGATCCGCTTCCTGCTCTACGTGGCGATCACCGCGCTCACGCGTTTGCTGATCGGTGATGTCTCGCACCACAAGGCACCGGATGTCGGCTTGCTGTACGTGTGCGGCGGTATCCTGCTGCTGGCGTTCGCCATCCTGGTGGTGCGCTATGCGTCGTACCGCTACCCGTCGACCAAGGCGCTGGATGCCAGCGGCAAGGAAGTGGACGAGGGCAAATAGCCCTCAGTTGGCCAGGCCGGCGGCAGGAAAGCGGCGCTCGCCCTGCGCGGGGCGGGTCAGGGCGGCAAGCACTTCCAGCGGGTTCTGCCCCAGCTCGATGGCCAGGCCCAGGCGGATGCTGTCGATGACCCGCTGCAGGCGTACCGGGTCATTGCGCTGGGCCTGGCTGATCAGGCGCTTGGCAACCACTCCACTGTCGTCGGAGAGGGTCAGCATGATGCTGCCGTCCAGGCGCTCGATGCTCAGGTTGACCCGATACTCCGGGGCGAAGGCGGCGCTGATCTGATCAAAGGGATTGTTCATGGTCGGGTTCTGCAGTGAATGATTGCAGAAGTTGACCGGGCTCGGCCGAGGTTGGTTCAGGCCCGCTGATCGGTGAACAACGAAAACGCCCGGCGCAAGGCCGGGCGTTCTTGTCTGACCCGTTGTCGGTCAGGCGTCTGGATCACTCAGTTCCAGGGCGCCGCGCTTGCTGCGCAACTTGCCGTAGAAGTGTTCCAGGGCGTGGTTCAGTTTGCTGGCGGCGCCATCGACGGCATGTTCCAGCGAAGTGGCGGTGTGGGTCACGGAAATCGGTTGGTGACCCTTCGGGCGAGCCTCCATCTGGCAGCGTTTGTCATGGGGACCGGGCTTGGCGCCGTTTTCGTCACGCAGGTGGACTTCAATGCGGGTGAGGTCATCCTCGTAACGTTCGAGGCTGCTTTGCAGGGTACTGCGGACCCATTGGTCGAGACGGATGTTGCCTTCGATATGGTTGCTGCTGTTGACCTGGATTTGCATGATTCAATCCTTATTCAGCTTGCTCGCGAGAGGCGCGCCTAGGCCACTGAGGACGTTGGTTTTCCTGCGCCTCTTGACTCTAAAGTCAGGCAAGCGCCGGACGAATTCAAGCCCTTTCTGAAAATAAATTTCCTGTTGTAATTCGCTCCGCTCACAACGATGACGGCCGATCACTGCAATCAATAATGCTGGGCCATCCGCCAGGCGGCCCCTAAGCTCAGGCGCATTTCCTCACCCGTCGGGAGCGCCGCATGTCTAGCAACCCTCTGTTCCAGCCCTTCACCCTCGGCACCCTCGATCTGCCGACCCGCGTGGTCATGGCGCCAATGACCCGTACCTTCTGCCCCGGTGGCGTACCCCATGACGCAGTGGTCGACTATTACCGTCGCCGCGCCGCCGCCGGTGTCGGGTTGATCATCACCGAAGGCACCACGGTCGGGCACAAGGCCGCCAATGGCTACCCCAATGTGCCGCGCTTTCATGGCGAAGATGCCCTGGCCGGTTGGAAGCGTGTGGTCGACGCGGTCCATGCCGAAGGCGGGCGCATCGTGCCGCAACTGTGGCACGTGGGCAGTGTGCGCCGCCTGGGCACCGAGCCGGATGCCGAGGTGCCGGGCTATGGCCCGAGCGGCAAGGAGAAGGATGGCCAGGTACTGGTCCAGGAGATGAGCCACGACGACATTCGCGAGGTGATCGCCGCCTTCGCCCAGGCCGCGCGCGATGCCCAGGCCATCGGCATGGACGGTGTGGAAATCCACGGTGCCCACGGTTACCTGATCGATCAGTTCTTTTGGGAGGCCAGCAACCGTCGCGACGACGAATACGGCGGTGACCTGGCCGGACGCTCGCGTTTCGCCATCGAGCTTATCCAGGCCGTGCGCGCAGCCGTCGGCCCCGACTTCCCGATCATCCTGCGCTTCTCGCAATGGAAGCAGCAGGACTACAACGCACGCCTGGTACAGACCCCGGAGGCCCTGGCGGCATTCCTCAAGCCCTTGTGCGACGCGGGTGTGGATATCTTCCACTGCTCTACCCGGCGCTTCTGGGAGCCGGAATTCGAGGGCAGCGAGCTGAACCTGGCCGGCTGGACCCGCCAGCTCACCGGCAAGCCGACCATCACCGTGGGCAGTGTCGGCCTGGATGGCGAGTTCCTGCAGTTCATGGTCGCCACCGACAAGGTGGCCAAGCCGGCCAGCCTCGAAGGCTTGCTGCAACGCTTGCAGGACCAGGAGTTCGACCTGGTGGCTGTGGGTCGTGCCTTGCTGGTGGATGCCGAATGGGCGCGCAAGGTTCGCGAGGGGCGTGAAGCGGACGTGCTGCCGTTCAGCCGTGAGGCGCTGACGACCCTGGTTTGACCATCAAGGGCGGCGCCTGTTCGCGGGTAGCCTGCAACCCGCGGCAGGCATCGTACAGGTAACCCTCGAACTGCTCGATGATCGCCGGCCAGCCCTGGCGGCTGGCGTGCTGGCGGGCATTGAGGCGCACCCGGCGCAGGGTTTCGCTTTCCTCCAGCAGCCAGCAGGCGGCGTCGATGAACGCCGCCTGATCGCCCGGCATGGCCAACGCGCCGCTGTGGCCGTGGCGGATGTGCTGGGCGGCGGCGGCTTCATCGTAGGCGACCACGGCAAGGCCCGAGGCAAGCGCCTCGAGCACCACGTTGCCAAAGGTCTCGGTCAGGCTCGGGAACAGGAACAGGTCGCCGCTGGCATAGTGCTCGGCCAGCACCTCGCCGCGCTGCGCACCGCAGAACACCGCATCGGGCAACTGTTGTTCGAGCTGGCCGCGCAGTGGGCCATCGCCGACGATCACCAGGCGCAGCCGCCGGTGCGGGTAGGCCCTGCGCAGGGCTTCCATGCAGGGGCGCAGCAAGGCCAGGTTCTTCTCCGCGGCCAGGCGCCCGACGTGCAACACGGCCAGGTCATCCACGCCCAGCCCCCACTGCTCGCGCAGGGCCTGGCTGCGCCGCGTCGGGTTGAACAGGCCGGCATCGACCCCACGGGCCATCAGGCCAAGGCGTTCGAAACCGCGGCGTTCCAGTTCCAGGCGCTGGCTGATGCTGGGCACCAGGGTGATGGCGGTACGCCGATGGAACCAGCGCAGGTAGTGGGTCAGCAGCCGCGACAGCAGCCCCAGGCCATACTGCCCCGAATACTGCGCAAAGTTGGTATGAAAGCCACTGACCACCGCCACGCCCAGGCGCCGGGCGGCGCGCAGGGCGCTCAGGCCCAAGGGACCTTCGGTGGCGATGTACAGCACGTCCGGACGCTGCCGGCGCCAGCGGCGCCAAAGCTTGTGCATCGACACTTCGCCCCACTGCAGGCCGGGGTAGCCGGGCAGTGGCCAGCCACGGCACAGCAGCAGTTCGTCATCGTTGCCCGTTGCGCTGTCGGCGGCCTGTCGCGGGCGGATCAGTTCGACCTGATGCCCGCGCTGGCGCAGCCCCTCGCTGAGGCGGCCGAGGGTGTTGGCCACGCCATTGATCTCAGGTGGGAAGGTTTCGCTGACCAGTGTGATGCGCAAGGACGGTGTGTTCATGGCAAAAAGTGTCCGACGCCCCCATTGCGGCCATATGACGCCTTTGTGACGTGCGGATGACGCCTGATTTCCGGCAGTTTCATCCGTATGAATATTTCCTTGCAACGCACTCAAGAACTCTCGGGACGCAGCCGATGCAGATGCATTCGACTACGGGAATACGCTCCGGGAGAGCGGCCATGTTCAACAGCAAACTGAAGAAAGAAATCCAGCAACTGCGCGAAGAACTGATGTCCATCGAGCAGGTCAAGAACAGCCTCGACAGCGAGATGCTGGTGCTCCAGCTCGACCCACAGGGGCGCATCGAGTCGGTCAACGGCAACTTCGAGGCCGAAATGGGCTACCGCGCCGAGCAGCTCATCGGGCGCAATATCGAGGAGATCGTCCCGGCCCATGTGAAGAAGCTCGATTTCTATCAGCGCATGAAACACGCCATCACCCGGGGCGAGCACCTCAACGGCGCCTTCCGCCTGCTGCGTGGCAACGGCGAAGAGGCCTGGCTGCGCTCGATCCTGCAACCGGTCAAGGACAGCGACGGGCGCATCAAGTACTTCTCCCTGCACTCCAGCGACCTGACCCGCACCATCGAGACGTCCCGCGAGCATGAGAGCCTGATCAAGGCCCTGATGCGATCCACCGCGGTGATCGAGTTCAATCTCGAAGGCCAGGTGCTGACCGCCAACGACCGCTTCCTGCAGACCATGGGCTACACCCTCGAACAGATCCGCGGCAAGTCGCACCGCATGTTCTGCGAGCCGGAAGAAGCCAACTCGGCGGGCTACCAGGAGTTCTGGAACAGGCTGCGCCGTGGCGAATTCGTTGCCGAGCGCTTCAAGCGCATCGATGCCCATGGCCGCGTGGTGTGGCTGGAGGCCTCGTACAACCCGATCATCGACGCCCATGACGTGCTCTATAAAGTGGTCAAGTTCGCCACCGTGATCACCGATCAGGTCAACCAGGAGCTGGCCGTGGCCCAGGCCGCCGACATCGCCTACACCACCTCGCTGGAAACCGACGACAGCGCGCGCAAGGCCACCGACGTGGTAACCCAGACCGTCGAGGTGATGCGTGGGCTGGAAGGCTCGATGCAGGACGCCGCCGAGGGTATCCAGGCACTGGACAAGCAGTCGAAGGTGATCGGCGCGATCATCAAGACCATCAGCGACATCGCCGGGCAGACCAACCTGCTGGCGCTCAACGCCGCCATCGAAGCCGCCCGCGCCGGCGAACAGGGCCGTGGTTTCGCCGTGGTCGCCGACGAAGTGCGCCAACTGGCCTCGCGCACCAGCAGCGCCACCGAGGAAATCGCCAAGGTGGTGCAGCAGAACGAACAGCTGGCCCAGGCCGCGGTGGACATCATCGACACCAGCAAGCGTCAGGCCGAGCAAGGCTTGGCCTTGGCCGCCGATACCGGCGGGGTGATCGTCGAGATCCAGGAAGGGGCGAAGAAGGTGGTGGATGCGGTGGGGCAGTTTTCCAGTCAGCTGAGCCACTGACCGAACTCAAGCCATCGCGGGGCAAGCTCGCTCCCACGGATCTAGTGGGAGCGGGCTTGCCCCGCGATGGCGCTCATTCAGCCGCGCTCCCGCACCCAGAACAACGTTGCCCCGGCCACCGCCGCCGGCATCATCAGCACGTTGACCCCCGGAATCATCAGCGCCAGGTAGGTGATCCCGCCAAAGCCCATCGATTGCCAGCGCTTGGCGCGCAGCCAGGCGAGCATGTCCTGCCAGCTCATCTTGTTGTTGTCCGCCGGGTAGTCGATGTACTGGATGGCCATCATCCAGATACCGAACACCAGCCACAGCGGCGCGGCGATCACGTTCACCACCGGGATGAACGACAGGATGAACAGGCCGATGGCCCGTGGCAGGAAGTAGCCAAGTTTGCGCATCTCGCGGCTCAGGGTACGTGGCACCATGGCCATCAGCTCGCTCCAGCTGAAGGGCGGGAAGTTGTCCTGGCCGCGTACCACCACTTCGACCTTTTCCGCCAGGAAGCCGTTGAACGGCGCGGCGATGACGTTGGCCAGCAAGGTGAAGGTGAAGAACACCATCAACAGCACCAGGGCGACGAACAGTGGCCACAGGATGTAGGTGAGAAAGCCCAGCCAGTCGGGCAGGGTGGGCATCAGCGCATCGACCCACAGGCTGAACTGGTGGCCGGCAAAGTAGATCAGGCCGCCGAACAGCAGCAGGTTGACCGCCAGGGGCAACAGCACGAACAGGCGCAGGCTGGGGCTCAGGACCAGTTTCAGGCCTTCGCGCAGGTACTGCGGGCCGGACAGGACGGGGGCTTGCATCGGAATGCTCCGCTTGAGGAAAACGCGCTGACCTTACCGAGTTTGGCGCGCCGACGAAAGGCGCCGCGCCTTCGGGAAACGGCGTGTAACAAAGCGCCGGCACAATGCCTGTCGGTTTCCTTAGCGAATAGAGACTGTCTATAAGGTGGATTGTCGAAGGATATTTCCTTAATCTCTGCGGCCTCGCTACAGTGCGCTCAACTTTTTTGGTTTTGGACCAACGCGTTGTAGCCTTCCCCAAGTGCTGCGTGGGTCCCTTTTAATTCCAGCTGGCGCAACCGGCGCACCGACGCCGGCCCCGTGCGGCCCGCTCGACAGGAGTTCGACATGTCCGAAGTACGTCATTCGCGCGTCATCATTCTCGGTTCCGGCCCTGCCGGTTACAGCGCCGCGGTGTATGCCGCCCGCGCCAACCTCAAGCCGCTGCTGATCACCGGCATGCAGGCGGGCGGCCAGCTGACCACCACCACCGAAGTCGACAACTGGCCGGGCGACCCCCACGGCCTGACCGGCCCGGCCCTGATGCAGCGCATGCAGGAACACGCCGAGCGCTTCGAGACCGAGATCGTCTTCGACCACATCAACGCCGTCGACCTGGCCAACAAGCCGTTCACCCTGCGCGGTGACAGCGGCACCTACACCTGCGACGCGCTGATCATTGCCACTGGCGCCAGCGCCCGCTACCTGGGCCTGCCGTCGGAAGAAACCTTCATGGGCAAGGGCGTGTCGGCCTGCGCCACCTGCGACGGCTTCTTCTACCGCAACAAGCCGGTGGCGGTCGTCGGCGGCGGCAACACCGCCGTGGAAGAGGCGCTGTACCTGGCCAACATCGCCAGCAAGGTGACTCTGGTACACCGTCGCGACACCTTCCGCGCCGAGAAGATCCTGATCGACAAGCTGCACGCCCGTGTCGCCGAAGGCAAGATCGAACTCAAGCTCAACGCCACCCTGGACGAAGTGCTGGGTGACAACATGGGCGTGACCGGTGCGCGCCTGAAGAACAACGATGGCAGCTTCGACGAAATCAAGGTCGACGGTGTGTTCATCGCCATCGGCCACACCCCGAACACCTCGCTGTTCGAAGGCCAGCTGACCCTGAAGGACGGCTATCTGGTGGTCCACGGCGGCCGTGAAGGCAACGCCACCGCCACCAACGTCGAGGGCGTGTTCGCCGCCGGCGACGTGGCCGACCACGTCTACCGCCAGGCCATCACTTCGGCCGGTGCCGGCTGCATGGCGGCCCTGGACGTCGAGCGTTACCTGGACGGCCTGGCCAACGCCGCGCACTGATCCAGCCTTTGCGGGCCAGCCCGCTCCTGCACAGAACGTGGGGGCGGGTTGGTCCCGCGATAAAAGACCGGCCATCTGGTTAATGCCAGTCAGTTAAGCTGACTGGCATTTTCATTTTCGCGTGGGGTAGTTCGCTGGTCGTTGCTTCACTGCGCGGGGAAACCCAAACCGACATCCGGCGGAACAACGCCATGCCGATGTTGCACCACGCCAGGCTTTCCCACGGCAGTCGGCGTTTGCGAAGGGTCGAGACGCCTGCCGTCTCGAAGGCCCGTTTCACAATGCCTGGATCAAGCAAGGCTCCCAGCCCTTCGCATGCGTGTGGCCGCGATGCCATTTCGTGAGTGAGGGACAGTGCTTTTGACAGGCGCATAAAAAATCCGATGCTCGTTTCCAAGCATCGGATTTTGCGGCCTACAGGCTAAAGGTCAGTGTGTCAGCTTAACTGCAGGCAGTAGGCCTCGGACCTCCCTTTCTGCGGATGCGACGTATCAGTCGAACAGACCGAAGGTCATGTAGCTGAACCAGCTGCGGTCCTTCTCGGCTTCCTTCGGACCTTCCGGCAGGATTGGATCGCCGTTCTCGTCCTTGGGCAGCAGCTCCTCGGGCATTTCCGAGCGGGCGTCCTGGAACTGCTTGACCACGTCCTGGTTGGCGCGGGTTTCGCCCGGCGGCAGCGGGGTCTTGGTTTCGATCAGGCCCAGGGTGGCCTTGGACAGCCACGAGCGGTTGCCGTTTTCGTCGACCTTGGTGACGAACTGGCCATCGACCAGGCTCGGGTGGTCCGGGTAGTTGAGCTTGAGGGTCTCGAGGCTGGTGGCAGCCAGCTCGTCCAGGTGCATGCGCTGGTACGACTCGACCATTACCGCCAGGCCGTCACCCACCGATGGGGTTTCCTGGAAGTTCTCCACCACGTAGCGGCCACGGTTGGCGGCGGCTACATAGGCCTCGCGGCTCAGGTAGTAGTTGGCCACGTGGATTTCGTAGGAGGCCAGCAGGTTGCGCAGGTAGATCATGCGCTGCTTGGCGTCCGGGGCGTAGCGGCTGTTGGGGAAGCGGCTGGTCAGCTGGGCGAACTCGTTGTACGAGTCGCGGGCGGCGCCCGGGTCACGCTTGGTCATGTCCAGTGGCAGGAAGCGCGCCAGCAGGCCACGGTCCTGGTCGAACGAGGTCAGGCCCTTGAGGTAGTAGGCGTAGTCGACGTTCGGGTGCTGCGGGTGCAGGCGGATGAAGCGCTCGGCAGCCGACTTGGCGGCCTCGGGCTCGGAGTTCTTGTAGTTGGCGTAGATCAGCTCGAGCTGGGCCTGGTCGGCGTAGCGGCCGAACGGGTAGCGCGACTCCAGGGCCTTGAGCTTGTTCACGGCGCTGGTATAGCTGGAGTTGTCCAGGTCGGCCTGCGCCTGCTGGTACAGCTCGGCCTCGCTGAGGTTCTCGTCAATGACTTCCTTGTTCGAGGAACAGGCAGCGGTGAGCCCGAGGATGGCGATCAGCAGCAGGTGTTTCACTTGCATGGCGGCTTGCGTCCCTTTGACGGCCGCTGTCTTGGGCGGTGCCGTCCTGTTATGATGAGCGCCCCCGGCCAAACCCCGGGGCAAAAGAAGCCGTATTTAACCACAAGCGCGCAGCCGAAACCAAAGGCTGAACGCCCGTCGATTCGAGCATGTCCGAGATCATTCAACTTAGCGCAGAGGTCCCGTCCGAACTGGGCGGCCAACGCCTCGACCAGGTCGCCGCCCAATTGTTCGCCGAGTACTCGCGTTCGCGCCTGTCCTCGTGGATCAAAGATGGCCGCCTGACCGTCGATGGCGCGGTGCTGCGGCCGCGCGACACCGTCCACACCGGCTCCATCCTGGCCCTCGAGGCCGAGCAGGAGGCCCAGGGCGAATGGGTGGCTCAGGACATCGAGCTGGACATCGTCTATGAAGATGACCAGATCCTGGTGATCAACAAGCCGGCCGGGCTGGTAGTCCACCCGGCGGCCGGTCACCCCGACGGCACCCTGCTCAATGCCCTGCTGCACCATGTGCCGGACATCGTCAACGTGCCGCGCGCCGGTATCGTGCACCGTCTGGACAAGGACACCACCGGTCTGATGGTGGTGGCCAAGACCCTGCAGGCGCAAACGAACCTGGTCGACCAACTGCAGAAGCGCTCGGTCAGCCGTATCTACGAGTGCATCGTGGTCGGCGTGGTGATCGCCGGTGGCAAGATCGACGCCCCGATCGGCCGCCACGGCGGCGAGCGCCAGCGCATGGCGGTCACCGACGGCGGCAAGCCGGCGGTCAGCCACTATCGCGTGCTCAAGCGCTTCCGCTCGCACACCCATGTGCGGGTCAAGCTGGAAACAGGCCGCACCCACCAGATCCGCGTGCACATGGCGCATGTCGGTTATCCGCTGGTCGGCGACCAGACCTACGGCGTGCGCTTCCGCATTCCTCCGGCCGCCAGCGTGGCCATGGTCGAGGCGGTGAAGAACTTCCCGCGCCAGGCCCTGCACGCTCGCTTCCTGGCCCTGGATCACCCGACCACCGGTGAGCGCATGGAATGGGCCTCGCCGCTGCCGGACGACTTCCTCTGGCTGCTGTCGCTGCTCAACGACGACCGCGAGAGCTTTATCGGATGAGTGGCCTGACGCAGGCGCTGATCATTCCCGACTGGCCGGCCCCGGCCTCGGTACGCGCCTGTGTCACCACCCGCGAGGGCGGCGTCAGCCTGCCGCCCTATGAATCCTTCAATCTTGGCGACCATGTGGGCGATGACCCCGCTGCGGTTGCCGAGAACCGTCGT
Organism: Pseudomonas sp. FG36; assembly: GCF_057809275.1. NCBI lineage: Bacteria > Pseudomonadati > Pseudomonadota > Gammaproteobacteria > Pseudomonadales > Pseudomonadaceae > Pseudomonas > Pseudomonas sp. FG36. Next base: position 218,153 of record NZ_JBMDJQ010000002.1, read on the forward strand.
CGCCTCAGCGAAGAATTCGCCATCCAGCCCGCCTGGCTCAAGCAGGTGCACGGGCTGGTGGTGGCCGATGCCGACCCTGCCGTGGTCGCCGAGGCCGATGCCAGCTGGACCGACCAGCCGGGCATCGCCTGCGCCGTGATGACCGCCGATTGCCTGCCTGCCCTGTTCTGCGACCGCGCCGGTACCCGCGTGGCCGCCGCCCATGCCGGCTGGCGCGGGCTGGCCGGTGGCGTGCTGGAAGCCACCCTCGATCGCCTGGCCCTGCCACCCGAAGAGGTGCTGGTATGGCTGGGCCCGGCCATCGGGCCGCAGGCGTTCGAGGTCGGCATGGAAGTGCGCGATGCCTTTACCGCCGTGCATCCCGAGGCAGCCGCGGCGTTCGTCGACGGCGAGCGGCCGGGCAAGCTGATGGCCGATATCTACCAGCTGGCGCGGATTCGCCTGGCGGCGCGTGGGGTGACTGCCGTTTATGGTGGCGGCTTTTGTACCGTCAGCGATCCGCGTTTCTTCTCCTATCGCCGCACCCCGCAGGGTGGGCGCTTCACTTCGCTGGTCTGGTTGCAGCCGCGCTGACCCCGTCAACCCCGCTACGCTTGAATCTTCCAGAATCACCCTTATCTATTGGTCATCTCAGGCAGGTTCATCATTACAGGTGCTGTCCATCGCTCCGCCTGCCCTTTAAAGGAAGGTATCCCCCATGCGAATAGACCGACTGACCAGCAAGCTGCAACTCGCGTTATCCGATTCCCAATCCCTGGCCGTGGGCATGGACCACCCGGCCATCGAGCCCCTGCACCTGCTGCAGGCGCTGATCGACCAGCAGGGCGGCTCGATCAAGCCGCTGCTGATGCAGGTCGGCTTCGACGTCAACAGCCTGCGCAAGGCGCTGACCAAAGAGCTCGACCAGCTGCCGAAAATCCAGAACCCCACCGGCGACGTGAACATGTCCCAGGACCTGGCGCGCCTGCTCAACCAGGCCGACCGCCTGGCCCAGCAGAAGGGCGACCAGTTCATCTCCAGCGAGCTGGTGCTGCTCGCCGCCATGGACGAGAACAGCAAGGTCGGCAAGCTGCTGCTCGGCCAGGGCGTGAGCAAGAAGGCCCTGGAAAACGCCATCAACAACCTGCGCGGCGGCGCGGCGGTGAACGACGCCAACGCCGAGGAATCGCGCCAGGCCCTGGACAAGTACACCGTCGACCTCACCAAGCGCGCCGAGGAAGGCAAGCTCGACCCGGTGATCGGCCGTGACGACGAGATCCGCCGCACCATCCAGGTGCTGCAACGCCGTACCAAGAACAACCCGGTGCTGATCGGCGAGCCCGGCGTGGGCAAGACCGCCATCGCCGAAGGCCTGGCCCAGCGCATCATCAACGGTGAAGTGCCCGACGGCCTCAAGGGCAAGCGCCTGCTGGCGCTGGACATGGGCGCGTTGATCGCCGGCGCCAAGTACCGCGGCGAGTTCGAAGAGCGCCTCAAAGGCCTGCTCAACGAACTGAGCAAGCAGGAAGGCCAGATCATCCTGTTCATCGACGAGCTGCACACCATGGTCGGCGCCGGTAAGGGCGAGGGCGCCATGGACGCCGGCAACATGCTCAAGCCGGCCCTGGCCCGTGGCGAGCTGCACTGCGTCGGCGCCACCACGCTCAACGAGTACCGCCAGTTCATCGAGAAGGACGCCGCATTGGAGCGCCGCTTCCAGAAGGTGCTGGTCGAGGAGCCGAGCGAGGAAGACACCATCGCCATCCTGCGCGGCCTGAAAGAGCGCTATGAAGTGCACCACAAGGTGGCCATCACCGACGGCGCGATCATTGCCGCGGCCAAGCTCAGCCACCGCTACATCACCGACCGCCAGCTGCCGGATAAGGCCATCGACCTGATCGACGAAGCCGCCAGCCGCATCCGCATGGAGATCGACTCCAAGCCGGAGGTGCTCGACCGCCTCGACCGTCGCCTGATCCAGTTGAAGGTGGAATCCCAGGCGCTGAAGAAGGAAGAAGACGAAGCGGCGAAGAAACGCCTGGAAAAACTGACCGAGGAAATCGAGCGCCTGGAGCGCGAGTATTCCGACCTCGAAGAGATCTGGGCCTCGGAAAAGGCCGAGGTGCAAGGTTCGGCGCAGATCCAGCAAAAGATCGAGCAGGCCCGCCAGGAGCTGGAAGCCGCGCGCCGCAAGGGCGACCTCAGCCGCATGGCCGAGCTGCAGTACGGGGTGATCCCGGACCTGGAGCGCAGCCTGCAGATGGTCGACCAGCACGGCAAGACCGACAACCAGCTGCTGCGCAACAAGGTCACCGAGGAAGAGATTGCCGAAGTGGTGTCCAAGTGGACCGGTATTCCGGTGGCGAAGATGCTCGAAGGCGAGCGTGAGAAGCTGCTGAAGATGGAAAGCCTGCTGCACGAACGGGTGATCGGCCAGGACGAGGCGGTGACCGCCGTGGCCAACGCCGTACGCCGTTCCCGCGCCGGGCTGTCCGACCCGAACCGCCCGAGTGGTTCGTTCCTGTTCCTTGGGCCCACCGGGGTGGGCAAGACCGAGCTGTGCAAGGCGCTGGCCGAGTTCCTCTTCGATACCGAAGAGGCCATGGTGCGCATCGACATGTCCGAGTTCATGGAGAAACACTCCGTGGCGCGTCTGATCGGTGCCCCGCCAGGGTATGTGGGCTATGAAGAGGGCGGTTACCTGACCGAGGCCGTGCGTCGCAAGCCGTACTCGGTGGTGCTGCTCGACGAGGTGGAGAAAGCCCACCCGGATGTGTTCAACGTGCTGCTGCAGGTGCTGGAAGATGGCCGCCTGACCGACAGCCACGGCCGTACCGTGGACTTCCGCAACACCGTGATCGTGATGACCTCCAACCTGGGCTCGGCGCAGATCCAGGAACTGGCCGGTGACCGCGAGGCTCAGCGTGCGGCGGTGATGGATGCGGTGGGCGCGCACTTCCGTCCGGAGTTCATCAACCGCATCGACGAAGTGGTGGTGTTCGAACCGCTGGGCCGCGAGCAGATCGCCGGTATCACCGAGATCCAGCTTGGCCGCCTGCGTGGTCGCCTGGCCGAGCGCGAGCTGTCGCTGAGCCTGAGCCCGGAGGCGTTGGACAAGCTGATCGCCGTCGGTTACGACCCGGTGTATGGCGCACGGCCATTGAAGCGTGCGATCCAGCGCTGGATCGAGAACCCGCTGGCGCAGCTGATCCTGGCGGGCGAGTTCCTGCCGGGTGCGGCGATCACCGCGAAGGTCGAGGGCGACGAGATTGTCTTTGGCTGACCTGCAGTAAACGAAGAGCCCCGCGTAAGCGGGGCTTTTTTATGTGTGCTGTCTGGCCTTATCGCGGGGCAAAGCCCGCTCCCACGCCAATCTGCGCCAGAAGGTAGCCAATGCGTGGGAGCGGGCTTGCCCCGCGATAAGGCCAGTACAGGCAGCGCAAACCCCTGATTTTCCGGCTTCCAAGCTAACTTGCTGAAAATTTTGAAAAAAGTGCTTGCACAAAAATCAGAGTGCCCCTAATATTCGCCCCGCTGTCAGGCACTGAGCAGATCGCCAGCAACACCGACGATCTGAAAATAACTTACAAATCAGTAAGTTGAACGAAAAAAAGTGGTTGACAAGCAAAACGAAGAATGTAGAATAGCCGGCCTCAGCAGCGACAACGCGAAAGCGGATAGCCAAAGAGATCGAAGCTAACACAGGCTTCGAAGCAGTAAAGATGTACCGAAGTTCAGTTCCGCGATAGCTCAGTCGGTAGAGCAAATGACTGTTAATCATTGGGTCCCTGGTTCGAGTCCAGGTCGCGGAGCCAATCTCGGGGTGTAGCGCAGTCCGGTAGCGCGCCTGCTTTGGGAGCAGGATGTCAGGAGTTCGAATCCCCTCACCCCGACCATTTTCCGGGTCGTTAGCTCAGTTGGTAGAGCAGTTGGCTTTTAACCAATTGGTCGTAGGTTCGAATCCTACACGACCCACCATGTAAAAAGGGCATCTCGACTGAGATGCCCTTTTTCTTTTGTCCGCGATTTATATCCCCGCCCTTTGCTACCCTGTGGCCTTTGCCCGCAGGAGCGCCCGCGCATGTCACTCAAAGCCAGTGTTTTCATCGCCACCAGCCTGGATGGCTATATCGCCCGTGAAGATGGCGGCCTCGATTGGTTGATGGGCGCCACGCAGTCCGCTGACGACCATGGTTATGCCGGGTTCATGGCGGGCGTCGATACGTTGGTGATGGGGCGCGGCACTTTCGACAAGGTCATGACCTTTGGCGAGTGGCCCTATCCTGATACACGAGTAGTGGTGGTCAGCAGTACCCTCGAGGCGCTGCCCAGGGGCGTATCAGAGCGCGTCGAGCTGCACCCGGGGCCGATCCCGGCGCTGCTCGAGCACCTGCAGACCACGGGCGCAAAGAGCCTGTACCTGGATGGCGGCAAGCTGATTCAGGGGTTCTTGCGCGAGGGGCTGGTGGATGAACTGACCATTACCCGTATCCCCGTGCTGCTGGGGCAGGGAATACCGTTGTTCGGCGAGTTGGCGAAGGATGTGCTGTTGCAGCACATGAGAACGACCAGTTACGAGAGCGGGTTTGTGCAGAGCACGTATCGCATCCTGCGCTAAGTGAGCGTCTGACACGCGGAGTCGCCTGGTGCAATAGCTGATCTTCGCTATTGTGGTAGTTGATGGCTTTTTGCTTCCTCGCCACCATGCCCAAAAGGATATTCGTCATGGCCAAACTAGGACCGCTGCTACGTAATGTGCTCAGCCGGATCGAGCGGAGTACTGGGGATTCGCAGTCGCAGGAGATGCAGCTACTCGCTGCGCATGTGGGAGGGGCCGCCGAATCAGGCCGGCTGCCCGTTGTCGTAAAGATGAACGCGAGAAAGGCACGCGTCGGCGAAAGCTGGCTTGAGTTCAAGCAACGATTCGATCATGAGGTTTCTCCATTCAAAGATGCTGTAAGCGGTGGCCAGGCCCGTCCTTTGTATTTGGCCGGTTCGCTGGCCGCCGCATTCGAGCCTGAGCGCCTGAAAGACATCGCGCAATTGGGTGAGGTTGACTTGATCGAGCTCGACCCAGTCGTCAACCCGACCCTGATGGATGACGCCACGATCGATGTAGGGCTCGACAACTTCAGAAACCAGCATGGCTTGCTGACGGGGGCCGGCATAAAAGTCGCGGTACTGGACTCGGGAATCGATACGCGACATCCATTCCTGGTCGTGGCGGATTCCGTTTCCACCTGTGGCGAGGACTACCTCATTCCTGGATATCACGGCACCCATTGCGCGGGCAGCATTGCCTCGCGTGATCCCATCTACCGGGGGATCGCTCCCGATGTGGATCTGATCAACGTGAAGGTGCTGAGGCAGGATGGCAGTGGCCAGCATACCTCCATACTTCAAGGTGTGGATGCCGCTTTGGACCGGCAGGCAGATATCATCTCCATGAGCCTGGGCTTCAACCATCTCCCCGCCTGGGCGGACGGTGGGCATGGGTGGGCCTGCGCCGATGGCCATTGCCCGTTGTGCACTGCGGTGGACAATGCGTCAGCGTTCGGGGCGATTGTCTGTGTCGCGGCAGGCAATGAACATATGCGGGCGGAAGCGCTGCGCAGAATGGGGTATGGCAGTGCATTCGATACCGAGGTGGCATGCCCTGGCCACTCGCGCTCGGCCATTACAGTCGGAGCGATCACCAAGCGCACGTTTCTCCCAGCGGAGTTTTCAAGCCGAGGGCCCACAGCCTATGGGCTGGACAAGCCCGATGTGGTGGCGCCTGGGGTCAACATCATGTCCACGATCCCGGCGCCACGGATGCCTGACGGATCTCTTGCCCAGGGGGCGTCGCGCTCCGACCTGTTTGGTCGTCTGAGTGGTACTTCCATGGCTACTCCGATTGTTGCGGGTGTGGCTGCCCTTATTCTCCAGCATCGTCGTCTGAAGAATCTGAGCACTACGGGGCCGGCCATGCGCAAGGCCATCCTGGGCGCGGTGACGAGCATGGCATTACCGGTTAACGTCGTAGGCGCTGGTCGGATAAACCTGGCGTGAGCCACCAGCGTGATATGGTTATTGGTAATACTGATGTGTGAGGTGTGAGCTCATGCTGGAAATACGAGAGCTGGAGAAACTGCGCCAATTGGGCCTGACTGAGCACACTTCAGGCGGTGCCGAGGCCGTCAGGGTAACCGCGCAGTGCCGGCAGGTTGGTAAAGTCCTGACACGTGAAGACTTACGTTCCCGGCTGGTCGATTGGCAGCATGAGTTGGAGCAGCGGCTGGCCATTCATGGGGCGGAGCTGATAGAAGGCAGTCTGTCCGTGTCGGGGCAAACGGTAGAGGCTGTAGTGCCTATCCTTGAGCTTTCTCAGGTCATGGCTGAAATGTCGGAACAGGACGTTCGGATCGACATAGTCAAACCGCGCCAAGTTGTCTCCAGATAGCGCGTTTACCTTCTTTCAAATCCGGTAAATTAATGCCTGGCAGTGCTGAATGCACTGCCAGGCATTTTTATCAATGCAGCTTCAGGCGCGGCTCGGTGCCCCGCCCAATCTTGCTGCCCAGCATCAGCATCAAGGTGCGGAAGGTCCCGTACAACGCCATCTGGTGCATCCGGTACAGCGACACATAGAACATCCGCGCCAGCCAGCCTTCCAGCTTGACGCTGCCCATCAGGTTGCCCATCAAGTTACCCACCGCCGAGAAGCGCGACAGCGATACCAGCGAGCCATAGTCTTTGTACTCGTAGGTCGGCAGCGCCTTGTTCTCCAGGCGCAGCTTGAGGCTCTTGGCCAGCAGCGAGGCCTGTTGGTGCGCGGCCTGGGCCCGTGGCGGCACATTGCGGTCGGTGCCCGGTTGCGGGCAGGCGGCGCAGTCGCCGAAGGCGAAGATGTTGTCGTCCAGGGTAGTCTGCAGGGTCGGGCGCACCACCAGCTGGTTGATGCGGTTGGTCTCCAGGCCGTCAATGTCCTTGAGGAAGCCCGGCGCGCGAATGCCTGCCGCCCAGACCTTCAAGCTGGCCTGGATCACTTCGCCCGAGGCGGTCTTCAGGCCATCGGCGGTCACTTCGCTGACCGCGGCGTTGGTCATCACCGTCACCCCGAGTTTTTCCAGGGTCTTGTGCACCGGCACGCTGATGCGCTCCGGCAGCGCCGGCAACACCCGTGGGCCGGCTTCGATGATGGTGATGTGCATGTCTTTCGGCTGGATCTTGTCCAGGCCATAGGCCGCCAGCTCGTGGGCGGCGTTGTGCAGCTCGGCCGCCAGCTCCACACCGGTGGCACCGGCGCCGACGATGGCCACGCTGATCTGCTCGCTGGCCACATCACCGGCGTGGGCACGCAGATAGTGGTTGAGCAGTTGCTGGTGGAAGCGCTCGGCCTGCTTGCGGCTGTCGAGGAACAGGCAGTGCAGCGCCGCGCCCAGGGTGCCGAAGTCGTTGGTGTTGCTGCCCACGGCGATCACCAGGGTGTCGTAGCCGATGGTGCGCGCAGGCAGCAGCTCACGGCCCTCGTCGTCGAGGGTCGCGGCCAGCTGGATCAGTTTGCTTTCGCGGTCCAGGCCGCTCATGCGCCCCATCTGGAAGTTGAAGTTGTTCCACTTGGCCTGGGCCACGTAGTTCAGTTCGTCTTCCGAGGAGTTCAGCGAGCCGGCCGCCACTTCGTGCAGCAGTGGCTTCCAGATGTGCGTCAGGTTGGCATCAACCAGGGTGATCTCGGCCTGTTTGCGCTTGCCCAGGCTTTTACCCAGGCGGGTCGCCAGTTCCAGGCCGCCGGCGCCGCCGCCGACAATCACGATGCGATGAGTCATGGGGATATCTCACAAGTTTTACGGAATTCGTGGACACAAGGTCCGGCCGCATCCGGCATGAGGGGCGGGCGAGCGCAAGGCAGCTCATAGCACCAGTCCACTCAGCAGGCGGCTCAACAGGCCCAGACCGATGGTCACGGCCACCACCAGCAGCAGGAGCAGCCACGGCCGGAAGGGCCGGCGCTCGACTTGATGCTGGGGGGCGCTCAGATACTCATCGACGCGACGCTGATCTTCAGGATTCAGGCGGCTGGTCATGGTGGGCCTCGTCAGATAGACGTTCGTGACTGCGTGTACGCCACAGCGTTCACGCAAACGCATGGGTCGAATGATAATGCTTTCTATCCCTGGCGCCGAGTGTACGTGATCGCAAAGACACCCGGCACTGGATCAAAGACTGATGCCTACGTCGAACACGATGCTGCGCCCCAGGTTGCCGCGCAGGAAATCTGGCGCGTCCGGGTGGGCGAACAGCACCCGGGCGAAGGTCGGCCCCACCAGCGACAACGACCGCCAGCCTTGGCGCAGGTACTCGGTGGGCGGCGGGAAATGGCTGTTGAGGTCGAGCACCTCGCGCTTGAGGCTGGCGAAGGCGATGATGTCCAGCTCGCTAAGGTCCAGCCCGCGCTCGCGGTAGTTGTGCGACTTCTTGCGCAGGGTCGGCGCCAGGCGCGCCAGCAGTTCCTGGGCACTGATGCGCCGGGGCCGCTGCTCGCGGCGCACCAGCTGGGCCAGGGAGAAGGCGCTGCGCCGCCGTTGCAGCTCCTCGCGCCATTCGTCGTTGAGCCGGCGGCCCTCGTCGAGCACGAAGAACACCTCGAACGCCGCATCGCGGAACAGCACGTCCGGCGGCTCTTGCCCGGCCGGGGTGAAATCCTCGCTGCGGTAGGGGATGTTCAGCCCTTGCAGCAGGCGCTGGCAGACCCAACGCTCGCGCTCCCATTTGCGGGCATTGGACAGGAACGCATTGGCTTGCTCGGCCTGGATGGTAAGCAGGCGGAGGTAGTCTGAGTCATCCATGGGGACAAGCTTAGTCGCTAATTGATGACGGTAAGATGCTGTTTGTGCGTAGGAATCAGCCCAGCACCAGCCATTGCTGCACCACCCCCAGCAGATGCAGCAGCCCGCCGCCCAGGCAAATGGCCGAACTGACCGCGATAAACCTTCGGCTGCGCCCGGTGCCGGCCAGTACCAGCGGCCCCAGCAGGCCCCGCGCCAAGTACACCAGGGTGATCAGGCAGATCACCGGCAGCAGCAAGGGCAATGGGCGCATCAGCCCAGCCGCCGACAAGGCATAGGCCGACCAGACGAGCAGTACCGCCGCGATCGCCGCAGTGACCAGGGCCGGGTAGACGCGCCCTTGCTCCGCCGCCCTGGCCATGCGCTCGCCGGCGCCGAACAAGCGGTACCAGCGCGGGCCAATGGCGATCACCGCCAGGTGCAGCACGCCGGCGATGGCGCTGAACGCCGCGCCGAGCAGCAGCGGCAGGTTAAGTCCTTCAGGCATGGCGGACGCGTCCTGCATCGAAAGGAGGTGCCAGCCTATAGCAACCGGTGGCAAGGGAGAATGGGTGTAGACTCAGGCTTGTCCACATGGCCGACAGGGATATTGTTCAGGTGATCAGCGCACAAGTCTTGTCCAGCACCAGCCTTACCCTTGGCTGGATAGGTTACGTGCCCCTGCTGATCTGGGCCGCCAGCCGCACCCGCTGGGTCGAGCTGTTCACCGACACCCGCCGCCAGCACCTGCTGTTCGGCACGGTGTTCTGCCTGTTCATACTCTGGCTGGTGCGCCGCGATTTCGATACCGGGGTGTCGTACCACTTCATCGGCATGACCGCCGTCACCTTGCTGCTGGACTGGCCATTGGCCGTGCTTGGCGGCTTTCTCGCCCAGCTCGGCCTGTTGCTGATGGGCCGGCAGGACCTTGCCGCCATCGGCGTCAACGGCCTGCTGATCGTCGGCCTGCCGGTGCTGGTCACCGAGGTGTGCGCGATCCTGGTCGAGCGCGCCCAGCCGCGTAACCTGTTCGTCTACATCTTCTGTTGCGGGTTCTTCCCGGCGGCGTTGACCGTGTTGCTGTGCCTGATGGCAGGGCTGGGGTTGCTGTGGATGGACGAGCGTTTCGCCATGCCGGAATGGCTCAGCGACTTCGTTGGCTACCTATGGCTGATGATGTTCCCCGAGGCGTTCATCAACGGCACGGTGATCAGTGCGCTGGTGGTGTTCTGCCCGGAGTGGCTGGAGACCTTCAACCGCAGCCGCTATCTGCAGGCGCCGTGGAAGGATGACGAGCGCTAAAGCGTTATCGAGTGGCCTGTCCCGGCCTCTCGCCGGCAAGCCGGCTCCCACACCGACCGCGTAAACCTAAAGCCAAGCGCCGTCCCTGTGGGAGCTGGCTTGCCAGCGATGGGCCGCAACGCGGCCCCAGGATTCAAGCAGCAGCTGTTGTCAAGGCTGCGCGATCCGTTTAGTGCCGCGGCTCCAGATCCCCCGAATACAACTCGTCCTCGGACTCCTCCGCCCCGGCGATCTTGTGCTCCTCGGCCGCCCAGGCACCCAGGTCGATCAACTTGCAGCGGTCCGAGCAGAACGGCCGGAACGGGCTCTGCTCGCCCCATTCCACGGGCGCCCCGCAGGTCGGGCAATCAACGGTCATCGGCTGGCTCATGGCTGGCCTCCTCGTAAAGTCAGGTAAAAGTGGTGCAGGCGGTCGATCTCGTCGTGCAGCGATTGCAGGTCACGATCGTTGACCACCACGTCATCGGCATGGCGCAGGCGCTCTTCCCGGGCCAGCTGGGCCTTGAGAATCGCCTGCACCTGTTCCGCGCTGGTGTTGTCGCGGGCCAAGGTGCGTTGCACCTGCAACTCGGTCGGCGCGTCGATCACCAGGATGCGCTGGGTCTTCTGGTGCTGCCCCGATTCGATCAACAGCGGCGAAACGTACACCGCATAGGGCGTCTCGGCCTTGGCCAGGTAGCTGAAGATCTCCTGGCCGATCAGCGGGTGCAGCAGTTGTTCCAGCCATTGCCGTTGGCTTGGGTCGGCGAAGATCAGCTGGCGCAGGGCGCCACGGTCGAGCTGGCCGTCCGCCTGCAGCACGCCTGCGCCAAAGCGCTCGACGATGCTGGCCAGGGCAGGGCGCCCCGGCTCGACGACCCAGCGCGCGGCCTGGTCGGCATCGACCAGGTGCACGCCCAGCTCGACGAAACGCTCGGCGGCGGCGCTCTTGCCGCTGCCGATGCCGCCGGTAAGGCCAAGAATCCAGGGTGTGAAGGGCGCTGTGCTCATCAGGTTCCAAGCAGTTGCAGGTATGAGGCGACTATTTCATCACCCCAGAGCAATGCGATCCACCCCGCAATGGCCAGATAAGGCCCGAAAGGCAATGCCGCGCCCATTTGCGTGCGCTTGAAACGCACCAGCGTCAGCCCGATCAGCGCCCCTACCAAGGACGCCAGCATCAAGGTCAGCGGCAGGATTTGCCAACCGCCCCAGGCACCGAGCATGGCCAGCAGCTTGAAGTCGCCGAAGCCCATGCCCTCCTTGCCGGTGATCAGCTTGAAGACCCAGTACACCGACCACAAACTCAGGTAGCCCGCCACCGCGCCCCACAGCGCATCGCTCAGCGGCACCAGCAACCCGAAGGCGTTGACGATCAACCCCAGCCACAACAGCGGCAGCACCAGCACATCCGGCAGCAACTGGTGCTCGGCATCGATCAGGCTCAAGGCGATCAGCCCCCAGGTCAGCAGCATCACCCCCAGCGCCTCGACACTCGGCCCGAAATGCCAGGCCACCAACAGCGAGAGCAGGGCGCTGCCCAGCTCCACCAGGGGATAACGCACGCTGATCCGCGCCTTGCACCCCGCGCAACGCCCGCGCAGGGCCAGGTAACTCAGCAGCGGAATATTTTCCCAGGCGCGGATCTGGCGCTGGCAGTGCGGGCAACGCGAAGCTGGCAGGCACAGGTCGAAGCGCTCATGCTCGGCCTGCGGCAGCCCCAGCACCTCCTGCGCCTCCCGCTGCCACTGGCGCTCGAGCATGATCGGCAGGCGGTAAGCCAGCACATTGAGAAAACTGCCCACCAGCAATCCCAGCACCGCGGCCAAGGTATGGAAGAACGGCGGATGTTCGACGATTACGGTCCAGGCATTCATGTTCAGATCAGGCTACCCAACTGGAAGATCGGCAAGTACATCGCCACGACGAGGCCCCCCACCAGCAGCCCGAGGATCAGCACGATGGCCGGCTCAAGCAGCGTGGTCAACTGCTCCAGCGCCTGGCTCACCTGTTCTTCGTAATGCAGCGCGGCCTTGTCCAGCATCCGGTCGAGGGTACCGCTGGCTTCGCCCACCGCCACCAGCTGGCGCAACAGCGGCGGGAACAGCGCATCCGCCTCCATCGCCTGCTGCAGCCCCATGCCGCCGGCCACGTCCTGGCGCAACTTGAGGATCGCCCGCTCGTGCAGGCTGTCGCCACTCACCGGCGCCACCGTGGCCAGCGCATCCAGCAACGCCACCCCGGCGGCATACGAGGTCGCCAGACTACGGGCAAAGCGCGCCAACGCCGCCTGCCCGAGCAAGGCGCCCACCACCGGCACCCGTAACATCCCGCGCAATATCCACAGGCGCGCCGGCAGATGCCGCCGGTACAACGCCCGCATGCCGAACCCCAGTGCAGTTATCAACAGCACCAACCACCCGACGTGATTGCCCAGCCCTGTGGATAAATCGATCACCCACTGGGTGAACGCCGGCAGCGCCTTGTCGAAGCTGGCGAACAACCCCTGGAACCGCGGCACCACCTCCAGCAGCAACAATGCCGCCACCCCCAGCCCCGTGAGCAGCAACAGCGCCGGATACAGCATCGCCTTGCGCACCTTCTGCCGCAGCGCCTGACGTTTCTCCAGCATGGTCGCCATCTGTTCCAACTGCCGGTCCAGCGTGCCCGACTGCTCGCCCACCCGCACCAGGTTGCAGTACAGCGCATCGAACCACGCCGGATGGCGCTGCAAGGCATCCGCCAAACCCAACCCCGCCGCCACATCTTGTTGCAACCGTGCCAGCAACGCCGCCATGGCGCTGTTCACCGTGCTGCGCGCCATCACCTCGAACGCCTGCAACAGCGGCACCCCCGCCGTGAGCAAGGTCGCCAGCTGGCGGCTGAACCCCGGTGCATCCGCCTTGCCCGCCCGTTGCGGCCAGCGCCAGTGCAGCCCACCCGCCAGCCGCACCCGCGTCGCGCGAATCCCCTGCTGGCGCAACCACGCCTGCACGAACGCCGGGCTGCGGCCAGCGTGCTGGCCTTGCTGCGGCGTGCCGCTGGCATCGACGCCTTCCCAGGCGTACAGACGGGTGGAAGGAGGCATGGCGAGAGTCCTTTTGCACGGGGGCGAAAAGCCCGGTAACAGCTTGCCCGGCCTGCCGCCGGGCGCGTTTCCCTGTGGCTCACTAGAGTAGTCCAGCGAAGATGACGCCCCGACGCGCAGGGGTGACAAAAGGTGTCGGTTCAGGCCTACTGCGCGCCTGCCGGCCGGGGCGCGCCACGAAGCAAAGCGCCCGCCGCGCCTCCACGTATCACGAAGGAAGACCGTTCATGAAAGGGCAACGAGGTATCACCCTGATCGAACTGATGATCGTCGTCGCGATCATCGGCATCCTGGCGACCATCGCCATCCCCATGTACACCAACCACCAGGCCCGCGCCAAGGCTACCGCCGCGCTGCTGGAGATCTCCGCGCTGAAGACACCGATGGACGTGCGCCTGAACGACGGCAAGGACGTACCCGACGTCGCCAGCCTCGGCGGCCAGCCCGCCACCGCCCATTGCGCGATCACCGCCAGCGGCAAGGCCGCCGACGGCACCGCCAGCATCGCCTGCACCCTGGCCGACGCACCGGCCAATGTGCTGGGCAAGACCGTGACCCTGGCGCGTACCCAGGCAGGCTGGACTTGCGTGACCACGGTGGAGGAAGACCTCGCGCCCAATGGCTGCACGGTGCAATGAAAGTGAGGTGAAACAGGGGTTTGCGTAACCGACACGGCAGTGGTACGTTGCGCAACACGCCGGTGTAGCTCAGTCGGTAGAGCAGCGCACTCGTAACGCGAAGGTCGCAGGTTCGATTCCTGTCTCCGGCACCAGATATCAAGAAGGCTTGCAGCGATGCAGGCCTTTATTGTGCCTCGAAAAAGGCGATAGGCCCAGGGCAATCGAGTCGCCCGCTGAAACAAATTACCGAGTGCCGATGGTTTGACCTAACCAGGCAAATCTTCGAGGATGAGCACCGAGGACTGCAAACGCGCATTTTTGGGCATGGCTTGCCAGTAATTGGCCCCCCGAATCCGGCAGCAGTGAAGCTGGCACTCACTGACGTAGGGACAGTCGATAGGCCCCACCATATGGCCGTTGATTTGACTGGGTTCTGACCTTAAGGATCGTAGATCCGGAAACTAAAGAATCGCTGCGACTACAGCCTCACTGATATCCAAAGGCGACCCCACAAGGGTCGCCTTTTCTTTTGCCCAATCAATCATGATTTCACCGACTTTGGTTCCGCGTGGAGTGGGTTGGGGCGTCCAGGTCACTAGCGAGTAGTGGAATCCGAGTACGCGATCTCCTTCCCGCGGCTCTAGCGTCAGACGTCCCGTCTACCGTTCGCAACAGTGTGATGCGCTTTTTAGCCGCTAGAGGATGATTGGCGTCGTGGTAGATCTCGGTGCCCCTTGTCATGAGTGACGCGATCGCCTTTGCCCTGGTGATGCTGGCCGACTTTGACGTAAACCTTTTCCTCAGCGAAGTTGAGGGTCATGGCTGAAATCGGAGGGATCACGCCAAAGACGATGCCGCCCGTGGGGGCTCCACGAGGGCGGCTGGTTTCATCTTGAAAATGGGGGAGTGGGTGGTAACCACGGCGGTTCCTTTGCTTGCCGCTATAGTAAAGAAATTTGGGGAGAGGGCTCCTCAGAGAATATTTGCCGAGTATTTCCCTGTGGAGCTTCCTCGCCGTGTTCATTTGATCGGCCCATACGATCACTTGCCAGCGTTTTGCAGAGCGAGAAAATAAACCGCCCCCTCTATCCTATCCACTTTTTACTCCTAGGTACTTTAAGATTAATGATGAGTGGGACGGAAAATCGCTTTTCTTGATGAGCGAAAGGTAATTCGCCGTGGGGAACTGACGAGTGGGTGGTGGTGCATGCCTTAACAAGTGTAGTTTTTCTAGCATTTCTAGATTTGTAAACTACGCTTATATGATCCTGTAGGCTGGCCGACATCTTGCCTTTGCGGTGCAGTTCCGATAGTCACGCTACAGTGATCGAGAAATTGCCGTGATCTATATTATCGCAGAGGATAGGTAATGTACGACCAATCGTTCAATAGCGTTTCACTTGCTAAGATGCTGAGGAAAAGCGACTTTTTTGACTTGCCAAGACTGAAAAACATAACGTTCAAAGAGTCGGTTGTGAAAAGCTCCGTTAGTTGTGCTGATAATGGATTTCGGGGTATTGATTTTTTCGAAACCACGAAATTTAAGAAGAAGATAGTATGCAGGGTTTCTAACTTTCCATATGAGTTGGTGTTGCGGAAAATAGATAGGAACTTAAAGCGATCTATATTTGCCGCAGCGACAAGTCGTGACTCGATAATTGCCAATATTAAAAATATGCTTTCTGAAGGCGTGCAGTATCGAGTTTATAGGCTGGATATAAAGAGTTTTTACGAGTCATTCGAAGTCGATAATGTAATAGAAAAGTTGTCAAACATAAAAAAATTGAGTGCCCAGACAAAAAAAATGATAGTTGAACTGCTCGTGAGCTATAGGGGTAGTGGCGGATTAGGTCTTCCAAGAGGTCTGTCGCTTAGTGCCACTATTTCCGATTTCATGATGCGTTCAGTTGATGAATCTATGTCGCAGCATGCAGAGGTGTTCTACTACTCTAGATATGTGGATGACGTGATTATTATAACTAGTGGTAATGAAAATCCTAAAGTATTTATCAGGTCTTTGACAAGGCTGCTTCCAGTTGGGCTGCTGCTCAACAAACGCAAAGAGCAGATTTGCTTTGTGGCTGACTCAAAGGTGTTTAGAACGGGGGCGGGGAGTTGTAGTTCGCCAATGTTGTTGAGTTTTGAGTACTTGGGATATCTTTTCTCGGTGCACGATCCATTAGAAAAGGGTAGGTTTAGAGATGTGTATTTAGATATTGCTGATAGTAAGGTTAATAAAATTAAAACAAGGCTAACTCGAGCAATTATTAGCTATTGCAGTAATCGAGATTTCAATCTTCTGGAAACTAGGGTTAGGTTTCTGACAACAAATTTTAGTGTGTTGGATGTTAATAGGAGTAGCTATCGTTTAGCAGGGATCTATCATAACTACCATCGGGTTGATGCCTCGGTATCCAAAGCACTTCCAGCGCTTGACGAGTATTTGCGGCGGGCAACGCTGAGTAGTTATGGGAAAGTGTTTAATGAGTTTTTTATCCATACGAGTGCTGCGCAGAGAAGGAAATTGCTAAAGTATAGTTTTCTGAGAGGCTTTGAGGAGAAAACCTACACATATTTCTCCCCTCAGCAGTTCGGAAGAATACAGGAGTGCTGGAAATATGCCTGATATCAAAGCCAAACAGATAAGAAAGAGCGATTATTGCAGGGTTTTAGTAACTGAAACGATACCCTATGAGACTCCATTAATATTTTCCAATGACGGGTTCTATACTATTTGTAACTCTCCCGATCTAAAGTCAAAGTTGGCTTCGACTATTGTTGATCGCCTTGTTTATGGAACCGGCTGCAAAAAAACATTTACTATTCCTTATCAATACAAAATCCGGAAAAATTCTTCCGAGTTTAGGCGGCTCTCTGTTATACACCCAATATCTCAATGGAAATTGAAGGGCTTGTATGAGAACTATCAGCATTTGATATGCCATTACTGTGGGGTTAGTAAGTTTTCGATCCGTTCACCATATAAAGTGGCCAGCGTATTTTATTATAAAAACTCCTGGGAGAATGTTGGAAAGTATAAGCGCGGCACAGTGGATGATTTCCGTTCTGAGAAAAAAATAAAACATAGCTCGTCTTATTTTTCTTATAGAGGTTATGATCGGCTTTATAAATTTTTCAACTCGAAAATGTTTCTAGGGTTAGAGAAAGATTTTGGATTTCTTAAAACGTTGGATGTGTCAAAATGTTTTGATAGTATTTACACGCATTCACTAGCATGGGCTACAAAAGAAAAGCAGTTTGTTAAATCGAAATTGAAGTGTAATACGTTTGGGAATAGTTTTGACGAGATAGTTCGCGGTGCAAATTATAATGAAACTAATGGCATTGTAATTGGGCCGGAGTCAAGCCGAATTTTTGCGGAGATAATTTTTCAAAATATTGACTCGCAAGTCGAGGGGAAATTGTCAGATACTCCCTATAATTGGCGTTTAGGCGAACATTACTCTGTTAAAAGATACGTGGATGATGTTTTTATTTTTGCAAAAAAACCTTGAAGTGGCTAATAAGATTTATGAAATATATGCAGATACGTTAGCAAGATACAATCTGCATACTAATTCGTCTAAGAGTGCGATATATAAGCGACCATTTTTTACGTCCAAATCAAAAGTCGTTAGGGATGTGAATGTTAAGGTTAATGAATTTGTCGATAAGTTTCTAATAGAGAATCATAAGGAGGCTACTTTAGTCCCTAAGGAAGTGCATAGAGTTGATAGGTTGGTCCACAGTTTCATTGACTCGATAAAGTCGACATGCTCTTCAGAGCAGGTTGGTTATGATGAAGTATCATCATACTTAATTTCAGCGTTTTTCGAACGTGTGAAGAAGCTAATAAATGTCAAAAAAACTGCTGACGTTCATGAGAACTTGAATAAGTATAGAGATGCCATTGTTGTTTTCTTAGATGTTATGTTCTTCTTTTATTCTGTGGCACCATCGGTTAGCGCCTCGTATAAACTTTGTGCCTCAATAATACTGCTTTCCCGGTTTTCAGAAAAATACTTAGGGGCCTACGAGAGGACCATCAAACATAGAGTGCTTGACCTATCAATTGAATTGTTGGATGGGAACCTTGCTGGATCGGAATCAGATGTTGAGAATTTTATATTTCTTGAAGCTATAAATATAGTGCTAGCTATTAGTGACTTGGGTCGAGAGTACATGCTTCCGTTAAGTACAGTGGGAAAGATATTTTCAAACAAGGAGTCTTATTATAATCTCGTGGTGTCTCTTTTCTACATAAGGGATAGTCCTTGTTACGATTCTTTGCGTTCTCAGATATTAAGCCGGATAGATGTAGCGCTTCAAGACTTGTCTAATGTTCAGGTTAACACTGAGCAGGCCTGTTTAATGTTGGACGTTTTTTCATGTCCTTATATCGATAATAAACGCAAAAAAAAGCTCGCTGATAGGTTGTGCCAAAGTTTAGGTAGCCCAAAGCCGTCAAAGGAAGAGTTTGACGTTTTTTTGACCTTTTGTTCATCGAATTATTGGTTCGTGAACTGGCGTGAGGTAGATCTTTTGAACGCACTTGAGAGAAAAGAGTTGAGGCAGGTCTATTGAGTATGATAGGTTCCGATGTGGAAGGTAGCCAATATACCCTCCGCGCCTGCGGATATTTAGCTGGCGTTTTATACCTACCCTCTGAAACCAGCTTGACCTTATGGGCTCTTGCTTGCGGACGGTGGTAGGAGCATGACCCTACCACAGTTTGTTCATGTACACACTTATGGTTCATGTACACACTTAGGGTTGAGGCTACCTTTCTCTGAGTACCTCTGTGAGTCCTTGGCGGTCTGAAAGATGGCCGGCTTTTCTATAGTTTTGACTACGGTGAGCAAACTTGTAGTCTTTGATGTTTGCAAAGTTTGCGATGTCAGCGCAATTTTTGGCGTATCTAGCGTTTTTTAATGGGTTGTTTTTATCTTGGTTTAACTGTCGTCTGCTAGTTGATGTCTTCGTATATGTGCCGTTGCTCTGATTGATAAGAAATATGGAGTGCTAACTATTGATCCAGCGATCATTGCCTTCCAGCCACTTATTTCGAAGGCCTGGGTTACTAGGCTGCAACTCACTGAATACAGTCCTCCGTAGATCACAGCCTTGTAAATGTTCCCTGAAAGCAATAAGTTTGGGGATTCGAGCAGTCTATTAGCCAGTGCTCTATCAGAAATTAGCTCCCAGTTTCTAACGGCTTTGCTCATGCTGTATGAACAAAGTAAGCCGCATGCCATGTAAAGAAATATTATTGAAATGGCGAAGTTTTTTGCTGTTTTCACTTCAATGCCAATTATTGGGATGGAGTAAACAGTTTTCCCCATCTCACTAATCGCTACTAGGTAGGCCACAACTGATACGGTAACTCCTGAGAATAGAGCTTTTTGTGCGAGTTCAAGAGCCTTGTTGTAGAAGTCTTGTGATATATTGTCAAGTTGTGTTGTCATTTGTAAGTTTTGATATCGTATAGGTTTGCTTGATGGCAATCGTATAGTTCCCGCGATAAGGCATTAATTAAATATCGCTCAGTCTGTGGGGGCGCACAGAAAAATCTGACACTGATTGTAGCTGCTTTACCTCACATGTGGCTTGCATAGCTAAAAGAAGGGAGTTAAATTTCTCCCGTCGCGGCCAATTCCGCGACCGGGTTTGGCGACCCGACCGAAAAAGGCGCAACGGCGCCCCGATCACGATTGCAGGCGCTTTTTTTGTGTCCGCAGTTCCGTGTAATGGCGGCTGTGCGTGGGAGACCTTCGGGTCTGCCGGGTTCCTTTTCCTCGGTTCGCCAACCTGCGTACAGCTGCCACCCTATTCGTTTGGCGACGATGGTGTGGTGCTTTAACCGAAAAGGACCTCATGCATGCTCATCGCAAATCTGTACAGGATCCTCGCATCCGCTCTCCGCCGCCCAGTCCGTGCGGCCAGTCCATCCCCAACCTTCTACCCGATAGACAGCCAGTCCCTCGCCGAGCGCGCCAATCGCGAGGTGCGCCATGACTGACCATGAACGCATGTCTACCCTGCAAAGCTACGTCTGGACCCTCGAACTGCTAGGCGAGGCGCTGGTCCAGCATGACGAGGTGCTCGAGTGCGAGCACAACCCGCAGCTGAGCTTCCGCAACACGGCGGGCATTCACCAGGCGATCCGGATCATCAGCCGCTTGGCCAGCGAGCAGTTCGGCAAGCTGGAGGTGATGAAAGAAGAGGGTGTTTCTACAGGCTGATGCTGCGCATCATCGGGGCCGCTTTGCGGCCCTATTGCGGGGTGTGTCCTGAGCGGACTCCACTTGAACCATCGCCTCTTGCAAGAGCGTGCCCGGTCGGCAACGCATTGCTCGCCCGGTGTTCCATCACGACCGTATCAGCGCCTACCAGAACCACCCACCCCGAGCCAGTTCCTGCTCGCAACTCCGATACTGCGCCCCAAACACCGAAGCCCGCGCCTGCACCTTCTGCGACACGTTCTTCAGCCACGGCTTGGCGTCGTAACTACGGTTGCGGTAGCCGCCCCAGCCTTCGTGGTAGTTCAGGTACTGGCCATAGGCGTCCCACTTGGACACGCCATTCACCCGCTGGCTCTTCTGCATGTACCAGCCCATGAAATCGAGGGCGTCGGCGAAGTCGTCGCGGGCAGCGCCCCAGCCGCCGGCTTCGCGCTTGTAGTCGGCCCAGGTCTCGTCCTTGGCCTGGGCGTAGCCGTAGGCGGTGCTGACCCGGCCCCAGGGGATGAAGCCGAGGAAGTAATAGCGCGGCGGCAGGGCGTCGTGCTTGAACGATGACTCCTGGTACATCATCGCCATCGGCACCTGCACCGGGGCGCCCCAGCGCGCCTGCATCTTCAACGCCGCCTCGTGCCATTTCGGCTTCTCGCGGAAGATCTCGCAGAGGTTCTCGGGGTTGGCGGGAGGCTTGGTGGCACAGCCGGCTACAGCCAGGAGCAGGGCCGGCATGGTGAGCCGAAGCATGGAGGGGTTTCCTTGTGCGGACGTCGGGGGTCGCAGGGCGCTGACGCTTTATACATTCTTTTGAGACGCAGATGAATCATTGGCCATCATATGATGTCGAGCTGGGGCGGCATGACCAAACACGTCTGCTTATCTATCGTTTCGCCAGCTCTTTCTTCGAGAGAAAAATATGCCGATGCGCTGAATAGCCGGCGATGTCCCGCAAAATCCGCCCTCTTTCCACCCATATCGCGTATGGTGTCCACCAGTTCAACCCAAATCCACCGGTGCGCCCGTGACGTCGAGCCCCGCGCACTGCTACTTCATTGGCCGCCCCAACCCGCCGGCCAATCCAAGCCACCCGCCCCACGCCTCGACTATTCTCACCAGCAGCATGGACCGCTCGGCACTGCTCAGCACAACGTTGCACGACATCGGGATAGGTAATGACCCTGCAAAAGCGTAACAACGTGCACATCGCTGGCAACGGCAGTGCCACCTTGATCCTGTCTCACGGCTTCGGCTGCGATCAGTCGATGTGGCGCTGCCTGCTGCCTCATCTGGTCACGCGCTTTCGTGTGGTCACCTACGACCTGGTCGGTGCCGGCCAGTCAGACATTGCGGCCTACACGGCGGAGAAATATGCGTCGCTCTGGGGCTATGCCACGGACCTCAACGAGCTGATCGACGCTTATGCCGAGGGGCCGGTGATCGTGGTCGGGCACTCGGTGAGTGCGATGATCGGTGTGCTGGCGGAGCGTCAGCGGCCCGGGCGGCTTGCCGGGCTGGTGATGATCGGCGGCTCGCCCTGCTACATCGATTCGGCGGGGTACACCGGTGGCTTTGCGCCGGAGGAAATCCAGGCGCTGCTCACCACCCTTGATGACAACTACCTCGGCTGGTCCAGTTCCATGGCCCCGACGCTGATGGGCACGCCGGGGCAACCGTTACTGCAGGCGGAGCTGACCAGCAGTTTCTGCCGCACCGACGCGCAGATCGCCCGGCACTTTGCCCGGGTCATCTTCCTCTCCGACCATCGCCAGGAGGTCTGCGGCCTGCCAGTTCCGACGCTGATCGTGCAATGCACGGGCGACCCGGTGGTGCCGGTGGCCGTGGGCGAGTACCTGCACCGCGTGCTCCCCGACAGCCAGCTAAGCCTTATCGACAACATGGGCCATTACCCGCAGTTGAGTGCCCCGGGTGCCTGCGCGGCGGCGATGGATGCGTTCTTCGCTGGCCATGGATTCGGCCATGGATGACGCCGCCTTGTTGTTCGATGAGTCGTTGTTCGAGCACGCGCCGTGCGGGCTGGTCGTCATGGCCGCGGATGGCACCGTGCTGCGCTGCAACCAGACGTTCAGCCAGTGGCTGGGGCATGACCCGGCGGCGTTGCAGGCGCGCAGTTTCGATCAGTTGCTGACGGCTGCGGGGCGGGCGTTCCAGCTCACGCACTGGGGGCCGTTGATGAACCTGCAGGGCTCGGTGTCGGAGGTGAAGCTCGAGCTGCGTCACCGCGATGGGCACCTGCTGGCCATGCTGCTCAACGGGGTGCGGCGCGAAACCGCCGAGGGGGTGCGCTACCACCTGGCGCTGCTTGGCACCCGCGAGCGGGACCGCAACGAACGGGCGGCGCTGGTGGCCATGCAGCGCGCCGAAGAGCTGCTGGCGCAGAAGGTCAGCGCCGAGGCCGCCCTGCAACGGGCCCAGGCCGAACTTGCCGCTGCCTATGAAAACGCCGAGCGCCGCGCCATCCTCGCCGAGCAGATGGTCGCGGTCGCCAGCCATGACCTGAAGAACCCGATGACGGCCATCAAGATGGCGACCGAACTGCTCGAACGTGACGCCGACAGCGACCGGGCCCGGCGTTTGCTGGGCAGCATCGGCAGTGCCGCCGACCGGGCGCAGCGGATGATCGTCGACCTGCTGGACTTCGCTTCGGTCAGGCTAGGGCAGGGCATCCGCGTGACGCGTCAGCAGGTCGATTTGCGCCAGGCGGTGGACCAGTGTGTGAGCGAGCTCAGGGTGGCCTTTACTCAGGCCGGTATTCGTCATTATTCGCGCGGGCATGGCACCTTCGAGGTGGACCAGGACCGCTTGCAGCAGATGCTCGGCAACCTGGTCGCCAACAGCGTGGCCTATGGCGACCCGGGCTTGCCGATCACCGTGACCACCGACCTGACGAACGAAGGCGCGACCTTGAGCGTTCACAATCACGGGCCGGCCATTGCTGAAGCGGTGATCCCGACGCTGTTCGAGCCGATGACGCGAGGCAGCGAGCGCGAGGATCCGCTGCGCTCGGTGGGCTTGGGCTTGTTCATCGTCAAGCAGATTGCCGAGGCGCATGGCGGCAGGATCGGCATGCGTTCGGATGCGATCTATGGCACTACCTTCACCGTGTGGTTGCCGGCCAGGGGGGCTTTGTCTGGCACTGTTGCTGCCGTTGATGGGCGGGAACAGTAATCTGCCCCGTTCTTCCTACTCTTGCAGGGCTCATATACGGCGATTGGCAGCGTCATACACCTCGTCATCGCGCCTGGCGCCAATACAGAGCACCAGCACAACTTCTGTACCGTTGATGCGATAGACGATACGTATATCCCCCGTCCGTATTCGTCGGCATCCTGCAAGCGTACCCCTTAGTGGTTTGCCGAGTTTATCGGGCTCACCTTGAGCGATGCGCTCGCGTACGACTTTAAGGACCCGCTGAGTTTCGGCGCGGCCAAGTTACAGAAGATTGTCTTCCTGTTGGGATGAAACCTGACAGTCCAGATCATGTGCTTCTACCTGAAGCGAGTCTCCATCTCCTCCAGGCTCACGGTGTGTTTCTCATTGAGGCTGGGCAGGCGCTCGGTGGTGAGACGTTCGGCACGCAGGTCGGCGAGCTCGTCCAGCATGGCCTGGTAGGCTTGCACGCCCATCAGGACCGCAGCGGGTTCGTTGTCCTTGAATATGACCAGATGAGTGGCGTCTGTGCTGGTCACTTGTTTCAAGCGTGCGCCAAACTCCCGGGCCATGGTGGTGGTGGACACTGCCTGTTCAGCTCGGGTCAGTAGGCCGGTCATTTGGAGTTCCTCGGCGTCACATACGGTCAATTTGCGTATATCAATGCGCATATCTGTACGTATGACAAATAGCTGGTACGGATGGTGAAGACAGCTATGTGGACTTGCAGACTATTGTCCCGGTTTGGGCAGTGCTTGGCCTCATCGGGACGTTTGCGAGATGTATCTCGCGCCCTCAGAGCACCCTCATCGTGCCCTTGAGAGCGCCAGGGCTTTCGCCTTTGAAAGGCCTGATTTACTCGGTCAATCGTTCGGCCGCCTTGCGGTAAACCTGATCTCGCTCACGTTTGTCCACGGCGACCACAAACACCACGATTTGATGATCGATGACCTGATAGACCAATCGATATCCGCTGCTGCGCAGCTTGATCTTGTAGCAGTCCGGGAAGCCGTGCAGACGGTTCGCTTCGACCCTCGGGTTGAGCAACACGGTTGCCAGCTTCTTCTTTAGCTGTTGGCGAATGGTGTCGCCGAGCTTCTGCCATTCCTTGAGTGCGCGCGCATCGAAATCGAGGTTATAGGTCATCCAGCGTTACCCTCACCCTCTGCGGCGAGGCCAGGCGTTCGCGTACCGTGGCGAGCAGTGCTTCGTCCTCTTCGGTCATTAACACGGGTTTAAAAGGCAGTTGCCCGCGCTCAGCAACATATTGCAGCGCTTGGCGCATCAGCTCGGAGGGGGTTACACCCAGCTTTTCCAGCTCACGGTAGGCGCGTACCTTGAGGTCGTCGTCGATACGTACATTGATGGACGCCATTTTTGCAGTCTCTTTGTAATGACATTGGTCTGTACAATGAGGCAAAGCAGTTTGTTGGGCAAGGGTAGTAACGAGATTACCGACAAGCGTATTACTCGTTGAACTCCGGAGCGACGTCAGGCTGCAGGGAGGGCGATCTCGAGGTGCCCCCTTCGAACCACCCCGGCCACGAACTGCGCTGCCGGTTCTCCACCTGCACACAGGGAATCAGCCGCTCACGCAACACCTCGGTCCTGCCCACGCTCACCGCCAGCCGGTACTTGGCGCTGTGCACGCATTCCCTATCACCGAATTCGCAACGATCCAGGCTGGTGCCGCCGCACGGCCCGTTTGCCAGCCCCTTGGGGCAGGTCTCGGGGCAGATATACAGCGTGTCCTCCAGCCGGCAACTGCCACAGGTATCGCAGCCCACCATCGGCCGTTTGATACGCCGTTCCAGCTGGTGCAGCCACTGCGCTGCCGTGGGGCTGGCCCATAGCGGCCGGGTCACGGCCCAGCCGAAGGCCTTGCTCAAGGCGGTGGTGCGGCTGAACAGCTGATGGTGCATCGCCGACAACAGGTGATAGCGAACCTTTTCCTTGTTGGACGCGGTGATCTGCCGTTGGCCGAGGCGCCAGGCGTGTCCGGGTGGGTGGAAGGTGACTGGCGTCAGGCCAGGTGCCTGCCAGGCCGCTTCCCAGGCCAGGGTCCAGTCCTGCAGTGAGCTGAACTGCGCTTGCAGCATCTCGATGGCCTGCTCCAGCGCCTCGAACTGCGCCACCTCGTGGATGCCGGACAAGTGCACCCCGGCATAGCCCATTAATTTCAGGCCGATCACCTGCAAGGCCAGGCGCTGGTTGGCGCGCTCCTTGGCGTAGGTCTTGGAAACCGCAGCCTCGGCGGCCAGCAGTGCGCGCATCGATGGCGTGACGGTCACCCCGGCGACATGCTCGAGCATCCCGGCACGGCCCTCGGTCAGCGCCATGATGCAAGCCATCAGCGGCTTGGGGCGGGGCTGGCGCTGCATCCAGTCGAAGGCTTCCTGGTGTTTGTCGATATCGAAACCGAGTTGCAGGATGAACAGGTCGGCGCCGGCGGCGAGTTTCTTTTCAGCCTTGCTGTACTGCGCGCCGCCTTCGGCCTCCTGGTACTTGAACGGGTTGAGCGCGGCGGCCAGCAGCCAGTGCGGGCGGGCCTGGCGGACGATCTGCAGGGCGGCGACGGATTCCAGGTAGCGCACCGGGCGCTTGCCCGGGACGTGGCCGGGCAGGCGGTCGCCGGTGAGCAGCAGCAGCTGGTCGAGGCCGGCGGCGTCCATGCGTTGCAATTGCGCCAGCAGTTCGCGGCGCTCGCGGTCCTTGCCTGAGAAGTGCAGCAGGGTGGGGACGGGCTCGGCCAGGCTGTTGAAGGCGTCCAGCGGCGACATGTCCAGGGCGCTGCCGACGCGGTCGCCGATGGCCACGGTCAGCGGCCAGCCGCACAGCTGGGTGCGGGCCATGAGGGTGTCGAGGGTGGCGAAGCGCTCGGCGCTGGGCTTGGGCACGAACTCGAGGATGCAGGCGAAGGCGTTGGCGTCCAGGGTCGTTTTCAGCAGGCTCATGGGGTGTGGGCTACCGGGTTGAGGCAGGGTGGCAGTGTGCGACAGGTGGGCGGCTTTGGCATGTCTGAATGCGCGGGGGAATGTGTTGATTGAGACATATGGGCCCGAGCCGACGGCATCCAAAAGGCACTATGAACAAATCTTGAGTTCATCTCAAATTTAATGAGTTTGTCTCA
The DNA here is from genome assembly GCF_057809275.1 of Pseudomonas sp. FG36. Taxonomy (NCBI): domain Bacteria; kingdom Pseudomonadati; phylum Pseudomonadota; class Gammaproteobacteria; order Pseudomonadales; family Pseudomonadaceae; genus Pseudomonas; species Pseudomonas sp. FG36. The sequence continues at coordinate 244,462 of NZ_JBMDJQ010000002.1, forward strand.
CATTAAACCTCAGCCCAGAATCTCCCTCATTCATTTTAAAAAGATCGAGGGACCACGACATGGCACTGGCACACAACCTGGGTTTCCCACGCATCGGCCGCGACCGTGAGTTGAAGAGAGCCCAGGAAGCGTTCTGGAAGGGCGAGCTGAACGAAGCCGGCCTGCGCGCCGTGGGCCGTGAGCTGCGTGCCGCCCACTGGCAGGTGCAGAAGGATGCCGGCATCGACCTGCTGCCGGTCGGCGACTTCGCCTGGTACGACCAGGTGCTGACCCACTCGCTGACCTTTGGCGTGATCCCCGAACGCTTCCGTGCCAAGGACGGTGCCAAGCCGACCCTGCAGACCCTGTTCGCCATGGCCCGAGGCGCCGTGGCGACGGACCGAAGCGATAGCTGCTGCGGTGGTGCCCACGCCCAGGAGATGACCAAGTGGTTCGACACCAACTACCACTACTTGGTCCCCGAGTTCAGCGCCGACCAGCAATTCTCCCTGAGCTGGGAGCAGCTGTTCGAAGAGGTCGAGGAGGCCAGGGCCCTGGGCCATGCGGTCAAGCCGGTAGTGATCGGCCCGTTGACCTACCTGTGGCTGGGCAAGGCCAAGGGCGCCGACTTCGACAAGCTCGACCTGCTCGACCGCCTGCTGCCGCTGTATGACCAGATCTTCAACCGCCTGGCGGTGCAGGGCGTGGAGTGGGTGCAGATCGACGAGCCGATCCTCGCCCTCGACCTGCCGCAGGACTGGAAGAACGCCTACGAGCGGGTCTACAACATCCTCCAGCGCGCCCCGCTGAAAAAACTGATCGCCACCTACTTCGGCGGCCTCGAAGACAACCTCGGCCTGGCCGCCAACCTGCCGGTCGATGGCCTGCACATCGACCTGGTGCGTGCCCCGGACCAGTACCCGACCATCCTCGACCGCCTGCCGGCTTACAAGGTGCTGTCGCTGGGCGTGGTCAACGGCCGCAACGTCTGGCGCTGCGACCTGGACAAGGCGCTGGAGGTGCTGCGCCATGCCCATGAGCGCCTGGGCGACCGCCTGTGGGTGGCGCCGTCGTGCTCGCTGCTGCACAGCCCGGTGGACCTGGCCCGTGAAGACCAGCTCGATGACGAACTGAAAAGCTGGCTGGCGTTCGCCGTGCAGAAGTGCCAGGAAGTGGCGTTGCTGGCCAAGGCACTGAACCAGCCCGAGGCCGACGAGGTGCTGGCGGCGCTGGCGCAGAGCCGCGCCGTGCAGCACAGCCGCGCCACCTCGCCACGGATTCACAAGCCGGCGGTGCAGGCCCGTGTCGCCGCGATCAAGCCAGCCGACAGCCAGCGCGCCACCGCTTTCGAGCAGCGTATCGCCAAGCAGCGCGCCGGGCTCAACCTGCCGGCGTTTCCGACCACCACCATCGGTTCGTTCCCGCAGACCGCGGCCATCCGTCTGGCGCGCCAGGCGTTCAAGCAGGGCACGCTGACCGAGGCCGACTATATCGAGGCCATGCACAGCGAGATTCGCCATGCGGTTGAGATCCAGGAAAATCTCGGCCTGGACGTGCTGGTGCATGGCGAGGCCGAGCGCAACGATATGGTCGAGTACTTTGCCGAACAGCTGGACGGCTACGTGTTCACCCGTTTCGGCTGGGTGCAGAGCTACGGTTCGCGTTGCGTGAAGCCGGCGGTGATCTTCGGTGACCTGAGCCGCCCGAAGGCGATGACCGTGGCCTGGATCACCTACGCCCAGGGCCTGACCCGCAAGGTGATGAAGGGCATGCTGACGGGCCCTGTGACCATGCTGATGTGGTCGTTCCCACGCGAGGACGTGAGCCGCGAGGTGCAGGCACGCCAGCTGGCACTGGCCATTCGTGACGAAGTGGTCGATCTGGAAGCCGCGGGCATCAAGATCGTGCAGATCGACGAAGCCGCTTTCCGCGAGGGCCTGCCGCTGCGCCGCAGTGCCTGGCCGCGCTACCTGGAGTGGGCCACCGAGGCGTTCCGCCTGTGTGCCTCGGGGGTGCGGGACGAGACGCAGATCCACACCCACATGTGCTACAGCGAGTTCAACGATGTGATCGAGTCGATCGCGGCGATGGATGCGGATGTGATCACCATCGAGACCTCGCGTTCGGACATGGAACTGCTGGAGGCGTTCGAGCAGTTCGCTTACCCGAACGAGATCGGCCCGGGCGTGTACGACATCCACTCGCCGCGGGTGCCTGCCAGGGAAGAGATGGTCAAGCTACTGCGCAAGGCCGCCCAGCGGATCCCGGCCGAGCGGTTGTGGGTGAACCCGGATTGCGGCTTGAAGACCCGTGGCTGGCCGGAGACCGAGGCGGCGTTGGTGAACATGGTCGCCGCTGCCCGCGAGTTGCGCGCTTCGGCCTGATAGTGGGGTTGGCAGGGCTTGCGCATGTTCCCCGGACTTCGGCTAGAGTGCCCGGACATTCCTGCCGAAGCCCTGCCATGAAGCCCATCCACCTCACCCTAATCTGCCACGCCCGCACCGAGGCGCAAAGGGTGGGGCGCTTCGCCCAGGATGGCGAGCCTTTGCTGGAATTGCCCTCGCTTGTGCCTGAACCGGCGGTCCGCTACCTCAGCGCACCTGAGCTGCGTGCCCGGCAAACAGCCGAGGGGCTGAGGGCGACGGTTGATGAGGGTCTGCGCGATTGCGACCTGGGCACCTGGAAAGGTCAGCCGCTCAAGTATCTGGATGAAGCCGCGTTGCAGGCGTGGCTGAGTGACCCCCATGCCACGCCTCACGGCGGCGAATCGCTGGCCGCGCTGTGCGAGCGTGTTGCCCATTGGATGGACAGCGCCCTGGGCGAGGGCGAATGGATCGCCGTCACCCACCCCTTCGTCATCCGCGCCGCAATGCTGCAGGCGCTGGGCGCGCCTGTGCAATCCTTCCACCGCATAGATGTGCAGCCCCTGGCCAATGTGCGTTTCAGCCATTACGGTCAGTGGCGGGTGCGACTGGCCTAGCGGCGCACCAACGCCGGCACGACACGAACGTAGACCAGCTCGCTGACCAGCTCCACCAGCGTCTGGGTAATCACCGCCGCTGCCGCCAATGCCCGGATCGACTCAGGCAGTGCCAACGCCAACGGCAGCACCACCAGCGAGTTGCGCGTGGCGGCGCTGAAGGTCACCGCCCGCGCCTCGCCTGTGGATAACCTGAACAGCCGCGCCACAAACCACCCGAGCAGCGGCGCCAGCAAAGCGAAGCCGACATACACCGGCAGCACCGGCAGCAGGTCGTCCAGCCGGCTGGCGACCACGCCGATCTGCGAGCCGATCACCGCGATCAGCACCAGGGCCATGGCCGGCACCGGCAGCCAGGCCCAGGCATCGTTCCACTTCGAAACCACTGTAGAGCGCCGCGCCCCGGCGCTGGTGGCGACGGCCAGCAGCAGTGGCAGCGCGATCAGCAGCACGAAGGCCTCGACAAATGGCGCCACGGAAATCTCCACATGGCCGGCGCCGCCGAGCATCAATGCCAGGTACAGCGGCAGCAGCGCCAGTTGCACCAGCAACAGCACGGGCGTGGCGGCCAGGGTTAGGCGCGCGTCGCCCTTGCCGAGGTGGGTGAACACCACCACATAGTCGATGCACGGCGTCAGCAGCACCAGCAGGGCGCCGACCAGCACGGCGGGGTGCTCGACCAGCCCGCGGGTTCCAGCCCAGACCAGCAGCGGCATCAGCACGAAGTTGGCCAGCAATAGCGCGCCCATGAAGCGCCGGTTGCCAAGCCCCGCGCGCAGGTCGAGGAAGGGGATCTGCAGGAACATCGCGTACATCAGCACGGCGATGGCCGGAGTCACCAGCGCTTCGAGCGCGCTGGCGACGCTGGGTGCGAGCAGGCCGAGCACGGCGGCCAGCGCCACGGCGATGAAGTACAGGGGGATCTGGTTTTGCTCGAGTTGCTCTCTGTTCACGGGCGGCCTGGCATTTCCGACTGAATTACTGGGACAGGCAGGGTACTATCCGGCGCAGTCCATAGGGAGTGATTCGATGCGAATTCTAGTGGTCGGTGCAAGCAAGGGATTGGGCCAGGCGCTGGTGCAGGGCTTGGGTGGGCATGGCGATACGCTGATTGGTGTGTCGCGTAGCAGGCCGGTGGCGTTGCCGGGCGCGGCGCAGTGGATCGAGGCCGACCTTGGCCAGCCGCGCCAGGCCGCGACGATCATCCATGAGGCGGTGGCCGACGGTGGGCTGGACGTGCTGGTGTACAACGTCGGCATCTGGGAGACGCGGGCCTTCGAGGAAGGCTACAGCTTCCTCGATGATGACGAGGCGCAGATCGAGCGCATGGTCGACACCAACATCACCGCGCCGCTGCTGCTGATCAAGCGCCTGCTGCCGCTGCTGCTGCAGAGTGCCCGACCCCGGATCATCCTCACCGGCTCCACCTCCGGCCTGCCGGGCAGTGGTCGCCCGGAGGTGACCTTCGGTGCCAGCAAGTTCGGCTTGCGCGGCATCGCCGAAAGCCTGCGCGAAGGCTTCCGCGAACAGGGCCTGGGGGTGAGTTGCCTGAACCTGGGCTACCTGAACACCGAGGATGGCCTGGACGTGCCGCTGGCCGAGGCCGAACGGCGTGGCGAGGGTTCGCTGATCCCGCTGCACGATGTGGTGCAGGTGTGCCGGATGATGCTGAATCTGTCGTCGGCCAGTTACGTGCGGGATATCACCTTGCCCGCCTTGCGCGACGAGCGCTTCTGAGATGCGCTCTGAACAACAGATCCAGACGCTGATCCACAATGACCCTGTGCGCTGGCGTTTGCTGGCGCTGGTACGTGATCTTGGCTTGCCGGATGCGTGGATCGGGGCGGGTTTCGTGCGCAACGCCGTGTGGGACTATCTGCATGGGCGGGCCATGACCGCGCCGCAAGGAGATGTGGACGTGCTGTGGTTTGACCGGGAGCGCAGCGACTCGGCCGAGGATGTGCGATTGGAAGCTCGGTTGCAGGCCTGGGCACCGGAGGTGCTGTGGTCGGTGAAGAACCAGGCGCGTATGCACTTGCGTCACGGCCAGGCGCCTTATGCGTCGACCCGTGATGCCATGTGTTACTGGGCCGAGACCGCCACGGCGGTAGCGGTGCGGCGCACGCAGGATGACCGGTGCGAGGTGCTGGCGCCGTTGGGGTTGGAGGATCTGTTCGGCATGGTCGTGCGTGCTACGCCGGGCAAGCGTGAGGCGATGGCCACGCGGATGCGGGAGAAGGATTGGTTGAGGTTGTGGCCGATGCTGCAGGTGGCTGAATAAGGCTTGCCTGTGCCGGCCCTCTCGCGGGTCAAGTCGCGAGAGGGCCTTCAGCTCAACGCTCGATCGCCAGCGCCACGCCCTGGCCGCCGCCGATGCACAGGGTCGCCAGCCCTTTCTTGGCATCGCGCTTGATCATCTCGTGCAGCAAGGTCACCAGCACCCGGCAGCCCGACGCGCCGATCGGGTGGCCCAGGGCAATGGCGCCGCCATTGACGTTGACCTTCGCCGCATCCCATTCCAGCTGCTTGCCCACCGCCAGCGCCTGGGCGGCGAAGGCTTCGTTGGCTTCGATCAGGTCCAGGTCGGCGAGCTGCCAGCCGGCCTTGTCCAGGCAGCGCTGGGTTGCCGACACCGGGCCGATGCCCATGATCGCCGGGTCCACGCCGGCGCTGGCGTAGGCGGCGACCTTGGCCAGTACCGGCAGGCCCAGGGCCTTGGCCTTGGCGGCGCTCATCAGCAGCACCGCGGCGGCGCCGTCGTTGAGGCTGGAGGCGTTGCCGGCGGTGACGCTGCCGTCCTTCTTGAACGCAGCGCGCAGTTTGCCCAGGGACTCGGCGGTGGTGCCGGGGCGTGGCTGCTCGTCGGTGTCGAACACCAGCGGCTCGCCTTTTTTCTGCGGGATGTGGATCGGGGTGATCTCGTCCTTGAAGCGGCCGGCCTCGATGGCGGCCACGGCCTTGCGCTGGGACTCGGCGGCGAAGGCGTCCTGCTGCTCGCGGCTCAGGCCGTACTTGTCCACCAGGTTCTCGGCGGTGATACCCATGTGGTAATCGTTGAAGGCGTCCCACAGGCCGTCGCTGATCATGCTGTCGACCAGCTGGCCGTGGCCCATGCGCTGGCCGGTGCGTGCCGAGGGCATCACATAGGGCGCCAGGCTCATGCTCTCCTGGCCACCGGCGATCACCACCTCGGCGTCGCCGCAGCGGATGGCCTGGGCGGCCAGGTGCAGGGCCTTGAGGCCCGAGCCGCAGACTTTGTTCAGGGTCAGGGCAGGCACTTCGTAGGGCAGGCCGGCCTTGACGGCGGCCTGGCGGGCGGGGTTCTGCCCGGCGCCGGCGGTGAGCACCTGGCCGAGAATCACTTCGTCGACCTGGGCCGGGTCCAGCTGGGTCTGGGCCAGCAGCTGGCGGATCACCGCGGCGCCCAGTTCCACGGCGGACACGTTGGCCAGTGCCCCCTGGAAGCTGCCGATGGCAGTGCGGGTGGCGGCGACGATGACGACTTCGTTCATTGTTGTTCTCCAGGATACGAGCGTGATCGTCACAGCATCCGCGCCTGGGGCTTATTTGAGAAGTTTGTTTTTCTTTGCCATTGATCCGAAATTCAAATGAATGATCTGGGTCGTGGCATGTTTTCTTTCGCTCAGAACCAGGCTTGGCCGCTCTCGTGAGCGTGGGGCCGCATGGCGGCCCTTTGCTGTTCAGCGCACGGTGCTGGCCTGGATCGCGGTCAAGGCGATGGTGTGCACGATGTCGTCCACCTGCGCTCCGCGCGGCAGGTCGTTGACCGGCTTGCGCAGCCCTTGCAGCATCGGCCCGAGGCTGACGCAGTCGGCGCTGCGCTGCACCGCCTTGTGCGTGGTGTTACCGGTGTTCAGGTCAGGGAACACGAACACCGTGGCGCGCCCGGCTACCGGGCTCGACGGCGCCAGCTGTCGGGCGATCTCGGGGTTGGCGGCGGCGTCGTACTGCAACGGGCCGTCGATCAGCAGGTCGTGCTCGGCCTGCTGCGCCAGGCGCGTGGCCTCGCGGACCTTCTCCACCTCTTCGTCGCTGGCCGCCGAGTCGCTGGAGTAGCTGAGCATCGCCACCCGTGGCGCGATGCCGAACGATTCGGCCGACTCGGCGCTCTGCCGGGCGATCTCGGCCAGCTCGGCGGCGCTGGGGTGCGGGTTCATCACGCAGTCGCCATAGACCAGCACCTGGTCGGGGAACAGCATGAAGAACACCGAGGACACCAGGCTGCTGCCTGGCGCGGTCTTGATCAGCTGCAAGGCCGGCCGGATGGTGTTGGCGGTGGAATGCACCAGGCCCGAGACCAGGCCGTCCACTTCACCGAGTGCCAGCATCATGGTGCCGATCACCACCGGGTCTTCCAGTTGCTGCTCGGCCATCGGCGCGTTGAGGTTCTTGCTCTTGCGCAGGTTCACCATGGGCTCGACATAGCGGCCACGGATCACCTCGGGGTCGAGCACCTCCAGGTCCGGCGGCAGGCTGATGCCCTGGGCGCGGGCCACGGCCTGCACTTCCTCGGGCTTGGCCAGCAGCACGCAACGGGCGATGCCCCGGGCCTGGCACAAGGCCGCGGCCTGCACCAGCAAGGGCTCGGCGCCCTCGGGCAAAACGATGCGCTTGTTGGCCTGCTGGGCGCGCTGGATCAACTGGTAGCGGAACACCGCCGGTGACAGGCGCAGCTCGCGTGGCGTGCCGCAGCGCTGGTGCAGCCAAGCGGCGTCCAGGTGGCTGGCGACGAAGTCGGTGATGAATTCGGCGCGCTCGCGGTCGTCCACCGGGATCTCGCGGTTCAGCGAGTTGAGCTGGTTGGCGGTGTCGTAGGAACCGGTGCTCACCGACAGGATCGGCAGGCCGGCCTGCAGGGCGCCGCGGCACAGTTCGAGGATGCGCGGGTCGGGCTTGCTGTCGCTGGTCAGCAGCAGGCCGGCCAGGGGCACGCCGTTGATCGCCGCCATGCACACGGCGAGGATGATGTCGTCGCGGTCGCCCGGCGTCACCACCAGGGTGCCGGAGGTCAGCAGCGGCACAGTGTTGGCCACGGTGCGGGCGCAGATGATGATCTTGCTCATGCGCCGCTGGTCATAGTCGCCGGGGTTGAGCACCTGGGCGCCGAGCAGCTCGGCCACGTCGCGGGTGCGCGGGGCGTTGAGCTCGGCCTGGTAGGGGATGCAGCCGAGCAGGCGGAAGTCGTTGCCGCGCAGCAGTGGCGAGTGCTCGCGCAGGCGCGTGGCGAAATCGGCCATGCTTTCGTCGGTGCGCACCTTGTTGAGGATCACCCCCAGCACCTTCGGGTCGCGCGGGCCACCGAACAGCTGGGCCTGCAGCTCGACGCGGCCGGACAGCTCGCTGAGCACTTCGTTTTCCGGCGCTGATACCAGGATCACCTCGGCGTCCAGGCTCTTGGCCAGGTGCAGGTTGACCCGGGCGGCATAGCTGGCGTGACGGGTCGGCACCATGCCCTCGACCACCACCACGTCCTTGCCGACGCAGGCCTGCTGGTACAGGCGGATGATCTGTTCGAGCAGTTCGTCGAGCTGGCCGTCACCAAGCATGCGCTCGACATGGCCCAGGCTCAGGGGCGTCGGCGGCTTGATGCCATGGGTGCGGGCGACCAGTTCGCTGGAGCGCTCCGGGCCGGTGTCGCCGGGGTGCGGCTGGGCGATCGGCTTGAAGAAGCCGACCTTGAGCCCGGCGCGCTCCAGGGTGCGCACCAGGCCCAGGCTGATGGAGGTCAGGCCGACGCCGAAGTCGGTCGGCGCGATGAAAAATGTCTGCATGCGTGCTTCTCGGAATAAGCGGTGCAAGGAGTTCAGCGGCCAAGGGTAGCGCTAACGGCACCCTGAGCGCACCAGCCGCAGGGGAATACCTGGCCGATGCGCCGGGCGCGTTCGTCGGCATCGAGCACCCAGGGCCGGGCCTGCCAGGGCGGCTGGTGGCGCAGATGCTGGGTGTGGCCGCAGGACAGCTCGACCACCCAGTGCCGCTCTTCGTCGAGGTGAAAGCCCGTGATCCGACTGATGGGCTGCTGTTGGTCCGCGCCGGGTTCGCAATCGGCCGATGCGTTGGTTACACTTGTTCGTTCTATATTCTTTTGCAAAAGGTCTTGCCCCATGCTGATCGCCGCCAACAAGGCTGTCTCCATCGACTATACCCTCACCAACGACGCTGGTGAGGTCATCGACAGCTCCGCCGGTGGTGCGCCGCTGGTCTACCTGCACGGTGCCGGCAACATCATCCCGGGCCTGGAAAAAGCCCTGGAAGGCAAGCAGGCCGGTGAGGAACTGACCGTTGCCATCGAACCCGAAGAAGCCTACGGCGAATACTCCGCCGAGCTGGTCAGCACCCTGAGCAGCAAGATGTTCGAAGGCGTCGACCAACTGGAAGTCGGCATGCAGTTCCACGCCTCGGCGCCGGACGGCCAGATGCAGATCGTCACCATCCGCGACATCGACGGCGACGACGTGACTGTCGACGGCAACCACCCGCTGGCTGGCCAGCGCCTGAACTTCAAGGTCAAGGTTGTCGACGTGCGTGACGCCAGCGAAGAAGAAATCGCTCACCGTCACATCCACGGTGAAGGTGGCCATCACCACTGATTTTCTGCGCTAAGCTCAGAGAGTCGCCAGGCGCTCGGGCAAGCCGGACTTGCCCTCCTCGGGAGGGTGGACGGTTTGGCCGCGCGCCTTTTTCGTGGGCGGGATTCGCCCCTGCGGCAATCGGAACCTGAGAGGGGATTTCATCATGAGTGCATTTCACGACCTGACGTTGAAGGCGCTGAACGGCGAGGACCTGCCCCTTGCACCGTTCAAGGGCCAGGTGGTGCTGGTGGTCAATGTCGCCTCCAAGTGCGGCCTGACGCCGCAATACGCTTCGCTGGAAAAGCTGCACCAGCAGTACAAGGGCCAGGGCTTCAACGTGCTCGGCCTGCCGTGCAACCAGTTCGCCGGCCAGGAGCCTGGCAGCGAGAAGGAAATCCAGGACTTCTGCAGCCTCAACTACGGCGTGAGCTTCCCGCTGGGGGCCAAGCTCGAGGTCAACGGCGCGCAACGTCATTCGCTGTATCGCCTGCTGGCGGGCGAAGGCGCCGAGTTCCCCGGCGACATCACCTGGAACTTCGAGAAGTTCCTGGTCGGCAAGGATGGCCGGGTGCTGGCACGCTTCGCCCCACGTACCGCGCCAGACGATCCGACCGTGGTGCAGGCGATCGAGAAAGCGCTGGCCTGATCACGGGCTGCCCAGCGCCGGCTCGCCGGCGCTGGGCAGCAACGCAGCCCCGGGCGATCTAGAACTCTACCGACGTCTGCACGTACAGCGTGCGCGGCTCACCCACGTACTTGCCCTTGTTGTTGTCGTCGAACGAGCGGGTGTAGTACTCGCGGTTGAACAGGTTCTTCACCCCCACCGCCACCTTCAGGTTCGAAAGCGCAGGGCCGAAGTCATAGCCGGCGCGGGTGCTGACCAGCATGTAGCCGGGGATGCGCCCGGTGCTGCCGTCGGCGCTCTCGCTGCCGGTGTTGGCGTTGTCGGCGTACTGGCTGCTCTGGAAGCTGCTGTCCAGGTTCAACTGCCACGGGCCTTCGGTGTAGCCGATGCCCATCGTGCCCTTGTGGCGCGACGAGAACGGCACCTGGTTGCCCTTGTTCGGGCCGTCTTCACGGATGGTGGCGTCGACGAAGGCGTAGCCGGCATGCACATCGAAACCGGCCAGGGCCGGGCTCAGGCCGTCGAGGGCATAGCGCACGCTGGTCTCGATGCCCTGGTGGCGGGTTTCGCCACGGGCGATCACCGAGTCGTTGGTCTGGTTGCTTTCGTACTGGTTGTCGAAATTGATCAGGAAAGCGCCGATCTCTGCCTGCAGGTCGCCATTGTCGTAGCGGGTACCGACTTCCCAGGTGCGCGCCTTCTCCGGTTTCACCTCGCCACTGCTGACCCGGTTGGGCATCTGGCTGTACTGCACGCTGCCGAACGAACCTTCGGTGTTGGCGTACAGGTTCCAGTGGTCGGTGAGGTGGTACATCACGTTCAGTGCGGGCAAGGCGGTGTTGTAGCTGCCCTGGTACTGCTGGCCGTTGAGCTTGTTGCTCTGCCGCGAGTCGATCATCTCGTAGCGGATGCCCGGGGTGATGGTCCAGCGGCCGATGTCGATACGGTCGTCCAGGTAGATCGCGTGGGCTTCGGTGCTGCCACGGGTGTCACGGTCGTTGCGGCTGGCGGTGGTCGGCAGGGCGCCGTTGACCGGCTCGCGGTAACGCAGTTCATGACCGGCTTCATTCACGTAGCGGTAGCCGACGCCCAGTTCGTGCCAGCTGTCGCCCAGGGCCAGGCCCTGCGAGAAACGCGTTTCGATGCCACGCACCCAGTACTCGCGCGGCGACAGCGAGACGAAGCTGCCCTGGTCGAGGTAGCCGCTGCGCAGGGTCTTGGTGAAGAAGCTGTTGACGCTGAACTGGCGGTCGTCTTGCTTGTAGTCGTAACCGAAGTTGAACAGGGTACGACGGCCCCAGAACTTGTCTTTCAGGCGCGTCGACTGGTACGGATCGGCGTCGAAGTCCGCCGTGCTGAGGCCGCCGGGCATCTCGGCCTCGCCCTCGTAGTACTGGGCCATGGCGTGCAGGCTGTTGGCGTCGTCCAGTTGCAGCTTGCCCTTGAGCATCAGGTCGTCGATCTGCGTGTCGCTGTGCTCGCGCCAGTCACTGCCACGGGTGCCGGAGTAGAGCAGGGCGCCGCCCAGGCCGTTGGCGTTGGTGCCGCCGATCAACAGGTTGGCGCTGTTCTTCAGGCCATCCTGGCTGGACGACGGGCTGAGCTGGTTCTGCATTGCCGCCTTGAAGGTGGCCTCTTCGGGAATGGCGCGGGTGACGAAGTTGACGATGCCGCCGACGTTCTGCGGCCCGTAACGCACCGCGCCGCCGCCGCGCACCACGTCCACGGCGTCCATGTTGCCCAGGCTGATCGGCGCCAGCGACAGCTGCGGCTGGCCGTAGGGGGCGAAGGGCACCGGGATACCGTCCATCAGCACGGTGGAGCGCGAGGCCAGGCGCGGATTGAGGCCGCGGATGCCGAAGTTCAGCGCCAGGTCGTGGCTGCCGGTGCCGTTGTTTTCCGGGGCGTTGACGCCGGGGATGCGGTTGAGCACTTCGCGGGCACTGCTGGCGCCGCTGCGTTCGAATTCATCGCGGCGCACCACGTCGCGGGCACCGGGGTGCTCGAAGACGTTGTCCTGGCGGGCCTCGGCCAGCCAATCGCCGACCACGGTCGAGGCGCCCAGTTCGACCGGTGCATTGCCGCCCGTGGCCGGCAGCGGTTGCAGGCTGTAGGCGTTGTCGACCTCCTGACGCGCCTGCAGGCCACTGCCGCGCAGCAGGGCGTCCAGGCCCTGGCCGACCTCGTACTGGCCTTCCAGACCGGGGCTGTTCAGGCCTTGGGTGAGGCCGGGGCTGAACGAGATCAGCGCGCCGCTTTCGCGACCGAACTGGTTCAGGGCCTGTTCCAGTGTGCCGGGCGCGATGTGGTAGTCGCGGGGCTCGCCGGCCAGGGCAAACGGGGCGGCGAGGATCAGGGCGTAGGCGAGGGGGCTGAGGCGCAGGGGCATGTGACGGAGGTCCTGTGACAAGGGGGTCTGCCTTCTCTGTCACGCGAGGTTCGGGAAATGGCTCAACGGATATGAAATAAATGTGCGCTGGAGCCGCTCTTCGTGGGAGCGGGCTTGCCCCGCGATGGCCACGTGTTGCCCTCGCTTGCCTCTCAGCCGGTTTTCGCAGCCTCCAGCGACACCCAGTACCGGGTGAACCGTCGCACCTTCACCGGGAGTGTCACCTCCAGCATTTCCAGGATCCGCTCACTGTCGGCCAGTGGATACGACCCGGAAATCCGCAGGCCGGCGACGCTTTCGCTACAACCCAGTTGCCCGAGCCGATAACGCCCAAGCTCGGCGAGAAAATCGCCCAGGCGCATCTGCGACACCACCAGCATGCCGTCTACCCAGGCCGCGCGGTTGGGGTCGAGCGGCGCGATGGCCTGCCAGCCGCCCACGGCAAACCGTGCCTGGTGGCCGGCCAGCAACGGTGTGCCGGCTACGCTGGCGCTGCCGCTGAACACTGACACCAGGCTGAATCCATCGAACTGGCGCACATCGAAGCGCCCGCTTTCCAGGCGTAGCTCGCCCTGGGCCGTGGTCAGGCGCAGTGGCCGGGGATCGTCTTGCACTTCGAGCAACAACTCGCCCTCCTGCAACCGCACCCGGCGCTGCTGGCCGTCGAAACGCACATCGGCGGCGCTGCGGGTGTTCAGGTGCAGCTGGCTGCCATCGTCGAGGGTCAGGCGGCGGCGCTGGCCGACCGGGCTGCGGTAGTCGGCCATCAGCCCGGGCAGCGGATTGTGCTGCTGCAGGCCCAGCCCGGCGGCACTGGCCACGCCGGCCAGCAGCAAGACCTTGAGGGCGCGGCGTCGGGCGGGCGAGGGTGGTGCCTGCAGGGTGGCGTGGACCACTGGCGCGGTCACGCCGCGCAGGCGCTGGTTGACCTGCTGGATATGCGCCCAGGCGCGCTGGTGCTCGCTGTCTGCCTGCAGCCAATGCTGCAGGGCCTGGTGCTGGTCGAAATCGGCACTCTGCGATTCGATCAGCCAGTGTACCGCCTGTTCGGCGATCTGCGCCGAGAACGTGCCGTTCACAGGGCGAAGTAGCAGCGTAGGGCTGCCTTGTGCAGGTAGCGCTTGACCGTGGCCAGGGAGATGCCCAGCTCACGGGCGATCTCGCCCTGGCCCAGGCCATCGACCTGGGCCAGCAGGAAGGCGCGCTTGACCAGCGCCGGTAGGCCGTCCAGCAGGCGGTCGAGCTCCAGCAGGGTATCGAAGATAAGGGCTTTGTCTTCCTCGCTCGGTGCCACCTGTTCGGGCACCTGGGCCAGGGCTTCGAGGTAGGCGCGCTCCAGTTCCTGGCGGCGAAAGTGATTGCACAGCACACGCTTGGCCACGGTGGTGAGGAAGGCGCGGGGCTCGATCAGTCGCGGCGCTTCACGGGCCTGGAGCAAGCGCACGTAGGTGTCCTGTGCCAGGTCGGCGGCGCTCTGCGGGCAGCCCAGGCGTCGTCGCAGCCAACCGGTCAGCCAGCTGTGGTGGGCGATGTAGAGGCCTTCGACGGTGGAAGAGAGGGCGCTGGGCACCGATGCGACTCCGGCGCCGGATAGCGCAACTGGAAGTAAGAATTGTTCGCATTGTATTCATGCCGCTGGTGTTCGGCAATCGCTGCCGACGCAAGGCATGCGACAGCTCGCGCTGCCATGCTTTGCTTATGAGAATTGAAATCATTAGTATTGCAGCCCCAATTCCCGGACCCTCGCCATGAAGAGCAAAGCTGCCGGCCTTCCCCTGAGCTACCGCCTGGCCGTGACCTCACGCAGCCTTGCCGCGCTGCTGGGTGGCTACCTGCTGGCGTCGATGGCCAGTGTCTGCATCACCCTGCTTGCGCCGATGACCCAGGCCGACGCGACGATGACCGGGATGATGCTGTCATTCGTCTTCTACCTGATCGCCTTCATCTGGTGCTTCGCCTGCCGCAGCGCCTGGCGTGCCTGGCTGGGCATGCTGCTGCCAAGCCTGGTGCTGGGGCTGATCAACGCACTGGCCTACTGGATGAACCTGCCATGAAAGAAGGCTTCCGCCAGGCCATGGCCTGGCTGCACACCTGGACCGGCCTGATCTTCGGCTGGCTGCTGTTCGCTATCTTCCTCACCGGGACGCTGTCGTACTTCAAGGACGAGATCAGCCACTGGACCCAGCCCGAGGTGCAGAGCCATCCGCTCGACCCGGTGGCCAGTCTCAGCCTGGCCCAGCGTTACCTTGAAACCAATGCCGGCCACGCCAGCACCTGGTTCATCCGCCTGCCCAGCGAGCGCGAGGCGGCGTTGAGCGTCAGCTGGCGCGATCCGAACGGTGGTGGGCGTCGTGGTTTCACCGACAAGGACCTCGACGCGCGCACCGGCGAGGCGGTCGAGGCCCGCGACAGCCGGGGCGGCGAGTTCTTCTACCGCTTCCACTTCCAACTGCAGATGCCCCACCCATGGGGGCGCTGGCTGTCGACCTTCTGCGCCTTCATCATGCTATTGGGGCTGGTCACCGGGATCATCACCCACAAGAAGATCTTCAAGGAGTTCTTCACCTTCCGCCCGGGCAAGGGCCAGCGGTCCTGGCTCGACGGTCACAACGCCATCGGTGTGCTGGTGCTGCCGTTCCACCTGATGATCAGCTACAGCAGCCTGGTGATCTTCATGTACATGGTCATGCCGGCCAGCATCCTGGCCAGCTACGGCGACAGCAGCGGCTACTTCAACGATGTGTTCGGCCGCGACGAGGTGCCCGAGGCGGTTGCCCAGGCCGCGCCGCTGGCACCGTTGACCGAACTGTATGCCAAGGTCCAGGAACAGGCGCCGGGGGCGCGCATGGGCTACATCCAGGTGCACAACCCCGGCGACCGCAACGCCCGGGTCACCTTCACCCGCGCCTCGGCCGACAGTGTCGCCTACCAGCGCAGCGCCATCTGGACCTTCGATGGCGTCAGCGGCGAGCTGCTGCGCCGCGGCGCGCCGGAAAGCGCAGCGATGACCACCTCGTTCACCTTCGTCGGCCTGCACATGGGCAACTTCGCCGGGCCTTGGCTGCGCTGGCTGTACTTTGCCTTCGGCGTGGCCGGCACCGCGGTGATCGGCACCGGGCTGGTGATGTGGCTGGGCAAGCGCCAGCTCAAGCATGCCAAGAGCGCGCGCATGCCCGGCGAGCTGCGCCTGGTCGAAGTGCTGAACATCGCCAGCATGAGCGGCCTGTTGCTGGGCGTGGCGGCGTTCTTCTGGGCCAATCGCCTGCTGCCGGCAACGCTGGAAGGGCGGGCCGACTGGGAAATCAACGGTTTCTTCCTGGCCTGGGGCGCGTCATTGCTCCACGCCATGCTGAGGAGCGGACGCCGCGCCTGGGGCGAGCAACTGACGCTGGGCGCGCTGGCGTTCGCCTTGCTGCCGTTGCTCAACGCGCTGACCTCCGACAAGGGGCTGGATCACTCCATCGCCGCCGGTGACTGGGCCATGGCCGGTTTCGACCTGACGGCCCTGGCCACCGGCCTGTTCCTGGCCTGGGCCGCCGGCAAGATGCTGCGCGCGCCCAAGCCGGCCGCCAAGCGTGCGCCACGCGCCGCCAAGACCGTGGAGGCGAGCTGATGCTGGGAGTTGCGCTGATGGGCTTCGCCGGTTTCGCCGGCCTGTGCCTGGCCATGGACAAACACTTCAACGACCTGCTCGGGCGCAAGCCCACGGGGCGGCAGCTACGAGCCTTGAAAATCACGGGCTGGGCGTTGCTGCTGCTGTCGTTGATCCTCGCCGTGCATGGGCGCGGCTGGGCCCTGGGTCTGGTGGAGTGGATCGCCGTGCTGATGGCCGGGGTGACCCTGTGGGTGTTCGGCCTGCCCTACCAGCCGCGGCTGTTGCTCGGCGCGGCGCTTGCCAGCCTGGTGCTCGGGCCGCTGCTGGCCGTGCTGGCGGTCTAGGCCCTTGAGCGACTCCGAGGCCGGCGGCGGGCGGGCACGCTTCCTCCAGGTGTTCCTCGCCCAGCGTGCGCGCATGGAGGCGCTGGTCAGCCGTCGTGTCGGCTGCCGCGCCACGGCGTCGGACCTGGTGCAGGACCTGTTCCTGCGCTTCTGGCGGCGCCCCGAGGTGAAGGTCGAGGCGCTCGATACCTACCTGCTGCGCAGCGCCAGCAACCTGGCCATCGACTACCTGCGCAGCGAAGGCAGCCGCGACCGCGCCGCCGAGGGCTTGCACGAACCCGATGAAACGCATTGCGCCCAGGCACCCGAGCAGGCCCTGGAGGTCGACCACGACCTGCAACGCATCGAGGCGGCCCTGCGGGCGCTGCCCGAACGCACCCGGCAGATCTTCCTGCTCAGCCGCATCCATGGCTGCACCTACGGCGAGATCGCCAAGGCCATGCAGTTGTCCCAGAGCGCAGTGGAAAAGCATATGATGCGCGCCCTCGAAGCGTGCAAGGCGAGTGTCGCCGAACCCGTGTCCCCACTGCGCCGGCCAGGGAGCGCCCGTCGATGAGTGTTGAACAGCCGATCACTGCCGCCCAGTCCCAGGCCGCCCTGCGCTGGCTGGGGCGCATCCAGCAGCAGCCGGCGCAGGCCGAGGGCGCGGCGTTCAAGCGCTGGTTGCTGGAGAGCCCCGCCCATCGCCAGGCCTATGCCGAGGCCCAGGCGCTTTGGCGCCTGAGCGAGGCGCCGGCGGCGCGGCTGGCGGCCGAGGAACACCAAGGTCTGCAAACATACCTGGAGGCCATGCGCCGGCCCGAGCGCAAGCGACCGTGGCGCGGCCTGGCGGTGGCGGCGAGCCTGGTCCTGGCGCTGGGATTCGCGGCGGGTTGGCAGCCACAGTTCTGGCTGCAGGACCTGCGCGCCGACTACACCAGCGGCGCGCAGGTACGCCAGGTAACCCTGGCCGATCGTTCGCAACTGACCCTGGATGCCGGCACTGCCGTGGCAGTGGATTTCGCCCAGGGCGAGCGGCGCGTGCGGTTGCTGCGCGGCGCCGCATTTTTCGAGGTAACCCATACCGGCGAGCCGTTCCTGGTGGATGCCCAGGGCGGCGAAGTGCGGGTGCTGGGGACTCAGTTCGAGGTGCGCGGACAGGGTGACGGCGCGCAGGTCACGGTGCGCAGCGGGCGCGTGGCGGTGACGGCGGCCGAAGGGCAACCGGCCCGCGAACTGACAGCCAACCAGCAGCTGGCCTATGCCGGTGGTGTGGCCGGTGGGGTCGAGGCGGTGGACAGCGACAGCCGCCTGGCCTGGCGCCAGGGCTGGCTGAACTACTACCAGGTGCCGTTGGCGCAGGTGATCGAGGACCTGGGGCGTTACTACCCAGGGCGGATCCTGCTGCTCGACGGTGAGCTCGCGCAGCGCAGGGTCAGTGGCAGTTTCCCGGTGGCGGAACCGCTGGCCGCGCTGGATTCGCTGGGCAAGGTGATGGGGTTCGAGCGGCAGACGCTGTTGGGCCGGTTGACCGTTTTGCGTTGACCTACGCCGGCGCCATCGCGGAACAGCAAAATATTTCCATCAGGTGATGAGGTACCTCACGCCGGCATCCGTGTAGTGAGTGGAAGTGCGATTCATTCGCATACGATCATCCCGCCCACAGGTCCGCGTCCATGAAGTTCACCCCGCGTTGCGTCTCGCTCTGGTTCGGCCTCTGCAGCTTGTCCGCCATGGTCGTCGTGCCCCATGCCGTGGCCGCCCAGCAGAGCCAGGTCTATGCCTTCGCCCAGCCCAGCCAACCGCTGGCCCAGGCACTCAACGCCTTCAGCCGTACCACCGGGCAGAGCGTGGTCTATACCCTGACGCTACCGGACCTGCGGGCCCCGGCGCTGAACGGCACCTTCGACGCCGAGCAGGCCTTGCAACAGTTGCTCGGCAACTCGGGCTTGGCCTGGCGCCGCCTCGACGCCCGCACCCTGACCCTGGAGCCGGTCGACACCTCCGGCGCGCTGAACCTGCAGGCCACCACCATCAACTCGCAACTGGACGACTACAGCTACCAGCCGCCGGCCAGCGCCTCGATCATGCGCGGCCAGGGCGCGACCCTGGATATCCCGCAGGCCGTGAACGTGGTCCCGGCCCAGGTGATCCGCGACCAGGCGCCGCGCAACCTGGACGATGCCCTGTACAACGTCAGCGGCATCACCCAGGGCAACAACTTCGGCGGTACCGCCGACACGGTGATGAAGCGTGGCTTCGGCGACAACCGCGACGGCTCGATCATGCGCGACGGCATGCCGATTGTGCAGGGCCGCGCGCTAAATGCCAGCACCGAACGGGTCGAAGTGCTCAAGGGCCCGGCCTCGCTGCTCTACGGCATCCAGGACCCGGGCGGGGTGATCAACGTGGTCAGCAAGCGCCCACAACTTACCCAGTACAACGCCCTGACCCTGCGCGGCTCGACCTACGGCAGCGGCAAGAACGGCAGCGGCGGCGGCCTGGACAGCACCGGTGCGCTGGGGGAGAGCAACCTGGCCTATCGCCTGATCGTCGATCACGAGGATGAAGACTACTGGCGCAACTTCGGCGTGCACCGCGAATCGCTGGTGGCGCCGTCGCTGGCCTGGTATGGCGAGGACACCCAGGTGGTGCTGGCTTATGAGCACCGCGAGTTTCGCTATCCATTCGACCGCGGGACCGCCTTCGGCAGCGACGGCCACCCGTTGAACATACCCGCCACCCGTCGCCTGGACGAGCCGTTCAACGACATGGAGGGCCGCTCCGACCTGTACCGCCTGGAAATCGACCATCAGTTGGATGACGCGTGGAAGCTGCACGTCGGCTACAGCTTCAACCGCGAGACCTACGACGCCAGCCAGGTGCGCGTGACCGGCGTGGATGAAAGCACGGGCACGCTGTCACGCAGCATCGACGGCACCCGGGGCGCCCTGAGCCGTGACCAGTTCGCCACCTTCAGCCTCAACGGCAGCGTCGAGCTGGCCGGCATGCGCCACGACCTGGTGCTGGGTGCCGATCACGAGGACCGCAAGGTCTATCGCGCCGACCTGATCCGCCAGAACAGCCGCTCGACCTTCAGCTACCTGAACCCGGTCTATGGCCGCGAAGTGGAAGGCACCAACGTGCGCGCCACCGACAGCGACCAGACCGACAAGCTGCGCACCGATTCGCTGTTCCTGCAGGACGCCTGGCACCTGGACGAGCACTGGATCCTGGTAGCCGGCGGGCGTTTCCAGCAGTACGACCAGTACGCCGGCCGTGGCCGACCGTTCACCGTCAACACCGACAGCAGCGACCAGACCTGGGTGCCCCATGCGGGCGTGGTCTACAAGCTCGATGACCAACTGTCGTTCTATGGCAGCTACAGCGAGTCGTTCAAGCCCAACTCGACCATCGCCCCGCTGAGCATCGGCGGTGGCCGCACCCTGACCCTGGACTCTGGGATCGCGCCGGAGGAGGGCAAGTCCTGGGAACTGGGGGCCAAGCTCGACGTGCCGGGCGCGGTGACCGGTACCCTGGCGCTGTTCGACATCACCAAGCGCAATGTGCTGGTGGCCGATGGCGACACCCAGCGGGGGACCATTATCTACAGCAACGCGGGGGAAGTCCGTTCACGGGGCGTCGAGCTGGACCTGACCGGTCAGCTCAGCGAGCGCTGGAGCCTGATCGGCGCCTATGCCTTCACTGACGCCGAGGTCACCAAGGACCCGCAGCTCAAGGGCAATCGCCTGCAGAACGTCGCTCGTCACAGCGGCTCGCTGTCGGCGGTATACGACTACGGCAGCCTGTTCGGCGGTGATCGCCTGCGCCTGGGGGCTGGTGCGCGCTACGTGGGTGAGCGTGCGGGCAACGCGACAAACGACTTCGACCTGCCGGCCTACACCGTGGCCGATGCCTTCGCCAGCTACGAAACCAAGCTGGACGAGCACAAGGTGCGCCTGCAGTTGAACGTGAAGAACCTGTTCGACAAGGTGTACTACAGCTCGGCGGTGAACCGTTACTTCGTCGCGGTGGGGGATGCGCGGCAGGTCAGCCTGTCGAGCACGTTCGAGTTCTGACGCCAACCGATGATGGGCGGCGTGGGAGCGGGCTGGCCGCGCGATAACGCCCGGCAGTCAGGCGCAGAACGCCGCACGATACTCCCCGGGCGTTGCTCCCAACGCCTGGCGAAACCGGTTGCTGAAGTGACTGGCACTGGCAAACCCGCACAGCAGCGCCACTTCGCCCAGGGGCAGTGTGCCCATGCGCAGCAACCGACACGCCCGCTGCAGCCGCCGAGCAAGCAGGTACTGATGCGGCGGCAAACCGAAGCTTGTCCGGAACATCCGTGCAAAGTGGTATTCGGAAAGGTTGCAGCGCAGTGCCAGCTCGCCAAGCGTCAGCGCCTGGTCGAGGTGGGCCTCGATATAGTCCACCAGTTGCCGACGCTGGTGCGGCGCCAAGCCGCCCTTGAGTTTGAGCCCCTGGCGCAGGCCGGCCTGATTGAGCACGGCGTGGTCGATGATGTCATGGGCCAGGCTGCTGGCCAGCAGGCGCTCGCCGGGCTCGGCCCAGTCCAGGCCGATCAGCTGGCGAAAGCGTGCGGCCTGTTGCGGGTCGTCGAGGAAGGTCGCCTCGTGCAGCTGCATTTCACGCGGCTCGCGGTCCAGCAGGCGGGTGCAGCCAAGGGCGAACTGCTGTTCGCTGATGTACAGGTGGGCCAGGCGGATCGTGCCGTTGACCACCCAGTTGGACTCATGGCCGGCCGGCATGATGCACAGCTTGCCCGGCGCGCCCTTGTCGGCCGGGCGCTGGCGGCGGAAGGTACCGGTGCCGTCGGCGATGTAGCAGGACAATGTGTGGTGGCTGGGCGCCTGGTAGTCGCGGGCGTCGTCGCGGTTGCTCCACAAGGCCGCCGCCAGCCCGTCGCCCAGGTGCGCGCTCAGCTCCAGCCGGGCGTGGGGCGAGGCATGCATGGCGTTGAAGACTTGCAGGTGGTCGAGTGCGGGCATCGGAGACTCCTCTGGAGGCCATCGTACTGCGGCGCGGGCGGGATGGCAGCTGGCGGAGGAGGAAAAGCGCAAGTTTATGCAAGCGCCGGACTCAGGGCGCGGTAAAGACTCGTAGTCCTGGCGAGGGCTGCGCCCTCGAATCGCTGGCAAGCCAGCTCCCACAAGGTGAAGGCATGTGCTGTTCCTGTGGGAGCTGGCTTGCCAGCGATGGGCCGCGAAGCGGCCCCAAGTCGACTGTCTGGAGGAATGCCCGTGAACCTGTCGCTCTATCTGCTCACCGTCCTGATCTGGGGCACCACCTGGATCGCCCTGAAGTTGCAACTGGGGGTGGTCGCCATCCCGGTGTCGATCGTCTACCGCTTCGCCCTGGCCGGGTTGATCCTGTTCGCCTTGCTGCTGCTCACCCGCCGCCTGCAGCCGATGAACCGGCGCGGCCACCTGGTGTGCCTGGCTCAGGGCCTGTGCTTGTTCTGCGTCAACTTCATGTGCTTCCTCACCGCCAGCCAGTGGGTCGCCAGCGGCCTGATCGCCGTGGTGTTCTCCACCGCCACCCTGTGGAACGCGATCAATGCACGGATCTTCTTCGGCCAGAGGATCGCCGCCAATGTGCTTGGCGGCGGGGCCATGGGGCTGCTGGGCTTGGGGCTGCTGTTCTGGCCGGAGCTTTCCCATCATGCCGCCAGCCGCGAAACCCTTTATGGCCTGGGCTTGGCGCTGCTTGGCACGCTGTGTTTCTCCGCAGGCAACATGCTCTCCAGCGTGCAGCAGAAGGCCGGGCTCAAACCCATGACCACCAATGCCTGGGGCATGGTCTATGGCGCGTCGATGCTGGCGGGGTATTGCCTGCTCAGGGGGATCCCCTTCGATATGGAGTGGAACACGCGTTACATCGGCTCGCTGCTGTATCTGGTGATCCCGGGCTCGGTGATCGGCTTTACCGCCTACCTCACCCTGGTCGGGCGCATGGGGCCGGAGCGGGCCGCCTACTGCACCGTGCTGTTCCCGCTGGTGGCGTTGAATGTGTCGGCGTTCGCCGAGGGCTATCAGTGGACAGCGCCGGCGTTGCTGGGGTTGGTGGCGGTGATGGCGGGGAATGTGCTGGTGTTTCGCAAGCCGAAGCCCAGGCCTGTGGAAGGGGGGCTGGCAGTCAAGTAATGGCGCCCTGTCGCAGTCTGCAGTGGGAGCGGGCTGCGACCGGGCCAGTACCTCGGGTTGAACGGCTCAGCCTTTCCACACCTGCGGATTCACCAGGTCCTGCGGCCGCTCGCCCAGCAAGGCCGAGCGCAGGTTGTCGATGGCCCGGTTGGCCATGGCTTCGCGAGTCTCGGCAGTGGCCGAGCCGATGTGCGGCAGGGTCAGGGCGTTGGGCAGCTTGAACAGCGGCGAATCGCCGAGCGGTTCCTTCTCGTACACATCCAGGCCGGCGCCGCGAATGGTGCCTTCCTGCAGTGCCTCGACCAGTGCCGCTTCGTCCACCACCGGGCCACGGGATATGTTGACCAGGAACGCGCTGGGCTTCATCAGCTTCAGCTCGCGGGCGCCGATCAGCTTGCGGGTGGCGTCGGACAGCGGCACCACCAGGCAGACGAAATCGGCTTCTGCCAACAGCTCATCCAGGCTGCGCAATTGCGCGCCCAACTCCTGCTCCAGCGCGGCCTTGCGGCTGTTGCCGGTGTACAGCACCTGCATGTTGAAACCGAAACGGCCACGCCGGGCGATGGCCGCGCCGATGTTGCCCAGGCCGACGATGCCCAGTTTCTTGCCGTGCACATCGCTGCCGAACTGCGCCGGGCCGACGGTGGCCTGCCAGTGTCCGGCCTTGGTCCAGGCGTCCAGCTCGGCGGTGCGCCGGGCGCACCCCATGATCAGGGCGAAGCCCAGGTCGGCGGTGCTTTCGGTGAGCACGTCGGGGGTGTTGGTCAGGGCGATGCCCCGCTCGTTGAAGTAGTCCAGGTCGTAGTTGTCGTAGCCGACCGAGACGCTGGACACCACCTCCAGCTTGCCCGCGCCTTCGAGCTGCGCCCGGCCCAGCTTGCGGCCGACGCCGATCAGGCCGTGGGCCTCGGGCAGCGCTTCGTTGAACTGGGCGGCGATGTCGCCCAGCTTGGGGTTGGGCACGATCACGTTGAAGTCGTGTTGCAGGCGCTCGGCCATGGCCGGGGTGATGCGGCTGAAGGCCAGGACGGTCTTTTTCATCGGGCTGCTTCTCTGCAAGGCGGGTAGGGGCGGTGTCGTTGCTTAGCAACCTACCATTGTCCCCCGCCCGAATGCACCGGCTTTTTCAGTTGGCGATCAGCAGCTCGTGGGTTTTCAGGTCGGCCTCGTGGGCGGCGAGAATCTCCGGCAGCGAGTTGCGCAGGTACTCGACCCAGGTCTTGATCTTCGCATCCAGGTACTGGCGCGACGGGTAGATCGCATACAGGTTCAGTTCCTGCAGGCGGTACTGCGGCAGGATCCGCACCAGGCTGCCGTCGCGCAGGCCATCAATGGCGGTGTAGATCGGCAGCACGCCCACGCCCATGCCGCTGCGGATCGCGGTCTTCATCGCATCGGCGGAGTTCACCTGGAACGGCGAGGTGGTGATGTTGACCACCTCCTGCCCCTCGGGGCCGTCGAACAGCCATTTCTCCAGCGGGATCACCGGGCTGACCATGCGCAGGCAGGCATGCTTGAGCAGGTCGGCGGGCTTGTGCGCGAAGCCGTGGCGCGCCACGTAGTCGGGCGCAGCGCAGACGATGCTGTAGGTGATACCCAGGCGCTGGGAGACGAACCCCGAGTCCGGCAGCTCGCTGGCCAGCACGATGGACACGTCATAGCCCTCGTCGAGCAGGTCGGGCACGCGGTTGGCCATGGTCAGGTCGAAGGTCACGTCCGGGTGCGATTCGCGGTAGCGTGCGATGGCGTCGACCACGAAGTGCTGGCCGACGCCAGTCATCGAATGCACCTTCAGCTGCCCGGCGGGGCGGGCATGGGCATCGCTGGCCTCGGCCTCGGCTTCTTCGACGTAGGTAAGAATCTGTTCGCAGCGCATCAGGTAGCGCTTGCCGGCCTCGGTCAGCGCGATGCGCCGGGTGGTGCGGTTGAGCAGGCGGGTTTGCAGATGGGCTTCCAGGTTGGAGACCGCCCGCGACACGTTCGCGGTGGTCGTATCCAGTTGCGCCGCGGCAGCGGTAAAGCTGCCGAGCTGGGCCACGCAACTGAAAGCACGCATGTTTTGCAGGGTGTCCATGGGTCACTCTCGGTTTAGAGGACAAAATTGTGACATGAAGTAACGCTGTTTCGCTTCCGACTAAAGCCGGATTATCGCTGTTTTGGTAACAAAGATTCGCAGGAATATACGCTTATCGCCAATGAAACCCGCCCCTAGAATTGCCCGGCCCCTCCACCTCTTCCTCGGGAAATCGCAGCTGTGCCGCGTCGCAACATCAGAGCGCTTAGCGCGCTCAGTGCCTGTGCCCTTTGTCTCACCTTGAGCGGCTGTATCGGAACCTGGGGCATCGCCCCGCAGAGCAAGACCCTCCAAGCCAACCAACTGACCACCGACGACGCCATCCGCGAGGCTGCGCGCGACGCCCACTGGCCGGCCCAGCAATGGTGGCGCGCCTATGGCGACGCGCAGTTGAACGACTGGGTCGCATTGGCATTGGCCGGCAGCCCGAGCATGGCCATGGCCGCCGCGCGGGTGCGCGAAGCCAAGGCCATGGCGGGCGTGGTCGAGTCGGCGGAAAAGCTGCAGGCCAACGGCAACGCCACCCTCAAGCGTCACAACTGGCCTGAGGATCAGTTCTACGGCCCCGGCGCGCTGTCCGGCGCCAACACCTGGGACAACAACGCCGCCATCGGTTTGAGCTACGCCCTGGACCTGTGGGGCCGCGAGCGCAATGCCAGCGAGCAGGCCGTGGACCAGGCGCACATGAGCGCCGCCGAGGCGCGCCAGGCCCAGCTGGAGCTGGAGAACAACGTGGTACGCTCCTACATCCAGCTCAGCCTGCATTACGCCCGGCGCGATATCGTGCTGGCGGAGCTTGCGCAGCAGGAGCAGATCGTCGCCCTGGCCAAGCGTCGCCTCGACGGCGGCATCGGTACCCATTTCGAAGTCAGCCAGGCCGAAGCGCCGCTGCCGGAAACCCACCGTCAGATCGACAGCCTCGACGAAGAGATCGCCCTGACTCGCAACCAGCTGGCGGCCCTGGCCGGCAAGGGGCCGGGGGAGGGCGCGAAACTGCAACGCCCGACCCTGACCCTCGCTGCGCCGCTGAAACTGCCGTCGAACCTGCCCGCCGAACTGGTCGGGCAGCGTCCCGACGTGGTCGCCAGCCGCTGGCAGGTGGCGGCCCAGGCCCGTGGCATCGACGTGGCCCATGCCGGGTTCTTCCCCAATGTCGACCTGGTCGGCGGCCTCGGCTTCATGGCCACTGGGGGCGGCCCGCTGGAGTTCCTCACCGGGCGCAAGTTCAACTACAACGTCGGGCCGGCCATCAGCCTGCCGATCTTCGATGGTGGCCGCCTGCGCTCGCAGCTGGGCGTGGCCTCGGCGGGCTATGACGTGGCCGTGGCGCGCTACAACCAGACGGTGATCGGCGCGTTGAAGAACATCTCCGACCAACTGATCCGCCGCGAGTCGATGAAGGAGCAGGCGCATTTCGCCGCCGAATCCGTGGCCGCCGCGCAGAAGACTTACGACATCGCCACCGTCGCCTTCCAGCGCGGGCTCACCGATTACCTCAACGTGCTGAATGCCCAGACCTTGCTGTTCCGTCAGCAGCAGGTGCAGCAGCAAGTGCAGGCCGCGCGCCTGGTGGCCCATGCCGAACTGGTCACTGCCCTGGGCGGCGGCCTGGAGGCGGGCAAGGATGTGCCCGATCAAGAGCGCCAGGCCGCACCGAAAACACCAGCCACCCTGGCCATCTTCGACACGCCGGACCACGCCGAATGAGCACATCGAGCTTGCCCTTGCGCTGGCTGCAGAGCCTGGAGTGGCGCCGGGGGTTCTTTGCCTGGGCGCGTACCGACGGCGTCACCTGGGTCTATATCTTCAAAGTCCTGGCCGCCGCCTTCATCACCCTGTGGCTGGCCATGCGCCTGGAGCTGCCGCAGCCGCGCACGGCGATGATCACCGTGTTCATCGTCATGCAGCCGCAGAGCGGCCATGTGTTCGCCAAGAGTTTCTACCGGGTGCTCGGCACCCTGGCCGGCTCGGCGATGATGGTCGCCCTGATCGCGATCTTCCCGCAGAACACCGAGCTGTTCCTGCCCAGCCTGGCCCTGTGGGTCGGCCTGTGCTCGGCGGGCGCCATGCGCTATCGGACCTTCCGCGCCTATGGGTTCGTGCTGGCCGGCTACACGGCGGCGATGATCGGCCTGCCGGTGCTGCAGCACCCCGATCAGGCGTTCATGGCAGCGGTGTGGCGGGTGCTGGAGATTGCCCTGGGGATTCTCGTTTCGACCTTCGTCAGCGCCGCGATCCTGCCGCAGTCGGCCAGTGCCGCCATGCGCAACGCCCTGTACCAGCGCTTTGGCGTGTTCGCCGGGGTGGTGGTCGAGGCCCTGCGCGGCGACAGCCAGCGCGACCGTTTCGAGACCAGCAATGTGCGCTTCGTTGCCGAGGCGGTCGGCCTTGAGAGCCTGCGTAACGTCACCGCCTTCGAAGACCCGCACATGCGCCGGCGTTCCGGCCGGCTGGTGCGGATGAACAGCGAGTTCATGGCCATCACCACGCGTTTCAACGCCCTGCACCGGTTGCTCGAGCGCCTGCGCGCCCGTGGCCCGCTGCAGATCGTCGGCGCCATCGAGCCCGGGCTGCAAACCCTGGCCGAGCTGCTGCAGCCCTATGTCGGCCGGGCGTTGACGGACGCCGACGCCTTGCGCCTGGCCCTGGAGCTGGGCACCTACAAGGAAGGCCTGCAGGCCCAGGTGCGTGGTCTGCGCGCCGAGTATCTGCAGACCAACCCCAGCGAGTCTGACCTGCTCGACTTCCATACCGCCTTCGAGTTGCTGTACCGCTTCGTCGACGAGATGTACAGCTACGCCGAGACCCACGCCTCGCTGGCCGTGCACAAGCACGAGCGCGAACAGTGGGACGAACCTTATGTGGCCCAGACCAGCTGGCTGGTATCGCTCGCCGCTGGGGTGCGTGCCTCGGCGGTGCTGTTGCTGCTGGGCAGCTACTGGCTGCTCAGCGATTGGCCCAGTGGCGGCATGATGACCCTGATCGCCACGGTCACCGTGGGCCTGTCGGCGGCATCGCCGAACCCCAAGCGCATGGCGTTTCAGATGGCCTGCGGCACGGCGATCGGCGCCTTCGTCGGCTTCTTCGAGACGTTCTTCGTGTTCCCCTGGATCGATGGTTTCCCACTGTTGTGCATGGTGTTGGCGCCGGTGTTCGTGCTCGGTGCGTTCCTCGCCTCGCGCCCGGCCTATGCCGGTTACGGCCTGGGCCTGCTGGTGTTCTTTGCCATCGGCTCGGTGCCGAACAACCTGACGGTCTACGACCCCTATACCTTCATCAACGACTACATCGGCATGGTCATCGGCATGTTCGTCTGTGCCGCGGCCGGGGCGATCATCCTGCCGCCCAACAGCCGCTGGCTGTGGAACCGGCTGGAGCAGGAGTTGCGCGAGCAGGTGCTGTTCGCCATCGGCGGGCGCTTGCGCGGCCTGGGCTCGGCCTTCGAAAGCCGTACCCGCGACCTGCTGCACCAGGCCTACGGCCTGGCCGCCGGCAAGCCGCAGGTGCAGAGCCAGCTGATGGGCTGGATGTTCACCGTGCTGGAGATCGGCCACGCCATCATCGAGCTGCGCAAGGAGCAGGCCCGCGCTCCGGTGCACCCGGCCTACGCCGAGTCGCAGCCGTGGCGCCAGGCCATCCGCGTGATGGGCCGGGCCCTGGCGCGGTTGTTCCTGCAACCCAGCGCCAGCAACTACGAACGCGCGCTGGTGGCGGTGGACCATGCCATCAGCCGCGTGCAGGCCACCGACGAACCTTTCGCCCGGCACTTCGACACCTCGGTGCTGCGGCGCGCACAAAGCTACCTGCACTTCATCCGTTCCTCCCTGCTTGACCCACAGTCGCCGCTGGCTCCGGCGAAAGGACTGCACGATGCTCCGTGAAACCATGCCTCGCGAGATCGCCTTCCATGGCGTGTACATGCCCACCATGACCTTGATGTTCCTGTTCGCCCTGGGCCTGGCCTGGGGCCTGGACCGGTTCATCGCCAGCCATGATGGCTACCGCTTCTTCTGGCACCCGGCGCTGCTGCGCCTGAGCCTGTTCGTCTGCTTGTTCGGCGCCCTGGCGCTGTCGCTCTACTGGTGAGAATCCTGCAATGAAAAAGTTCTTCAGCCTGATCGCCACCCTGTTGGTGCTGACCGCTGCCGTGGTGATCGGCCGCCAGTTGTGGCTGCACTACATGACCACGCCGTGGACCCGCGACGGCCGGGTGCGCGCTGACATCATCAACGTTGCCGCCGATGTGCCGGGCTATGTGGTGGACGTACCGGTCAAGGACAACCAGCGGGTGAAGAAGGGCGACGTGCTGATCCGCATCGACCCGGAGCACTACCAGTTGGCGGTGGAGCAGGCCAAGGCGCTGGTTGCCTCGCGCAAGGCCACCTGGGAAATGCGCAAGGTCAACGCCAGGCGCCGCGCCGACATGGACAACCTGGTGATCTCGAAAGAGAACCGCGACGACGCCAGCAATATCGCCAGCTCCGCCCTGGCCGACTACCAGCACGCCCAGGCCCAGCTGGCCGCCGCCGAACTGAACCTCAAGCGCACGCAGATCGTTGCCACCGTCGATGGCTACGTGACCAACCTGAACATCCACAAGGGCGATTACGCCCGCACCGGCGAGGCGGTGATGGCGGTGGTGGATGAGCAGTCGTTCTGGGTGTACGGCTTCTTCGAGGAAACCAAGCTGCCCCACGTCAAGGTAGGCGATGTGGCCGAACTGCAGATGATGAGCGGCGAGCGCATCAAAGGGCATGTGGAGAGCATCGCCCGGGGGATTTACGACCGCGACAACCCGCAGAGCCGCGAGCTGATCGCCGATGTGAACCCGACCTTCAACTGGGTGCGCCTGGCGCAGCGGGTGCCGGTACGCATCCACATCGACGAGGTGCCCGAGGGCTTTTTGCTGGCGGCGGGTACCACCTGCACCGTGGTGGTCACGCCGGATGGCGATTGACTCGCTTTGGTGCCGGGTACCGCGGGCGCTTGCTTCGCGGGTGAATCCGCTCCCACAGGTACAGCGCTTAGCGTCAAAGTGGCGCGTATCCTGTGGGAGCGGATTCAGCCGCGAACACCGGCGTAGCCGGTGCCTAGGGTTTGGCGCCGGGGCTCAGCGGTGCATGAACTGCGGAGTGCGTTTCTCGGCGAAGGCTGCCATGCCTTCCTTCTGGTCGTCGATGGCGAAGGTGGAGTGGAACAACCGGCGCTCGACCCGCACACCTTCGCTCAGGCTGGTTTCGAACGCATGGTTGACCGCTTCCTTGGCCATCATGGTCACCGGGCCCGAATAGCCGGCAATACGCGAGGCGGCTTGCAGCGCCTCGTCGAGCAGCGTGGCGTCGCTGACCCGGCGGCTGACCAGGCCACAGCGTTCGGCTTCCTCGGCGTCCATGGTGCGCCCGGTCAGCACCAGGTCCATGGTCTTGGCCTTGCCGATCGAGCGCGCCAGGCGCTGGCTGCCACCGGCACCGGGGATGGTGCCGATCTTGATTTCCGGCTGGCCGAAGCGGGCGCTTTCGCCCGCGATGATCATGTCGCACATCAGCGCCAGTTCGCAGCCGCCGCCCAGGGCGTAACCGGCCACCGCGGCAATGGTGGGCTTGCGGAAGCTGGCCAGGCGTTCCCAGTTCACCGTCACGAAGTCACTGGTGTAGACGTCCATGTAGCTGCGATCGCGCATGGCCTTGATGTCGGCGCCCGCGGCGAACACGGTGTCGCCGCCGGTCAGCACCAGGGCGCGCACGCTGCGGTCCTGTTCCAGGCGCTCGAGCACGCCGGCCAGCTCTTCCATCAGCTCGACGCAGAGGGCGTTGAGGGCTTCGGGGCGGCTCAGGCGCAGCAGCGCGACGGCGCCAAACTGTTCCAGTTGCAGGTAGTCGAGTTTCATCCGTGTCGTCTCGGTTCAGTGGCGTGGGGATTGAGGGTGGGCATCGATCAGCACCGGGCAGCTGGCTTCGTCGATGACCTTGCTGGCGATCGAAGGGTCGAGCATGCGTTTGAGGCGTGAGAGGTGGCGATGGCCCATGACGATCAGGTCGATATTGCGTGCCTTGGCAGCCTTGATGATGGCTTCGGCCGGCTCGCCGAGCTCTTGGCTGCCGGTGGTCGAGAAACCCGCCTGCTCAAAAGCCTGGATGGCTTCTTGCATGATCTTGTCCGCCTGCAGTTGCTCCTGGGCGGCGGCCGGGTATTCGGTTTGGTCGAAGCGGCTCAGGCGCTGGTCGAATTCTTCCAGGGCATAGGCGCTGTCGACGGCGAGCAATACGTGCAGCAAGTACTGCTCGGGGTCGCAGAAGCGCTTGACGGTGTCGAGGATGCCAAGGCTGCGCGGGGTGCCATCAATGGCGATCAGTACCGAGCGGAACATGGTTGCAAGTCCATTGGTTATGCGAGAGGCAGCTATTTTTGGGAATGATTACAATTGGGTAAATGGTGTGCGGTGCAATCACAAGTTGCGTTGTATGCAAAGGCAGGAAAACTGGCAAAGACTGGTAATATTGCAGCGGATTCACCGAAATTCTTGAATGGATGCTTACCATGCACTTTCCGGATATGAACCTTCTGGTCGCATTGGACGCCCTGCTCGACGAGGGCAGCGTGGTCGGAGCGGCGCGCCGCATGAACCTCAGCCCGGCGGCCATGAGCCGCACCCTGACGCGGATCCGCCACGCCGTTGGCGACCCGATCCTGGTGCGCGCCGGCCGCGGCCTGGTGCCCACGCCCAAGGCCATGGCCTTGCGCAGCCAGGTGCGCAGCGTGGTCGAACAGGCCGGCCAG
Source organism: Pseudomonas sp. FG36 (assembly GCF_057809275.1). Lineage (NCBI taxonomy): Bacteria > Pseudomonadati > Pseudomonadota > Gammaproteobacteria > Pseudomonadales > Pseudomonadaceae > Pseudomonas > Pseudomonas sp. FG36. The sequence goes on from NZ_JBMDJQ010000002.1 coordinate 275,964, forward strand.
GTCTTCAGCTCCAGCGACGAGGTCGACCTGCCGACCCTGGAACGTTCCTTCAACCTGCGCGCCAACGATGTGTTCATCGCACCCTTCGCCACGCCATTGCTGGAAACCATGCGCAAACAGGCGCCCCGCACCGTGTTGCGCTTTGTGCCGGAGGGCGAGGGTGGCGACGAGGACGAAAGCCTGCGCGATGGGCGCCTGGACCTTTACATCAGCGCCACCCGCAACCTGGGGCCGGAGATCAAGGTGCAGAGCCTGTTCTCCACCACCTTCGTCGGCCTGGCCCGGGTCGATCACCCGATCTTCAATGACGAGATCACCCCGGAGCGTTTCGCCGCCTACGAGCAGATCAGCGTGTCGCGCCGTGGTCGCGCCACCGGGCCGATCGACCAGGCGCTGGCGGGCATGGGCTTGAGCCGGCGAGTGGCGTTGATTACACCGAGTTTCCACTCGGCGATGTTCTCGCTGCCCGAGTCCAACCTGCTGCTGCCGTTGCCGCAGCATGTGCTGTTGAGTGTCGCGCGCCTTGGCTTGCCGTTGCGCTCGTTCCGCATTCCCATCGCGCTGGAGTCGGTGGCGATCATGCAGGCCTGGCACCCGCGTTATGACAACGACCCGGCGCACCGCTGGCTGCGCCAGACGCTCAAGGAGTGCTGCAGCAGGCATTGAGTGCAATGCGGGAGCCGGCTTTGCTGGCGACCCGGGCGGCGCGGTGCATGGCACCGACTGCGGCGGTGTTCGCGGGCACCGGTTGCGCAGGGCCCTCTGCCAGGCCTGCCGTCGCACTTAACCTTAATTTAGTGACTTTATAGTTGCATTGCATGCAGCATAAAGCTGCGAATATGTCAGTTTTCGTCAGCATTGTGCCTCCCTAGACTTGCCGGGTATCTACTTTCCCGGAGTTCTATAGCCATGCGTGCCTATCTGCCTTGCCCCGCCCCAGCCCGTGCCGCCGGGGCCAGGCCATGACGTCGCTGGCCGCCACGGCTGGCGTGGCCGCTCCGGCGGCCGCCGCGGCCCCGGCCCCGGCCAAGCCGGCCGCGCCACCGGCGTTCGGCCCGCGCATCGTTGTCGGCCTGGTCGGCGTGCTGCTGGCGGTGCTGTGCGCTGGCCTCAACGAGATGGTCACCAAGATGGCCCTTGCCGATATCCGTGGCGGCATGGGCATCGGCGCCGATGAAGGCTCGTGGCTGGTGGCGCTGTACTCGGCGACCTCGGTGTCGGCCATGGCCTTCGCGCCCTGGTGCTCGGTGACCTTTTCCCTGCGCCGCTTCACCCTCTGCGCCATTGGTGCGTTCGCCGTGCTTGGCCTGCTGTGCCCGTTCGCGCCCAACCAGGAAACCTTGATGGTGCTGCGCACCTTGCAAGGTTTCGCCGGTGGCGCCCTGCCGCCGATGCTGATGAGCGTCGCGCTGCGCTTCCTGCCGCCGGGCATCAAGCTCTACGGCCTGGCCGGCTATGCCTTGACCGCCACCTTCGGCCCCAGCCTAGGCCTGCCATTGGCCGGCCTGTGGACCGAATACGTGGGTTGGCAGTGGGCTTTCTGGCAGATCATCGTGCCCTCGCTGCTGGCCATGGCCTGTGTGGCCTGGGGCCTGCCACAGGATCCCCTGCGCCTGGAACGTTTCAAGCAGTTCGACTGGCGTGGCCTGTTGCTGGGGTTGCCGGCGATCTGCTCGATCGTCATCGGCCTGTCCCAGGGCGATCGCTACGGCTGGTTCAACTCACCGCTGATCTGCTGGCTGCTCGGCGGTGGCCTGGCGCTGCTGGTGCTGTTCATGATCAACGAATGGTCTCACCCGCTGCCGTTCTTCAAGTTGCAGATGCTCACCAACCGCAACCTCACCCATGCGCTGATCACCCTGGGCGGCGTGCTGGTGGTGCTGTCGGCGGTGATCATCATTCCGTCGAGCTTCCTCGCCCAGATCCAGGGCTACCGTCCGGCACAGACCGGCCCGGTAATGCTGCTGGTGGCCCTGCCGCAACTGCTGGCCCTGCCGCTGACCGCGGCGCTGTGCAACATCCGCGCGGTGGACTGCCGCTGGGTCCTGGCCACCGGTCTGGGCATGCTGGCGATTTCCTGCTTCGGCGGCACCTTCGTCACCTCGCAGTGGATCCGCGACAACTTCTACGTGTTGCAGTTGTTCCAGATCTTCGGCCAACCCATGGCGGTGATCCCGCTGCTGATGCTTGCCACCGGCGGCATGACACCGCAGGACGGCCCGTTCGCCTCGGCCTGGTTCAACACCATCAAGGGCCTGGCCTCGGTGGTCGCCGCCGGGGTGCTGGACGCGCTGACCACCAGCCGTCGGCATTTCCACTCGAACATGCTGGTGGACAACCTGGGCAACTCGCCGCTGGTCGACGGCAACGCCGCCGGCCTGGCCAAGCGTATTCACGAACAGGCCGTGGTACTGACCTCGGCTGACCTCTACCTGTGCATGGCACTGCTGGCGCTGGCGCTGATCGCGCTGATTCCCTTCGTGCCTACCCGGATCTATCCACCCCGCGCGGTGGCATAGCGTTCTTGTTGAGAGAGAAAAACATCATGAGCATAAGTAAAAACCAGAAACTGGCCTTGATCGCGGCGGCGGTCATCGTCGTCGGCGGCATCGCCTTCAGCGCCTTGCCTTCGCTGTTCGGCGCCGACGGCGTGCAGTCGACCAACGACGCCTATGTCTCGGCCGACTACACCGTGGTCGCGCCGAAAGTGGCCGGTTTCATCACCCAGGTCCTGGTGGAAGACAACCAGCAGGTCAAGGCCGGGCAGACCTTGGCGCGCATCGACGACCGTGACTTCCAGGCCGCCTTGGCGGCGGCCGAGGCCCAAGCACAGATGGCCCGCGCGCAACTGCAAAATGCCAAGGCCACCCTCGAGCGCCAGGCCTCGCTGATTTCCCAGGCCGAGGCCGCCGTGGCCGCCGATAAAGCCGAACTGGCGTTCTCCAGCCATGAGCTTACCCGCCACACGCGCCTGGCCGAGCAGGGCGCCGGCACCGTGCAGAACGCCCAGCAGGCGCGCAGCCGGGTCGACCAGGCCCAGGCACGCCTGACCAACTCCAGCGCGGCCCTGGCGGCGGCGCGCAAACAGACCGATATCCTCAGCGCGCAACTGCAGGCCGCCGAGGCCGGGCGCAAGCATGCCGATGCGGCACTGGACCGGGCTCGCCTGGACCTGTCCTACACCACCATCGTCGCGCCGATCGACGGCATGGTCGGCGAGCGCGCGGTGCGCATTGGCTCCTATGTGCAGCCCGGGGCGAAGATGCTTTCGGTGGTGCCGCTGCAGCGCGCCTACGTGATCGGCAACTTCCGCGAAACCCAGTTGACCCACGTGCTGCCGGGCCAACGCGTGGAAGTGAGCGTCGATACCTTCCCCGGCGAGCGCCTGCGTGGTTACGTGCAGAGCGTCGCGCCGGCCACTGGCCTGACGTTCGCGGCGGTCAAGCCAGACAACGCCACCGGCAACTTCACCAAGGTGGTGCAGCGGATCCCGGTGAAAATCGTCTTCGACGCCGACCAGCCGTTGCTGCAGCGCCTGCGCGTGGGCATGTCGGTGATCGCCGACATCGACACCCGCAGCGACGCGGGCCAGGACACCCGGGGCAAGGCCAACCATGAGGTCAGCGCCCGATGAAGCTTGCACGCACCGGCACGCCCTTGCTGTTGGGCGCCACCTTGGCCCTGAGCGCCTGCACCCTCGGCCCGGACTTCCACAAGCCCGCCTCGACTGCGCCGGCGGCCTGGCCGGCGTTGCAGGAGAAGGCCGCGCCCAGCCAGCCGCAGAGCACGCCGCTGGAGGCGCGTTGGTGGGAGACCTTCCACGATGCGCAACTGACGGCGCTGATCCAGCGCGCGGTGGAGCGTAACCTGGACCTGCAGATCGCCACCTCGCGCCTGATGCAGAGCCGTGCGCTGCGCATGAGCATCGCCTCCGAGCAGTACCCCTCGGTTGACGTCAACGCTGGCTACAGCCGCACGCGCAACAGTGCCGAGGGCCTTGCCGATCCGTCCGGCAAGAATGGCAAGTCGGCGTTCAACCTGTGGCAGGGCGATTTCGTCGCGGCCTGGGAGCTGGACCTGTGGGGCCGGGTACGCCGCGAAGTGGAAGCGGCCGATGCCAGTGTCGAGGTCGCCGAAAACGACCGCCAGGGCGTGCTGCTGTCGCTGCTGGCCGACACCGCCAGTACCTATATCCAGCTGCGCTCGGTGCAGAGCACCCTGGCCGTGGTCCGCGAGAACCTCGATGTCTCCCGGCATTCGCTGCGCCTGTCGCAGATGCGCCTGAACGACGGCATGGCGACCAACCTCGATGTGGCCCAGGCCGCCGCCCAGGTGGCGGCGGTCGAGGCGCGCCTGCCAACCCTCGAAGAGCGCCAGGCCCAGTTGATCAACGCCCTGAGCCTGCTGGTGGCCGAACCGCCGCGCAGCTTGCAGAACGAGCTGCTGACCCCCGGCGAACTGCCGCGCACCGCTCAACGCTTCGCCATGGGCCTGCCGTCGGAGCTGGCCGAGCGCCGGCCCGACATCCGTCAGGCCGAGGCGCGGCTGCACGCGGCCACCGCCAGCATTGGCGTGGCCAAGGCCAATTTCTATCCGAGCATCCGCCTGTCTGGCAGCGCCGGGTTCCAGTCGATGCAACTGTCGGACTTCGGTAATTGGGACTCACGACGCTTTGCCATAGGGCCTCAGTTGAACCTGCCGATCTTCGAAGGCGGGCTCCTCAAGGGCGTGCTCGAACTGCGCGAGGCGCAGCAACAGGAAGCGGCCTTGCAGTACCAGCAGACGGTGCTGCGCGCCTGGCACGAAGTGGACGATGTGCTGCGCCAGTACAACGCCAGCCAGCTGCGCCGTGACCTGCTCGAGGAAGCGGTGCGCCAGAGCCGGGTGGCCCTGGACAACGCCAAGCGCCAGTACGTGGAGGGCGCGGTGGATTTCCTCAACGTATTGACGGTGCAGAGCGCGTTGCTGGCCAACCAGGAGCAGTGGGTGGAAAGCAGCGCCGCCACATCGTTGTCCATGGTGGGGTTGTACAAGTCCCTGGGCGGCGGTTGGCAATCGTTTGCGCCGATGATGCAAGCCAAGGTTGAACGCGATTGAACGCAACGCTCAGAGAGCCATGAGGCCCGCCGCCAACAATGCTTGCGTTGTTGGCGGCGTGTCGTTTTTGGGAACAGATATCATCCAGAAAAAGGACGCAGGTATGAATATTTCCTTGCACGGCAAAAGTGCAATCGTTAGCGGTTCCACGGCCGGCATAGGGTTCGCCGTCGCTTTTGGCTTGGCCGAGGCGGGTGCGAATGTGGTGATCAACGGCCGCGACGAAGGCCGGGTCAAGCGCGCGATCAAGAAAATCACCGACAAGCTGCCAGGCGCCAGGGTCTCCGGCGTGGTGGCCGGCCTGGACACGGTCGAAGGTGTGAAGAAGCTGATCGCCAAGGAGCCGGAAGCCGACATCCTGGTGAACAACCTGGGTATCTTCGAGCCCAAGGGCTTCTTCGAGATCAGCGATGAAGACTGGCAGCATTTCTTCGAGGTCAACGTGATGAGCGCGGTGCGCCTGTCGCGGCATTACGCCCAGGGCATGAAAGCGCGCAACTGGGGGCGGGTGCTGTTCATGTCCAGCGAGTCGGCGCTGCAGATCCCGACCGAGATGATTCACTACGGCACCACCAAGACCGCGTTGCTGGCGGTGTCCCGCGGCTTGGCCGAGACCCTGGCCGGTACCGGGGTGACGGTCAACGCCGTGTTGCCGGGGCCAACCCGCTCCGAGGGCGTGGGCGGTTACTTCGAGAAAATGGCCGACGAGGCCGGCAAGCCGGTCGAGGAGCTGGAAGCCAGCTTCATTGCCGAGCACCGTCCCAGCTCGATCATCAAGCGCCTGGCCACGGTGGAAGAGGTTGCCAGCCTGGTGGTCTACCTGGCCTCGCGCCAGGCCAGTGCCACCACCGGCGCGGCCATGCGCGTGGATGGCGGTGTGGTGCGTTCGATCGCCTGATGCAAAAAGCCCGGACGGTCATGCCGCCCGGGCTTTGTTGTTGTCGAGATTGCCGGAAAACACTGGCGCAGGGTCAATGCGCCAAGGTCGGCTGGCTCAGGGCCGGCAGCCCATAGTCGAACTCGGCGAACAGCCGGGCGAAGCGCTTGAGCGACTCCGGTGCGTCCATGCGCTCCATGACCACTTCGATGAATACCAGCGTGTCGCAGGCTTCGGCCTCGATCAACGCCACTTCCAGCTGGTCCTCGGTGTGCACGGTGAAATGCCGGGCACGCTCGCGGGTGTCGAGCACCTTGGGCAACTGGGCATAGCGCCATGGGTTGATGTCGTTGTAGCTGGAGTTCTCGCCGAGAATCAGGCGCTCGATGGTGTAGCCATCGTTGTTGATCAGGAAAATGATCGGCTTGAGATCGTGGGCCAGGATGGTCGACAGCTCCTGCACGGTCATCTGCAACGAACCGTCGCCGATGAACAGCATCTGCCGGCGCTGCGGCTGGGCCAGCAGGGTGCCGAGCAGGGCTGGCAGGGTATAGCCGATCGAGCCCCAGATCGGCTGGGTCAGGTAGGTCACCCCACGCGGCATGCGCAGGCCATTGAGGCCAGCCGAGGAAGTGCCGCTCTCGGCGATGATCAGCTCGTCGCCACGGATCAGGTGGGCGATGCGCTGCCAGAAGCGCAGCTGGCTCAGCGGGTGTTCAGGCAGCGCGCGGAACGCCTCCGGGCCACTGAACGGTGGCACCTGGCGTGGCGCGGCCTGCATCAGCGGAGGTTGCTGTACCAAGGTTTCCAGCACCTGGCGCATGCTCACCGCGTTGTAGTGCACCTTGGCCATCGACGCGGCGTAGGGCTGTAGCTGGATCAGCGCGCCATCCTGGAATTTCTGCGAGAACAGCGCGGTGCTGACATCGGTGAAACGCGCGCCGATGCTCAGCACGCAGTCGGCCTGCTCGATCGCCTCGCGCACCGCGGGGGCGCTGCCGGCGCCGGCATAGGTGCCGAGGAACAGGTGGTGGGTCTCTGGCAGCATGGCCTTGGCCGGCGGCAGGTTGGCAAACGGCAGCTCGAGACGTTCGATCAACTCGAGCACCTGGTCGGTCAGGCCGAAGCGTTCGACGTCGATGTCCACCAGCACCACGGGGTGGCTGGCCTTGGCCAGGCGTTCGCGCAGTTGGGCCACCACATGTTGCAGCTGGCCCGGCTCGCTGCGGGTTTCGCATAATTGCAACGGGGTGTCGGGCACTTCGATGTGCAGGTAGGCGAGGTCCGACGGCAGTTGCAGGTACACCGGGCGGCGTTCGCGCAGGCAGGTCTGCAGCACCCGGTCGATCTCATGCGCGGCGTTTTCCACGGTGATGCGAGCCTGGGCCACGGTGAACTGGCGCACGGCAACCATGATGTTGTCGTAGTTGCCGTCGGCCAGGGTGTGGTGCATCAGGGCGCGGTCGATGATCGCGTGCAGGGGGGGCATGCCGGAGATCATGACCACCGGGACTCGCTCGGCATAGGCGCCGGCGATGCCGTTCAGGGCGCTCAGGTCGCCGACGCCATAGGTGGTCAGCACGGCGCCGAAGCCCTGGGCGCGGGCGTAGCCGTCGGCGGCGTAGGCGGCATTGAGCTCGTTGCAGTTGCCGATGAAGCGCAGGTCCGGCATGACCTCGACTTGTTCTAGCAAGGTCAGGTTGTAGTCGCCGGGCACGCCGAACAGATGGCGTATACCGAGTTCCTGCAGGCGACGCAGGAGAAAGTCGCCGATGGTCATGTCCATGTTGGAATCAACCTCGTGGGTCCGTTACGGAGGGTTACCGGGCCGTCAGCGCGTGCCGCGCAGGTCGAAGACCTTGCCGGCCTTGCCTTCGGAGCGTTTCAGGGAATGGCAGGGGTTGAGCACGATGCGGGTGCTGATGCCCACATGCACCTTGATCCGGTGGCTCAGTTGCTGGCAGGCCGCACGTTGTTCTTCGTTGCTCAGGCGGCTGTGTTCCGGGCGCAGCTCGACCTGGACGGTGAGGGCGTCGAGATTGCCTTCGCGGCTGACGTGCAGCTCGTGCACGGGGCTGAAGATGAACAGGTTCAGCAGCTGCTCTTCGATCTGGCTGGGGAACACGTTGACCCCGCGGATGATCAGCATGTCGTCGCTGCGCCCGGTGATCTTGTCCAGCCGGCGCATGGCGCGGCCGTTGCCGGGCAGCAGGCGGGTCAGGTCGCGGGTGCGGTAGCGCACCATCGGCAGCGCTTCCTTGCTCAGGGTGGTGAGCACCAGTTCGCCGAACTGGCCGTCGGGCAGCACTTCGCCGGTTACCGGGTCGATGATTTCCGGGTAGAAGTGATCTTCCCAGAGCGTCGGGCCGTCCTTGGTGTCCAGGTGCTCCATAGCCACGCCCGGGCCCATGACTTCCGACAGGCCGTAGATGTCCAGGGCCTGGATGCCCAGGCGTTGCTCCAGCTCGCCGCGCATCTGCTGGCCCCACGGCTCGGCGCCGAAGATCCCGACCCGCAACGACAGCGCGCGTGGGTCCAGGCCCTGGCGTTCGATCTCTTCGGCGATGTTGAGCATGTACGACGGCGTGACCATGATGATGTCGGGCTGGAAGTCGCGGATCAGCTGGACTTGTTTCTCGGTCTGGCCGCCGGACATCGGGATCACCGTGCAGCCGAGCTTCTCGGCGCCGTAGTGCGCACCCAGGCCGCCGGTGAACAGGCCGTAGCCGTAGGCGATGTGGATGCGGTCGCCACGCTGGCCGCCGGCGGCGCGGATCGAGCGGGCCACTAGCGACGACCAGACATCGATGTCATGCCGGGTGTAGCCGACCACGGTGGGCTTGCCGGTGGTGCCGCTGGAGGCGTGCAGGCGCACCACCTGATCCATGGGCACGGCGAACAGGCCGAAGGGGTAGTGTTCGCGCAGCTCGGCCTTGCTGGTCAGGGGGAAGCGGGCCAGGTCTTCCAGGTTGTTCATGTCCTTGGGGTGGATCCCCAGGGCCTGGAACTGCTCGCGGTACCAGGGCACGTTGGCGTATGCGTGCTCCAGGGTGACGCGCAGGCGTTGCAGTTGATGTGCGCGCAGCTGGTCGACGCTGGCGTGTTCGAAGCGGTCGTCGACCGGCTCGGCGAAGGCGGCGGACGAGGTGCTGTGCAAGGGCATCGATGGGATGGGCATCGGGTCTGCTCTCTTTGTGTTGGGCGCAATGGAAGGCAGGCAAAGCCCCAGTGCCGGGCTACGCCAGGCCCACCCCGGGCGGGGCGGGCCTGGTGTGCCGGCAGGGCATGAAAGGGCTTGCGGGCTGCGGTCTTGACCGTTTCAGACGGCCTGTGTCAGGCGCAGCAGCTGGTTGAAGATGTTCTTCTGGTGCATCTCTTCGGTGCCGCCGACGCTGGCGAAACCGAGGGCATCCTTGACCAGGTTGGCGACGTCGCCTTCGTGGTAGCCCAGGCTGCCGTACAGCTTGAGCAGGCTGATGGCGCTGTTGATGAAGTCCTGCGCGGCGCCGAGCTTGGCGATCGAGCAGTTCATCAGGGCCTGGGGCTGGTCGTTGAGCAACTGATCGAGGGCGGCATAGGCCATCCAGCGGTTGCGTTCGATGCCCATGGCCAGGTCGACCAGGCGCTTCTGCACGTACTGGTGGTTGTCGATGGTGCTGTTGAAGCTTTCGCGCTTGGCCGCGTACTGCATGGCCTCGGCGAGGAACGGCGTGGGCAGGTTGGCCGCCACCAGGCCGTAGTACAGGCGGCCCAGGGAAATGATCTTGATCAGCTGCTGCAGGCCACGGCCGGGCTCGCCAAGCACTTGGCTGGTCGGCACGTGCAGGTTGTCGAAGTGCAACGGGCCGGTCGGCAGGTGCTTGTTGCCGAGCTTGTCGTCAGGCTGGCCGCGGGTCAGGCCCGGGGTGTCCTTGTCGATCATCACCAGGGCGATATTGGCCTTGGCGTCGGTGTCCAGCTTGGTGACGATCAACATGAAGTCGGCCACGGGGGCGTGGGCGATGTTGAACTTGCTGCCGTTGAGGCGGTAGCCATCTGCGGTCGGGGTCAGCAGGCTGTGGATGCTGCGCACGTCGGTGCCGGTGCCGGGTTCGGCAATGCCGGTGGCACTCAGGGCGCCATTGAGGATCGCGGTGAGGTAGCGGTCCTTCTGTTCGTCGTTGCCGTACAGCATCAGGGCGCGGACCATGCCGGCCTGGGCGATCACCGAGAGCAGCAGTTCGGGGGTGCGGATTGACGAGGCCAGGCCTTCGAGGGCGGCGGTGAAGCCCCACCAGTCCTCGCCCAGGCCACCGTGGCTGGCGGGGATGACCAATTGCCAGAGGCCGGCATCGCACAGGCGTTGCCAGCCGTAATGATCGAAACCAGGTTCGGCGCTGCGGCGGGCTTCGGCCAGCTCGGCGCCGATGGCCCGGTATTTCACCAGCAGTTCATGTTGCTGGGGCGTCCAGGAAAATTTCATTGCGAGAGTTCCTTTGCAGTCTGCTCGCCGGCCGCCAGGCGCCCGGCGATACCATCATCCCTGAGCCCGGGCTCAGCCTTCCTGGAATGCCAGGACCTGGTCCTTGAACGCTTGCGGTACAGGCACGGTGGCCTGTTTGTCGTAGTCGAACATCACGTGGTACGACTTGGCCTTGGCGACGATTTCCTTGCTGTCGTCCGAGCGGCGCATGATGTGCTCGATCTCGAAGCTCTTGGTGCCGAACTTGACCACCGAGCTGGTGACCACCAGGGTTTCGCCGTACATGGCCTGGGCCACGTAGTCGCACTCGCTGCGCACCATGATGTGCGGCAGTTTTTCGCGCTTGGGCAGGTTCAGCAGGTCGTGCATGTAGCACAGGTAGGCGTGCTGCATGTAGTCGTAATAAATCGGGCTGCTGACATGGCCCATGGAGTCGGTGTCGCGGTATTTGATTTCAATGACGGTGTCAAAACCCTTGGTGCTCATTGTGAACGTCCTTTTATATGAGGGTGGAGAGAGAATTGTCATTATCTTGAAACTTTTTTGTCTCATGTCAGTGCCGGTTAAGTGCAGCTGAAATATAAAGTTTCAAAGTGTTTTAAATCCTAAGTAGCTTGCCCGGCAATGGCTACTCGCATTCTTATAACTGACTATTGCGCTCTGTTATATAGACGCTGTGGGCCACGAAATACGCGGTCTTTCGGGGTTTTTTCGAGGCGCGCCGCGGCCTGCCTGCGCGCTGCGACGATCGGGCGCAGGAAAATTTAAATTGAATTGGAAAAAGCTCGCGTTTTCGCCGTGGTTACGAGTGTCGCCACTGTTTATTTAGCACGAATTTAAAATGCGAGTTTATATTCGGAAGGGCTGGTCTAGGCGCCTGTTATTGCGCTTAATCAAATGCGAGTAGTTGAGTTGTATACATTCTTTTAGCATGTCGAAGAGCGTGCCCAGCTGCGAGCGGGCACTGTTGTCGCAAGGAGTGCTTTCGATATGTTGGAACAAACCAAGGTGGCGGTGGTGACCGGTGCCGCCAGTGGCATTGGTGCGGCGACCGCCCGCCTGCTGGCCGCCGATGGCTACCGGGTGGTGTGCCTGGACCTGGATGCCCAGGGCCTGGCCGCGACCCTTGACGCCATTGGCGCGCAGCATCGGCATTATTGCCTGGACCTGTGTGACGAACAGGCCGTGGCGCAGGCGTTCAGCGATATCGAGCGCGTGTTCGGCCGTGTCGATGCACTGGCCACCTGTGCCGGCGTGGTCGACACCAGCGCTTTCGACGCCTTGAGCGTGGCGCGCCTGCGCCAGTTGCTGGACATCAACCTGATCGGCACCTTCAGCGTGGTTCAGCAGGCCGTGCGACTGATGCCCGCCGGTGGACGCATCTGCACCGTGGCCAGTGTCGCCGGCATCCGCGGCGGCGGCCTGGCCGGTACGCTGGGTTACGCCACCAGCAAAGGCGCGGTGATCACCCTGAGCAAAGGCCTGGCCCGTGAATTGGGGCCGCGCGGCATCAATGTCAACTGCGTGGCCCCGGCGGTGATCCGCACGCCGATGCTCGACGACACCACCCGGGTCGCCGGCAAGCTCGAGCAACTGCATGGCATGACAGCCCTGCGCCGCGAAGGCAGCGCCGAGGAGGCCGCCGAGGTGATCGGCTGGCTGCTGTCGGGCAAGTCGTCGTTCGTCAGTGGCACCACCATCGCCGTCGACGGCGGTTTGGCGATGCTCTAGCGCTGCCACGCATTCCCCTTTTTATCTCTACTACAGGACGTCATCATGGCTGTTTCCAAGGACAATCCCCTGGCGCTTTGCCGCACCTTCCTTTTCATTCCCGGCGCCGACCAGGCCGCCTTGCTCGATGCATTGAACGGCGACGGCGACGTGCTGGTGCAGGAGCTGGAGGACTTCACCCCGCCTGAACGACGCGCCGAGGCGCGCCAGATCGCCGCGGGCGTCATGCAGCACTGGCGTGAATGCGGGCGCATTACCTCGGTGCGCATCAACCCGTTCGAGACCTGCGGCCTGGAAGACCTCGAGGCGGTGATGGCGGCGCGCCCGCAAGTGGTGATGATGTCCAAGGTCGAGTCGCGCGAGCAGATGGCCCTACTGGACTGGCACATCACCCGCCTGGAAGGCCAGTACGGCATCACTCCGGGGTCGACCCTGATCGTGCCGAACATCGAAACGGCCCTGGGCGTGGTTCGGGCTATCGAGATCGCCCATGCCACCCCGCGCATCAAGGCGATGCTGGTGGCCACCGAGGACATGGTCGCCGATCTGGGTGCCGGTCGCAGCCGCGCCGGCACCGAGCTGTTCTACCCGCGTTCGCGCTTTTTGCTCGAGTGCGCGGCGGCGGGGGTGCTGGCGATCGACTCGCCCTATACCTTCGCCGACGACGAAGGTGCCGAGGCGGACATGCAATTCGCCCGTTCCATCGGCTACCAGGCCAAGGGCGTGGTCAACCCGGCGCATGTCGCCGTGGCCAATCGCTACCTGACCCCGACAGCCGCCGAGGCCGAGCTGGCGCAGCGCCAGATCGACGCCTTCGAGCACGCTACCCGCTCGGGCAGCGTGCGCGCCGAGGTCGATGGCCTGGTGGTGGAAGTGCCTAGCTACCTGCAATCGCGTCGGCTGCTCGAGCGCTACCGGCAGCTGCTGCAGGTCCAGGCGTCACGCGGCGCCCAGGTGTGAATGGGTGACGACACCGTTGGCCAGGTAACCGGCCTGGGTGAAGCTGCTGTGCGGACTGGCGCACAGCAGCCCGGTCACCGAACAGCAGATTGCGTCCTCGATGCCGGCCTGGCTGATCTGCGGCGCGTCCAGGGTGTAAGCCTTGACCATCGACATGATCATCTGCGCAGTCAGCCAGGCGGCTGATTGCAGGTTGCCTTGGGTCAGACGCCAGCGTTGCAGCAGGCATTCCATCGAATGGGTAATACGTACCTGGTGCTCGCTGCTGCCAATGCTGAGGAAGGCGAAGTCCTTGTTCAACATGCGGTGCAGCTCGGGCTCTTGCAGGTGCAGTTGCAGCAGGCCACGCACCAGCAGGGTGATGTGGCTTGGCAGGTCGGCCACATCCTGGCGTCCGGCGACCTCGAGGATGATCTGGTTCACCGCCTGGGCGTGGCGCTCGTAAAGGGCGGCGATCAACGCGTCCTTGTTGGGGAAATACTGGTAGACCGAACCGACACTGACGCCGGCGCGTTCCGCGACCAGGTTGGTGTTGGTTCCCGCATAGCCGTGCTTGACCACCACCGTGGCGGTGGTCTTCAGGATGGTCTCGACCATCATCCTGGAACGGGCTTGCGTGGGGACTTTGCGAGGAAGTTGAGCGTGTTTCACGAATGACTCCAGAGTTTACCTGTATGCATTTGTGAGAAAGACTGCCAGCCAGACCTTGGGGCTCCGATCCTGGAGGTTTCTCCCTGATTGCTTTTGAGCCGGCAGTGTTTCTCCCCCGCAAAATGGGCCCCGCAGGGCAAATTTCAGCGGGAGATGACACTAATGTCTGGTGTGGCCGTTCAAATGCGATAGGGATTCTTGGCCTTGGCGCAACATTGGAAAATGCTCTGGTGTGCACTTTATAGTTAGCGATAGGGTCAGCTATCGATCGCTCAAACCCCGTAAAACCGGGAAGATCAAAGCGTTACGTCGAGGCCGAAACGCTTCATCAAGACTTTTTGCAGCATGCCGCCGGGCAGCCAGCGGGCCATCCAGGGCAGCGCACGGCTGCCGTTACCCAGGCGTAACAGGTGTGGCACGCGATTGCGTTGCAGCGCCTTGAGCACTTGGCGGGCAAAATCCGTGGCCGGTGTCGGTCGATTCTGCGAGGCGCGAGCGCGGGCGCGGATGCCTTCGCGCAGGGGCCACCAGGGTGAGTCCTCGGCAATCAACAGCTCGGCCTCGCGCCCGGCGTTGCTGGCGAACTGCGAGGCGATCGCCCCCGGCTGGACCTCCATGACGCGGATGCCGAACGGCGCCAGCTCCAGGCGCAGCGCATCGCTCAGGGCATGCACCGCGGCCTTGGAGGCGCAATAAGCCCCGGCGAAGGGGGTGACCAGCACGCCCGAGACACTGCCGATGTTCACCACCACGCCGCGGTTGTGGCGCAGTAAGGTAAACAATGCACGGGTGACAGCCACCGGGGCGAATACGTTGGTTTCGAATTGCCGGCGCAGGGCGTCGGCGCCGCCGTCGAGCAACGGGCCCATGGCCCCGTAGCCGGCGTTGTTGATCAGGATATCCAGGCGTTCCAGTTCGTTGGCCAGACGGGCGAGGCCGTGGGCGTCGTTGACGTCCAGTTGCCGGGCATGGAAGCCGGCGGCGGCCAGGCGTTCGACATCCTCAGGCTTGCGGGCGGTGGCCCAGACTTCATGACCGGCCTCGTGGAAGGCGTCGGCCAGGGCGCGGCCGATGCCGCTGGAACAACCGGTGATGAGGACGGTGGGCATGGAGAGGGCCTGTGGTCTGGAGGTTTTGATAGCGCCTGTCCTGGCCTCTTCGCGGGTAAACCCGCGAAGAGGCCAGCAAAGACAAAACGTTAGTTGGCGAATGTACCTTGCAGATGCTCGGCACGAAACTCCAGGGTCTGCGGCCGATACCCCGAGCGCAGCGGCGGCACCGGCAGGCAGTCGCTCCACTCGACGCCCGGCTGCAATTCGCCGGGACCGCGATAGCGGGGCGCTGCGTAGGTATTCTCGGCAAGGTTCACGGTATCGCCGGGGGCATAGGCGGCCACGCGCCAGCGCAGCTCGGTCAGCGGCGCCTTGTTGCCGTTCTTCATGCGCACCTGCAGGGCGCGGTCGGCGGGGCACTGGTCGGGGGCATAGCTCAGGCGAATGTCGAGGCGGGCCAGCTGCGAGGCCTCGCGGGTGTCCTGCCACACCACCCACAGCGCCACCAGCCCGAGGCCACACACGGCCGCCAGGGAAATCGGCAAGGCCTTGGCCGGGTAACGCAGCAGCAGGACCAGCCAGGTGAGGATGAGCAGGGCGCCGATGATCATGGTGGGGCAGGCCTTGGTGGCGGGTGTTTGATCATCTTGGAGCGCCAAGCTGCAAGCTGCAAGCCACAAGAAAAAGCGGGAGCGCGACGAATCGAGCCTTTCGATTCACCGCGCCCCCGCTTTTTCTTGCAGCTTGCAGCTTGCAGCTTGCAGCTTGCAGCTGTTACTGCGCGATGGTCTTCACCGAAACCCCACGCTCCACCGGCGTGGAAGTTCGCCCATACACATCCTCGAAGCGCTCGATATCATCCTCGCCCAGGTAGCTGCCGGACTGCACCTCGATGATCTCCAGCGGGATCTTGCCCGGGTTGCGCAGGCGGTGCACCGAGGCGATGGGGATGTAGGTGGACTGGTTCTCGGTCAGCAGGAACACGTTCTCGTCGCAGGTCACCTCGGCGGTGCCGGATACCACGATCCAGTGCTCGGCGCGGTGGTGGTGCATCTGCAGCGACAGGCTGGCGCCCGGCTTGACGGTGATGTGCTTGACCTGGAAGCGCCCGCCCATGTCCACCGAGTCGTACGAGCCCCACGGGCGGTAGACCTCCAGGTGGTTCTGGGTCTCGGTCCGGCCTTGGGCGTCGAGGGTGTTGACCAGCTGCTTGACGCCTTGGACCTTGTCCTTGTGGGCGATCATCATGGCGTCCTTGGTCTCGACCACCACGATGTTCTCAAGGCCAATCACCGACACCAGCTTGCCATTGCCATGGATCATGCAGTTGTGGCTGTCCTGCACCACCACGTCGCCCTTGGTGACGTTGCCGTTGTCGTCCTTCTCGTGCACGTCCCACAGCGACGACCAGCAGCCCACGTCGCTCCAGCCGGCCGACAGCGGCACCACGCAGGCGCGCTGGGTCTTCTCCATCACCGCGTAGTCGATGGAGTTGTCCGGGCAGCAGGCGAAGGTGGCTTCGTCGATGCTCAGCACATCGGCCTCTTCGTCGCTGCGCTCCAGGGCCAACAGGCAGGTGTCGTAGATGTCCGGATCGTGCTTTTTCAGCTCTTCCAGGAAACGGCTGGCGCGGAACAGGAACATGCCGCTGTTCCAGAAATAGCCGCCGGCGCGGACGAACTCGTTGGCGCGTTTCTCGTCGGGTTTCTCGACGAACTGCGCGACCCGTGCCACGCCCTCGGGCAGCAGCGAATCCTGGCTGGAACGGATGTAGCCGTAGCCAGTCTCGGGCTTGGTCGCCGGCACCCCGAACAGCACCATCTCGCCGCGCTCGGCGGCCACGGTGGCCAGGGCCAGGGCGCGCTGCAGGGCCTTCTGGTCCTCGATCACGTGGTCGGCCGGGAGCACCAGCATCAGCTCGTCACGGCCTTCGTTGACCAGCTTCATCGCCGTCATGGCCACCGCCGGCGCGGTGTTGCGGCCGAACGGCTCCATGAGGATGGCCTGGGTTTCCAGCTTCAGCGCGCCCAGCTGCTCCTGGACGATGAACTTGTGGTCCTTGTTGCAGACCACGATGGGGGTGTCCATGCCATCGAACACCAGGCGTTCGATGGTCTGCTGGAACAGGGTGTGTTCGCCGGTCAGGGCCAGGAACTGCTTGGGGAACTGCTTGCGCGACAGAGGCCACAGACGCGAACCGCTACCACCAGAAAGAATTACCGGGATCATCATGTTTCTCCAATAGTCGTTTAGAGGCAGGGGGATCAGTTGCTAGCCACGGGGCGAGTTACCCACACCGGCGACAGGCTGTTGCCGGAACCGGTGACATACAGCACGGCCGCTTCGCCGCGCTCCAGGGCGACGGGCTTGACGTCGCCGACTTTCTTGTCGCCTGCATACAGGGCAAGGTTGACCTTGACCGGGTTGATTTCACGTTCGCCACGGCCCTTGGCGGCCACCGGCTTGACCACTTCGGTCTTGCCGTCGGCGGTCTTCAGGGTCAGTTGCTGGTCGCTGAGGTTCTGCACCCGCACCAGGGCTTTCTGCTTGTTCTTGAACGGTGGTTCTTCGATCAGCTGCGGGTTGCCGCCGTTGTTGTTGACCAGGGTGTAGTACTTGTCGGCGGCCAGCTTGACCGGCACGCTCTTGCCGCCGACCTGGGCGGTGTAGTCGCCGCCGGGCAGGAAGCTGAAGTCGCTGCTGGCCTGGGCGCCGACCTGCTTGATCTGGGTGTTGCCGACGCTGGCGGCGGTGGGGCTGCTGGCGGCGTTGTACAGGCGCACGAAGGTCGAGCCCTTCGGCGCGCTCGGGCCATAGAGGGCGGCATCGGCGCCGGCGAAGGCCTGCATCGAGGCCAGGGACAGGCCGGCGGCGAGGGTGAGGGCTTTGGCAATGGAAGTCTTGGTGGTCATGTGCGTGTTCCTCTCTATCTTCAGTGGTCCGTCCGGTTGGACGACAGGGCCAGGTTTTCTTCGGATTTGCGGGAGTTCTTCAGCTGCGCGATCCACTGCGGATCGAAGGCGCTGAGGTCGTTCTTCATGGGCAGATACCGTTCAGGGAATTCCCACACCACGACTTGTGGCGGGGCATTTTTGAAAGCGTCGCTTTGCAGGTACTTGAGCATCGGCAGCAACGGCCCGTGGCCGTCTTCGGCGTAGTTGGCGACGTCGCTGCGCAGGGCCTGCTGCAGGGCGCCGAGGAAGTTCCAGTGCGGGTTGGCGCTGTAGCTGGTGCCCACCAGCGCCACCGGGATGCGGCTGTCGTCGAACAGCGCGTCGCCACCCTCGGCGCCCTCGGCCTGCACCGGGTGGGTCTTGCGTTGTTGCAGGGTGTCGGGGGTGGGCAGCAGGTTGCTGAACAGCGGATCCAGCGGCAGGAAGTTGGTCAGGTCGCCCTTGTACGGCGCGCTGGCGCCGGCCTCGGTGATGTACGCCTGTGGCTCGCCGGTGAGCAGTTGCTGGCGGTCGACGGCTTCGGCCAGCGATTGCGCGACCACTTCGGCGCCCATCGGCGTCCAGTGGGTGTCGGTGCGCAGGAACACCTGGCCGCGGGCCTTGGCCTGCTCCAGCGGCGCCAGCAGGTCGGGGGCGAACACATTGGCCTGGCGCGCCTGGGCGTGGAACTGGTTGAACAGGTCGTCGTGCAGGCTGGCTGGCGTCTCTTTGCCGATGTACTCGGAATAGAGGCGGGCCTTGGCCGGGACGATCGCCAGCACCAGTTGCACGCCCTGGCGTTGCAGTGTGTCACGCACCCCGCGCACCAGTGCCAGGTTGTCCTGCATCTGTTGCTGCGCGCCGGCGGTGGGGTTGAATTCCTCGTCGGTGAACAGCCACTGGTCGCGGCCCAGCACCACGCCGGGGCGGCCTTCGTTGAACAGCTTGAAGTCCAGCGCGGCCCACAGGTTGGTGCCGACGCGCTTGATCGGGAATTGCTCGTCGTAGTGGGTTTCGGCGGCCTTGGCCAGCTTGCCGTCGAGCAGGGTCATCTGCCCGGTGCGGTTGAAGCTTTCCAGCCCGCCGACCGACCATGCGCCCAGCCCGACCAGCAGGCCCATGAACGACAGCGAATAGGTGATGCGAAGTGTCCGGTTCATGATTCAGGCCTCAGAACTGGAAGTACAGGAACGGGGAGTAGCTCTGCGCCGAGAGCTTGAGCACCGAGGCGACGAACAGCAGCAGGACCAGGGCGCGGGTCATGATCCGCGTCCAGTCCAGCCCCACCGAGCCGTCGGCGTTGATTTGCACCGGCGTGGCCTTTGGCGTTGGCTTGGCATTGCGGTAGAAATCGCGCAGGCCGAAGAACGCCAGGCTCAGGTAGGCGACGACCAGCGTGGCCACCTGCAGGCCGGTGAGCTGGGCGCTGTTGATTTCCGACAGCTGCCAGTCGCCGAAGCTGAACATGGCGCCGTACATGCGCGCGGCCACGTGCAGGTTCTCGGCGCGGAAGATTACCCAGCCGACCACCACCAGCAGGAAGGTGAAGGCCCATTTCACTGGGTTGAAACGCTGCGGGTTGGTGTCCAGCCCGAGCGCGCGCTCGATGGCCAGCCACAGGCCGTGCCAGGCGCCCCAGATGATGTAGGTGAAGTTGGCGCCGTGCCACAGCCCGCCCAGCAGCATGGTCAGGAACAGGTTGCGGTAGGTGTTGAAGGTGCCTTTGCGGTTGCCGCCCAGGGTGATGTACAGGTAGTCGCGCAGCCAGGTCGACAGGCTGATGTGCCAGCGCCGCCAGAACTCGGTGATCGACTGGCTGATGTAGGGCTGCTTGAAGTTCTCCATGAAGCGGAAGCCCATCATCAGGCCCAGGCCGATGGCCATGTCGCTGTAGCCGGAGAAATCGAAGTACAGCTGCGCGGTGTAGGCCAGGGCGCCGAGCCAGGCATCACCGGTGGTGGGGTTCTGCAGGGCGAAGCAGTGGTCGGCGACCACCGCCAGGGTGTCGGCAATGAACACCTTCTTGATGAAGCCCTGCATGAAGCGGGTGCAGCCTTCAGAGAACTTGTCCAGGGTGTGGGTGCGGTTGTTGAACTGGTCGACCAGGTCCTTGAAGCGCAGCACGGGGCCGGCGATCAGGTGCGGGAAGATCGCCACGAAGGCCGCGAAGTCGATCAGGTTGCGGGTGGCCGGGGTGTCGCCGCGGTACACGTCGATGATGTAGCTGATCGACTCGAAGATGTAGAACGAGATGCCGATCGGCAGCAGCACATGGGTGAGGATGAATGGCTCCAGCCCCATCGAGGTCATGATCGCGTTGAGGCTGTCGACGCCGAAGTTGGCGTACTTGAAGTAGCCGAGGATGCACAGGTCGACGCCCACGCCGAGCAGCAGCCAGCGCTGCGCGGGCTTGGTGCGCACGCCGGCGGCGCCGACCTTCAGGCCGATCCAGTAGTTCCACAGGGTGACCCCGGCGAATAGGGCGAGGAAGTCCACCCGCCACCAGGCGTAGAAGATGTAGCTGGCAACCAGCAGCAGCAGGTTGCGATAGCGATTCCCGCTCACGTAGTACAAGCCGAGGAAAACCGGCAGGAACAGGAACAGGAACACGTTGGACGAGAAGACCATCCCGGTTCTCCTAGTTATGCACAGCACCTGGGGCACAGCGCCCCCCAAACCCCCCACGAAAATGCAGGCGGCACCTTGGTCCAGGTAGGAGCGGATTTATCCGCGATTGCGATCGTCATGGCAGAGGTTGTGGGCCTGCTGACGCCATCGCGGATGAATCCGCTCCTACAGGGATCGTGTTACTTCTTCGATTCCGCGCTCGGGTCATAGACCCGCGTCACATCGCCACCCAGCCGGAAGCTGTTGAACGGCTGCATGTCATGCTTGCGCTCGAGGGTGTCGCCGACGCACTGGTACAGCGCGCACCATGGCTCGAGCCAGGCGTACTTGCTGTCGATCTTCAGGTCCTTGAGGTCCTGCTTCACGCCGGCGCGGGTGTTGAAATGAACAGGGTCGCGGGCACCGGCCAGCACGCCTTCGCCAAGCCGTTGCAAGGCGAAGTTGTTTTCCTTGCGCAGGTCCACGCCGTTGGCCTGGGCAAAGCTGGCGATCATCGCCAGCGGCGGCAGGGCGTAGTTGTGGTAGGCCAGGGCGCGTTGCTTGCGCTTGACCTCGTTGGGCAGGAAGCCCTGCTCGTCGACCTGGTTGACGCCGACCTTGTATTCCTTCACCGCCCAGTCGAACAGCTCCTGCTGGTCGGTGGCGACGGCGGTGGCCATCACCGACCAGGCCGCCCAGTAGCTGTGGTTGTTGATCTTCTCCAGCGGCAGGTCGCTCCAGTCGCGCACGGTCTGGCGCGCCAGGCGCACAAACCATTTCTCGATCTGCTCGGCCTCGGCGCGGTGCGCCGCCAGTGGCTGCGAGTTGGAGAACTTCAGGCGCAGCCACGAGCCGCTCATGCTGCCCAGGGCCCATTTGCGCATGGACTTGCCGGTATGGTTGTAATCGGTGGACATCAACGCATCGGCGCGTGCCCAGGTGTCGAGCCAGGTCAGGGCGCAGTCCAGTTGCGCCGGGCGGCCATCGCGCATGTACTGGCCGACCATCTTGCTGACGCCTTTCTCGAGGGTGGTGATGTCCTCGGTGGATTTGCGGAAGGCTTTTTCCGAGGCGACATTGAGCGTCGCCCGGGCCTTGTCCGAACCTTCGTACTTGCTGCGGAACTGCAGCGCGCCGGTATAGGGCTTGGGCGCGGCTTCGCAGCGGAAATTGCCGTCGCCGGTCTTGAGCTTGTCGATGCCCTCGTAGTAACCCTGGGGCGGCACCAGCGCGGCCTGCGCCGCGCCGCCGAACAGGGCGAGGGCGAGCAGGGCGGGTGCGGTCTTGCTGCTTATGGTGGTCATGGTCGCCTCACTGGCCAGCTTGCGCGGTGTGCTGCGCGGGGCTGGCGAAGTTGTTGCGTTTGCAGAGTTTGGCTTCGACTTTCTGCGTACCGCTTTCTGGCCCTTGTACCTCCAGGGCGAGCAGGTTCTGGCCTGCCCAGTCTTCGTCCTCGCGCATCTGGAAGACGAAGCGCCCGTCGGTGTCGGAGGTTTCGGGCTTCTCGATCTTGATGTCCTCGTGGCGGCCGTTGAGGTACCACAGGGTGGCCTGCAGCACCTTCACCGAGCTGTCCTCGAACTTGATGTCGAGTTGGTGGTTGCGGTTGACCAGGTCCTTGATGACGCCGTTCTTGCCGTTGACCATCAGCTCGTTCTTGCCGGGCTTGAGGGTGGCGCTGGCGCTCATCTGTGCCGGGCGGTCGTCACAGCCGTCGTCGAGCAGGCCGAGGATCTGCCGCCAGATGGTTTCCTGGTCGAGGCGGTACAACGGCGAGAACTCCCACACCAGGATCTTCGGCGGGTTGTTCTGGAATTCCTCGCTGCCCAGGTACTGGATCATCGAGCCTTCCAGGCCGCCGCCGGGGAAGGCGACATTGAGTACATCGGCACCGATGTACTGCTCGAGGAAACCCGAGAAGTTGTAGTTCTTGCCGCTGTGGCTGGTGCCCACCAGGGTGATCTGCGCGTTGCCCGAATCGCCGAACAGGTCGTCGCCGCCGGCGGCGCCCTTAGGTTCGGTGGCGAACTGGTCCATGTACTGCACCGCATAGCTGGTGCCGCACAGCTGGCCGGCGACGTTGTGCAGGGTGCCGGTCTTGCCCATGCGCCCGGACTTTTTGGTCTCGAATTCCTTGCGCGGGATGCCTTCGAAGGCCGGCATCTTGTGCACGGTGTCGGCCACGATCTTCGCCGCGCGTTCGGCGCCATAGGGCGTCCAGTGCTGGTCGCCGCGGAAGTAGAAGTCCTTGCCCTGGTCGGCGGCGGCCAGTTGCTCGTTGGTCAGCGGCGACAGGTCGGGCACGTTGTAGCCCATTTTGCTGAAGCGCTGGAGCATGGCCTGGTAGTTGCGCAGGGCCTTCTGGTAGTCGAAGGCGGCCTTCTCTTCGGGGTTGAGCATGTTGCGGTTCACCAGGCCACGGGTCGGCTGGTACACCACCACCAGCTCGACGCCACGCTTCTTGAACGCGTCGTGTACCTGCTGCAGGCGCTTGTAGCCGCCCGGGGTGGTGTCGAACTCGGTGCGCAGGTCCTCACGGGTACGGAACAGCCAGTCGCCCTGGGCTTGCACCAGGGTGGTGAAGTTCTGCTGGTAGCGCGTGGTGTAGCGGCTGGCGTCGTGGGCCTCGGGGCACAGCTGGCAGCACGGTTCGGCGCTGAAGGTCGGTGCCTTGACGTCTTCGGCGCGCACGCCCTGGCTGATGGCCAGGAGGGCGGCGGACAGGCCCAGCAGTTTCATCAGGTGTGGAGTCATGGTCTGGGCTTCCTTAGTCGATCATTTCGGTCTGGCGTTCGACTGGGTCGATCAGCACGGCCTTCTGCTGGCGCACCAGCAGGTCGAGGATTTCGTCCTGGCGCTCGCCGAGCACGCCGTTGAAGCTGATGCCGTTGGCCTTGCGCGGCATCAGCATCGACACCTTGTACAGCTCCACCGACAGCGGCGAATCGATAGACAGCGGGCCTGAACCGTTGGCCGCCAGCTCGCCGCCGACCACGATCAGCGACACCTTGGTATCGAACGGGTCGAGGGCGATGTCGCGGTCGGTGTCGGACAGGTCCTTGATGTGGCCGTACACGCCCACCAGGCCGTTGGCCATGGCGACATTCTCGTACAGGCGGATGTTCACGCTGTTGCGCACGCGGATGCCGTGGCGGCGGTTGTTGATCAGCTTGTTGCCCCAGATCAGGTTGTCGCCGCTCTCGTACAAGGTGATGCCGTCGGTATGGTTGCGGTAGATCTCGTTGTAGGCGATCAGGTTGTTGACGCTGTTACGGTCGATCACCACGCCCGAGAGCTTGTTGTCGTAGCTCTTGTTGTTGATGATCCAGCTGTCGTTGACCTCACGGGAGACGATGATCCCGTGCTTCTTCTTGGTGCCGTATACGGTGTTGCCGGCGATGATCAGGCGGTGCGAACGGTCGTGGGGGTCGATGCCGTAGACGATGTTGTCGCGGTAGGTGCTGTCCTTGACCACGAAGTCGCTGGTTTCGTAGCAGTAGAAGCCGTACCACATGTCGCTGAACTCGGAGCCGATGATCCAGCCGGTGGGCTCCGGGCGACCCATCTGCTTGGCCATGTTCGGCGTGTACTGCGAGATGCTCACGCCATAGGACTTGGATTTGGCGTAGCCGAAGCTGGCCATCTTGCTGTTGACGATGTAGGTCTCGGTGCCGCCCCAACTGAGCAGGAACGGGCGGAATTCGTCGGGTTTGCGGAAGGTCGCCGGGCCATTGGCCTGCTCGCGCCATCCGGTGACCCGGGTGTCGCTGACGAACAGCTTGCCGTCGTTGACGATGAACGAACCGCCTTCCTCGGACAGGCGCAGTTCCTTGACCTTGCCGTCGATCTCCAGCACGCCCTTGCGCCCGACCACGATCGGCAGGCGCGCCAGGTACACGCCCGGTGCGGTTTCACGCAGGTACTGGCTGGGGACCTTCTTGCTCAGCTCCACCAGGTCGACATGGCCGTCATCGACGAAGATCGCCTGGGGGATGCCGTGCTGGCGGCGGACCCATTCGGCGCCCTTGTTGTCGCCGCCGATGAACTCCTTGAGGGTGTCCTCCTGGAGCATGCGGCGCACGCTGACCTTGCCCTTGTGCTGGCGGTCGATCTTCTGCTGCACGGCCTGGGCGGTGTAGCCGGACAGGTCGGGCAGCTTGGGCGGGTCCATCTTCAGCGGCTCGATCGGCGCGCTGGAGACGGTATAGGTCTTGGCCTGTTGCAGCCCTTTGGCCATCTCGGGCTCGGCAGCCTGGGCAAGGCCGCCGGCCAGCAGCAGGGCGCTGGCGAGCAGGCTGTGGCGAAGGTTCGGGTGCAGGTTCATGGCTATCCTCTCCCGGCCTCAGTAGCGCCAGATCACGTCGACGAAGGCGCGGTGCATGTACGAGTCGGCCTCTTTGCCATAGGCGTCGCCCGGCTTGAACACACCGGCACGCAGGCGCACCAGGGCCGACGGTTCGTCGATCGACTGGCTGATCGAGGCAGGCAGCAGGCCCTGCTTGAAGTACTTGGTCACGACCACGTCCATTTCCTGGCCGAGGTCTTTCTCGCCCTGCACCAGCGGGCGGCTGATGCCGCCGTCGTCGACCACCGCGTTGATGCCGCTGGAGCCGATGTTCTGCTTGCCGTCGACGCGCCAGAACTTGTGGTAGATGAAGCTGGCGTCGTAGTCGTCGCGCAGCTGCCAGGAGGCGAACAGGGTGGCCGCCTGCAGGTTGCCCAGCTCGCCGCGGAAGGCTTCGCCGAAGCGGTGCACGCGCGAGCGGGTGCCGGTGAAGTTGGAGCGGTTGCTCTCAAGGCCGGTCTGCTCGAAATTGTTCGAGCCATCGCTGCCACCGCCGCCGCTGCCGCGGGCGTAGGCCGCGCCGACTTGCCACTGCGGGTCGAGGCGCAGGCGGATGCCGAGGTCGGTGGCCCAGGCGTTGACGTCGCCGCTCTGCTTGCCGGTGGCGACCTGGTCGTTGCCGACCGCCTGGCTGCTGAGGGTGTCGCGGTCGCCGGTCAGCCAGGTGACGCTGCCCCAGTAGTTGACGGTGTGGTCGTTGCGCCAGTTGTAGGCGTCGCTGTTGGCTTCCAGGCCCAGCCAGGTGAGGTCGCCGGTGCGGGTCTTGTCGAGGGCGTCGACGGTTTCGCCGGGGCTCTTCAGGCTGCCGCCGTCATGGCTGTGGTGGGCACGCAGGCCAACCCAGTGGCCGGGTGTCCATTGCGTGGCGACGTTGCCGTAGACATGAGTGCGGTCCTTGTCTTCGGGGGCCAGCTCGGTGAGGTCGGTGCGGTATTCGCTGAAGCGCTGGGCAACGCCAAGGTCGGCCTTGAGCAGGGTGGTGTCGAAGGTCCAGTTCAGCGCCTCGATGTTGGTGTCGCGCCACATGCCGTCGTCGCTGCGCAGGCGCTGGCGGCCGAAGCGCAGCTGCTCGCCGGGGTAAGGGGTCAGGCCGCTGTAGCCGATCCAGAATTCGCGCATGGCCAGGTAGCTCTTGTCCGGCTTGCGGCTGTCGTCGCCGTTGTCGCTGGTGGTGCCGTCGTCGTTCTGGCGCAGGGTGTCGGTTTCGATGATGTCGGTGGCGGCCACCGCCTGGCCCATGGCGAAGGCGCTCCAGTTGCCGCGCTCGCCGTACACCCAGGGGCGCAGGTCAAGGCCGAGGCCGTTGACGTCGCCGCCGGAGCGGGTGCCCAGGTCGCGGTCGTCCTCGGACTGGCCGGTGATCTTCACATCGAGGCCGAAGTTCTTCTGCGCGGTTTCCGCCGCCAGGGTCGGCATCGACCACAGCAGGGCGAAGCCCAGGCCGATGCCGGCTTTCACGAAGGGGTTGAGCGTCATAGCGAATCCTCGGCGTCTACTTCTTCTTTCTCGTCCTGCAGCGCTTCGATGGCCAGGGTGCTGTTGGCGCCCTGGGCCATGCTGCCGCGCGCCTGCTTTTCCTGCGCCAGCAGTTGCTGGGCCTGGTTGCGCTGGTCGGGCGTGAGCTGCTGGTCGAGCTGTTGCAGCAGCTCGCTCGACTGTGGGGTCGGGTTGACCTGGGAGAGTTGCGCGAACACCCAGGCATTGGTCGGCGCCGGGCGGATGCCGTGGCCTTCGCTGAACAGCTGGGCCAGGGCGTAGTCGGCGCTGTTCTGGCCACCACGGGCGGCGGCCAGCAGGTGGTCGACGGCCTTTTGCGGCTCGACCTGGCCCAGGTAGCCACGGCGGTACAGCTGGCCGAGGTAGTAGTCGGCGCTGACTTCGCCGGCGTCGGCGGCAGCCTGCAGGTGCTCCTGGGCCTTCTGCGCGTCGGCGGGCACGGTCTTGCCTTCGTAGTAGAGCCGGCCCAGCAGCAGTTCGGCGCGGGGCTGTTCTGCCTCGCGGCCCTTGTCGATATAGGCCATCAGCTGGTCGGTGTCGCCCAGTTCGGGGAAGTCGTAGAGCAGCTGCGCCAGGCTCACCCAGGATGCCGGGTTGGCCGGTGCGACCTGCTCGAGCAGGTCCTTGGCGGTCTTCTCGTCGGTCTGGCCGAGGCTGCGGTCGGCCAGCACGCGGGCGACGCTGTCGACCCGGGTGGCCGGCACGGCGCCGCGGGCATGAGCAGCCTTGAGCTGCTCGAGCAGGGCGGCCTGCTGGTCGGGCTGGGCGCGTTTCTGGTAGACGGTGGCCAGTTCCACGTAGCAGATGTCGGTAGTGGCCAGCGCGGCCTTGCAGATCTTCTCCACCTCGCCCAGGTTCTGGTCGTAGGTGCCCTGGGTGCGGTACAGCAGCACCTGGGCCAGGCCGGCTTCGGGGTTGCCGGCGGCGCGCCACTGGTCGATCTGCCGCTGGGCGTTGACCTTGGGGAAGCTCTGCGGGTACTGCAGGTAGAGCATCGCCAGCGGGATCAGGGTATTCGTCTCACCTTGTTGCGCCGCGAGCTTGAGCAGGGTCTCGGCCTCCTCGCGCTCGGCCTGGGTGCTGTCGGGCTTGGCCACCAGCAGGCGACCGAGGCGCGCCTGGGCACGGGGCGAGGTGGTGGCGGCGGCGCGGTAGGTGGCTTCGGCTTGCTTGAGCTTGGCCGGGTCGCGGGTGCCGACCTGGATGTCCGCGAGGCCGACCTGGGCGTCGCTGTAGCCAAGGTCGGCGAGGGCCTTGTAGTTGCGCTCGGCGGTGGCGGTGTCGCCGCGCTTGAGTGCTTCGTTGGCCAGGCGCTGGTCGGGCAGGCCGGCGCAGCCGGCCAGGGTGATGGCGGCGGCCAGGGCGCATGCCCCCAGGCGCAAGCTGTCCCTGTGGGAGCCGGGGTGTCTGCTGGTCATCGGCATGATCCTCTTACAGCCCGCGGGCCACGGCCTTGTCGATCAGCCAGTTCAGCGACGGGCCACGGTCGCTGTTGACCGAGGCCGGGCGGCCGGCGAGTTCGGCCGGCAGGCCGCCGTCGGGCTTGATCTGCACGCGGATGTCGGAGGCCAGGTTGTCGGTGTCCAGGCTCGAGCTGCCGGTGATCCGGCCGCTGCGCACTTCATCCTCGCCGGCGATCTGGAAGTTGACCCGGGTGCCCGGCTTCACTTCATCGAACTGGCGATAGCTGAAGCGCGCCTCGATGGTCGGGGTGCTGGTACGCGGGATCAGCGCGAACACCGGCTGGCCCTTGCTGGCGTACTGGCCGTCATCCACCAGCTGGCGCGAGACCACACAGTCGCACGGGCTGGTGAGGGTGCCGGAGAGTTGCTTGCCGAACAGCTCCTCGACCTTGGCCGGCTCCAGTTGCGAGTCGTCCAGGTGGCCTTTGAGCAGGTCGAGCATGCTGGTGTTGAAGGTTGCCAGTGGCGCGCCCTTGGCCACGCTCGCGCCGTTTTCCACCAGGCTCTGCACGCTGCCGTCGCGGGGCATGGTGACGTTGGTGGTGGGCACCGCGACCACGCCGGCTTCGGCATGGCTGACGAAGTACAGGCCATAGAGCGACTTGGCGACGAAGCCGAACGCCACCAGACCGACCACGAACACCCCGGCGGTAACGGTGACCGCGCGCAGGCGGCCGAAGGCGGACAGGCCCGAGCCCCCGTCCTTCTGCTTGCGCGCCTTGGTGAAGTTGTCGCGCTGCAGGGTGCTGAGCACGTCGCCGACGCTGATCAGCTCGCCGGACAGGTGGCTGGTGATGATATGGCGCAGGGTGGCGATGTCGCGCGGCTCCAGGTTCTGGAACTCGGTGCCGGTGCGGCCGGTGTCGCGGCTGCTGGTGCGTACCAGCAACTCGACGTCCATCGACAGGCCGAGGTTGTCGACCACGAACTGCAGGCGGCCGCGCAGCACTTCGCCTTCGGCCAGGGGCTTCTTGGCATGGAAGGACAGGCCCCCGGCGGACAGGTCGTCAACCTTCACCTCGTGCGGCTCGCGGTTGCCATCCAGGTAGCGCAGCTTGGCGGGAATGCGCACCCGGGCATGCTGGCGCTGCGCTTCGGATTCATGCACGACGTTGACGTTCACGGCGGTATTCATGGCGATATTCGTTCCTGTTATCCGATCCGGGGGCTCACACGACCATGAACAGCACGGCGACGAAGATGCTCGCGGCCGAGAAGGTCATGGTCCGCGAGGACCAGGTGTTGAACCATTGTTGAAAACTTGCGAGGTCGCGCTTGAGGGCAGTGGGCTGGCGGGTCCAGGACTGCTTGTCGAGGCGGAAGAACACGTAGATCTTCATCACCGCGCCGACGATCTGGTTGTAATAGAGAATCAGCGGGTAGGCGGGGCCTACGTTGTGGCCCGAGCACAGCAGCATGATGGTGAGGATCAGGCGGGTGATGCCGATCCACAGCAGGTACACCAGCAGGAACTGCAGGCCGAACTTGAAGCTGGCGATCACCGCCACGGTCAGGCCCAGCAGGCTGGTCCACATCGACACGCGCTGGTCGAGCAGGACGATGCTGGTGAACAGCCCCAGGCGCTTGAGGCCCAGGCCCAGGGCGCGGGAGTTCTGCCGCAGGTTGTTGCCGTACCAGCGGTACATCAGCTTGCGGCTGGCCTTGACGAAGCTTTTCTCCGGCGGGTGCTCCACCGTGTTGATCGCCGCGTCAGGCACGTAGAAGGTGTCGTAGCCCAGGCGCATCAGGCTGAACCAGCTGGACTTGTCGTCGCCGGTGAGGAACTTGAAGCGGCCCAGGCGCCAGTGCATCAGCGAGTCGCTTTCGACGTCGGCGATGAACTCGGGGTTGGTCACCACGCTGGCGCGGAACATCGACATGCGCCCGGTCATGGTCAGCACGCGCTTGCTCAGGGCCATCGAGCACATGTTGATGTGGCGCTGGGCGAAGCGCAGCTTGTGCCACTCGCTCATGATGTAGCCGCCGCGCACTTCGCAGAACTCGTTGGTGGTCAGGCCGCCGACGTTGGGGTAGAGCTTGAACCACGGCACGGTCTTGCGCACCACGCCTTCGGCCAGCACGGTGTCGCCGTCGATCACCGCGACCACGGCGTTCTCGTCCGGGAGCATCCGCGAGATGGCGCGGAAACCATAGGCCAGGCCGTCGCGCTTGCCGGTGCCGGCGATGCGCACGATGTCCAGGGTGACGTGTCCGGGCGGGTTGTACCTGGCCCACAGGCTCTTGACCAGCAACTCGTCGGACTTCTCCACCAGCGAGCAGACCACCGTGGTGGGGAAGCCACAGTCGATCGCCTCGCGGATCACCGAGCTATACACCTGGGCGGTGGTCAGCGCATCGATGCGGAAGCTGGTGACCATCAGGTACACATGCGACGGGTCGGCGGCCTTGCCGAGCTTCTGCACCTTGCGGCGCAGGTACGGGTAGACCAGGTAGAGGAAGATCATGCCGCGGATGAAATGGGTGGCGCCCATGGAGTAGCGCCAGATGCCGACAGCGCCGACCAGGAAGATGAAGTGCTTCGACTGCGAATCGAAGATATCGCTGGGCAGGGCCAGGGCGATCAGCATGAGCAGGCTCATGTAGAGCAGCCAGCCGGCGCACTGCAACAGCACTGTCTGGAACCTTTGCATGTTCGGCATCCGTCGAGAATTCGGGGTGGGAAGGGCGGCGCGCTGGGGAGGGACGCGCCGCCCGACCGGGTTTACCAGCAGATGCCTTCGGTGCGGCTGGTGTTGCAGGTTGGCTTGCTCATGAAACCGACCAGGTCGATCACTTGCTTGCCGGCCGGAGCCTGCTGGGCCAGGGCACGGAATTTCTCGTCACGGTTGCCCAGCACGATGATGTCGGCGTCGTTCACCACCTGCTCGAAGTTGGCGTTGAGCAAGGAGGACACATGCGGAATCTTCGATTCGATGTATTCCTTGTTGGCGCCGTGCACCCGGGCGTACTCGACGTTCTGGTCGTAGATGTCCAGCTGGTAGCCCTTGCCGATCAGGCGCTCGGCCAGCTCCACCAACGGGCTCTCGCGCAGGTCGTCGGTACCGGCCTTGAACGAAAGACCCAGCAGGGCGACCCTGCGTTTGTCGTGGCTCTCGATGATGTCGAAGGCGTTCTGCACCTGGGATTCGTTGCTGCGCATCAGCGAGTCGAGCAGCGGCGCCTTCACGTCCAGGCTTGAGGCGCGGTAGGTGAGGGCGCGCACGTCCTTGGGCAGGCACGAGCCACCGAAGGCGAAGCCGGGGCGCATGTAGTACTGCGACAGGTTGAGCACCTTGTCCTGGCAGACCACGTCCATCACGTCGCGGCCATCGACGCCGACCGCCTTGGCGATGTTGCCGATCTCGTTGGCGAAGGTGACCTTGGTCGCGTGCCAGACGTTGCAGGTGTACTTGATCATCTCGGCCACTTCGATCGGCTTGCGGATCACCGGGGCATCGAGTTCTTCGTACAGGGCTTGCAGGACGTCGCCGCTAGCGCTGTCCAGTTCGCCGATGACGGTCATCGGTGGGTGGTCGTAGTCCTTGATCGCAGTGCTTTCGCGCAGGAACTCGGGGTTGACCGCCACGCCGAAATCGACACCGGCCTTCTTGCCCGAGCAGTCTTCGAGGATCGGGATCACCACGTTCTTGACGGTACCCGGCAGCACGGTGCTGCGCACCACGATGGTGTGACGGCGGGTGGTGTCGCGCAGCACGTAGCCGATCTCGCGGCATACCGACTCGATGTACTCCAGGCCCAGGTCGCCGTTCTTCTTGCTCGGCGTGCCGACGCAGATCATCGACACGTCGCTGGCGCGGATGGCTTCGGCAAAGTCGGTGGTGCCGCGCAGACGGCCATTGGCGATGCCTTGCTGCAGCAACTCTTCCAGGCCCGGTTCGACGATGGGCGACTTGCCCTGGTTGATCAGGTCGATCTTGGTGCTGGACACGTCCACCCCAATCACGTCATGGCCTCGTGCCGACAGGCAACCGGCACAGACTGCACCCACATAACCCAAACCAAAGATGCTGATACGCATCGCATTCACCTCGTGTGTTTATCACGCCAGCCCTTCAGCGAAGAGCCGGCCGGGTTGATTGACCAGCAGTTTTCGGGCGCACGGTTCCATGGCGAATTGACACTTCACCGAACGCAGGCATGAATAAATCCGGAGCGCAAAAAGTTATGCACTCAAAGTTGGCAGTCAAAGGCCAATTTTTAAAAGGCGTGCCCTGAAATGCAGCCGTCTTTATTGCAAGTCGCTGTTCGCGAAATGCTGTGCTTGTTCTTTCAAGTGGATAAATCCTTTGAAATCAACCACTAGGACGAATTTTAGGGGCGCTTGTCTCCTGCATGGATTATGGCTTCAGGCACTTCCTGTACCGCCGTTGAAGTTTTCGAGCCGATTTTGAATGGCGGCCCTTTGTCATCTGTAAGTCATTTCTCACGTTCAGCGCTTGAAACTCGTTACGGGTGCTATGAGCCATTGGGCGTAGTAGAAGTTCCTGGGGTGGTTGCGCCACGGTGAAAGATTTCTAAATATTTTTTCAGAGGGAAATACTTTCAATCTGATAGCACGGCGCAGTTTCGTCCCCGTATATAAAGGGCGAAAACGCAGCGGGATGGTTATATGCCAGCATGCGAAAATATTTTTCAAAAATCGTCAAAAAACTACGAACGGTCTTATGGCGTTTTGCGATAAGGATGTGACTGAAGATTTATTGGCGCTGGAAATTTGGCTGATGGCGTTTTGCAGCGTGCCCCGTTGCAGGGCTGATGGGCTCATCGCGGGCTTGCCCCGCGATGAGCTGCAAAGCGGCGCTGAAAAATCAGCCCTCAGCGTGATCGCGCAGGAATACCAGGTGATCGGGTTTGGACTGTTCGGCGCTGTAGTAGTAGCCCTGCGCATCGAAGCGCTTGAGCTGCTCCGGGTCGTTGACCCGCTCCTGGATCACGAAGCGGCTCATCATCCCACGGGCTTTCTTGGCATAGAAACTGATGATCTTGTACTGGCCGTTCTTCAGGTCCTTGAAGTCGACGTCGATCACCCGTGCCTTCAGGGCGCTTTTCTTCACCGCGCTGAAGTACTCGTTGCTGGCCAGGTTCAGCAGCACGTCGTCGCCCTGGTCGGCCAGGGCCTGGTTCAGCCACTCGCTGATGCGCGTGCCCCAGAAGGCGTACAGGTCCTTGCCGCGGGCGTTGGCCAGCTTTGTGCCCATTTCCAGGCGGTAGGGCTGCATCAGGTCCAGCGGACGCAGCAGGCCGTACAGGCCCGAGAGCATGCGCAGGTGATCCTGGGCATAGCTGAAATCGTCCTCGCCCAGGCTTTCGGCATTGAGCCCGGTGTAGACGTCGCCCTTGAACGCCAGCAGCGCCTGCTTGGCGTTGGCCGGGGTGAAATCCGGGGTCCAGCTGCCGAAACGCGCGGCATTGAGGCCGGCGAGCTTGTCGGAGAGGTGCATCAGCTCGGCGATTTGCGCCGGCGACAGCTCGCGCAGTTGCACGATCAGCTCCTGGGAATCGTCCAGGTACTGGGGCAGGGTATGGCGTTGGGTCACCGGCGGGGTGTCGTAGTCGAGGGTCTTGGCGGGGGAAATCACCGTCAGCATCGGGTCGGCTCCTGGAATCGTCGGGCGAATTCTACGGGGCTGCCGGCGCAACGCCAAACTATGGCGACGATAGTTACTGAACATCGCCACAGGCAACGCTTGGCTGTCGCGTTATAGTGCGCGGCATGCCTTCAAGGAGAATGCACATCGTGCGTATCGCGTTTGCCCTGTTCGCCGGGCTGTTGAGCCTGGGTGCCCAGGCGGCCCCGGCGGATTTCGTCAGTTTCGACCGTGAGCGCTGGCCGGAGCAGCTGAACAGCCCGGCGCTGTTCGACGTGGCGTCGCGGGCGGAGATCCTGTCGTTTGCCCGGGTGCTGCACGAAAGCGAGATGCTCGACGAGCCGGCGCTGAAGGCCCGGCTGGGCCTGCGCCAGATCAACCTGACCGTGGTGCGGGCAGTGCGGGCGCGCTTGTGGCAGCGCCTGTGGACCAGCTATCAGCAGGCGCAGCGCAGTTGCGAACAGGACGCCTCGTTCTGCTACCCGGTGGAATCGATGTCCGATTTGCGTACACAGGCCGCCGTGTTCGCCGAAGATGTCGGCTCGTTCTATGCCGAGTGGGTCGAGCCCAGTCATCAGTTCCATACCCGTTACCTGGATGAGCAACTGCGCAAGGCTGCGCTGTTTCCGCAGACCACCAGCGAGGTGGCCAAGCTCTCCGATCGTGAACGCAATGGCGAGGAACTCAATGACCGGATGTTCCTGCTGACCTTCGTCAGTGGCCCCGCCCCCCAGGGCGGTAGCACCGATGCGCTGGCTGACTACCTGCGCCGGCAGAAGCTCGACGGGATTTTCTTCGTGCTTGGCAATCGCCTGCAGCAACGGCGCGATGCCGGCCCGCTGGGCGAGCTGTATGCCGGCCAGTGCGTGGGTATCCAGGGCTGGGAATACCGCTCCCATGCCCAGTGGCAGGATTGGCAGGACTCACTGCGGCGCAGCCAGGCGCGGGTGCAGGCCGACCTGGCCGGGCAGTATGTACCGCTGTTCCGTCCGCCCTATGGCCAGCGCCGCGCCGATGGCGAAGCGTTCCTGGACAGCCAGCAACTGCGGGTTTCACTGTGGGACATCGACGCTCAGGATGACGGCCCGCTGTCCGCCGAGGCCTCGGCGCAGCGGGTGCTGACGCTGATGCTGTTGTGGCGCAAGGGGGTTATCCAGTTCCGTGACGGCTTGCCCAAGGCCCAGTCGGCGCTGGAGTGGCTGTTGCAGCACACGGCCCAGAGCGGGATCGGCTGGGAAGGGTGTCGGGAGTACGCACGGCTGGAGTAAGCAGGGGGCGGGGCCTCAAGGCACGCTGGCCGGACACTGCGCCTCACGCTGCATCGACTCCAGATTGCGCTCGATGGTCTCGCAGATCGTGTCCATCGGGATCTGATGCTCGCTGATGCGGAACGGGCTCTGCAGGTCCGTGCCGATCCGTTCGATCGCCAGCAGCATGAAGCCCACCACCGTCGAAGCCAGCGGCGTGAACCAGCCCAGCGATTCCACCAGCCCCACCGGCACGATCAGGCAGAACAGCGTGATGAACAGCCGTGGGAAGTACACATAAGGGTAGGGCAGCGGCGTGTTGGCGATCCGCTCCATCCCGCCCTGGGCGTTGGACAGGTCCACCAGCGTCGACTCCAGGCGCGCCAGGCGGATGCTGTCCAGCCGCCCGGCCTGGTATTCCTGGGCCAGCAGTGCCGCCGAACCGCTGAGGATGTCATTGGCGAAGTTGTTGGAGCGATTGCGCCGTTCGAACTCGCCGGGCGGTATGAAGGCCATCAGCTCGTCCGGGCATTTCTCGTTCTTGAGGTGGGCGGCCAGGCAGTTCACATAGGCGATATGCCGGCGCAGCAAGGTCGCCTTCACCGGGTTCGGCCCGTCAGCCGGGTCGTCGACCAGCGTCAGCACCTGCCGGGCGAAACTGCGTGAACTGTTCACCAACGCTCCCCACAAGGTGCGCGCCTCCCACCAGCGGTTGTAGGCACTGCTGTTGCGAAAGCTCACCAGCACCACCAGCGCCGAGCCCAGCAGGGTGAGCGGGATCAGCGGCAGGCTGAACTTGCTGTTGAAGAACAGCATGAAGTCGATGGTGACCAGCACGTCCCAGATCAGCAGCCAGAACAGCGACCAGCCGATATAGCCGAAGGTCTTGACCACCAGGCGGTACTTGCGGGCGAGGAGGGCTTTCACGTTGGGGGCCTCGAAGCGGGGGATGCAGGTTCCGACGTCGCGAGAGGGGTTAAGGTTCGCTGGGATTCGTCGCAGGGTGTAACGTGGTTTTTCTGGTCAGCGTTTAAGAAGAGGCCTACATCAAGCGCGAAAGTCCCTTGCGGCGATGGTTTAGCCTCTTGACTCATTCACTTTGAGGAAGTCGAGCAGGACCAATGAACTGACGTCATTCAAGATTGCGGATCTACTGGATTCAGAGGCAGCGATTCAGGAGGTCGGTATTGCCATCTTGACTGTCTGATCAGTACACATCCCGGCGATAGCGCCCATCCTCGATCAGTTGCTGCACTGCCGCTTCACCCAGAATGCCCTGCAACGCCGCATCCACCCCGGCCGCCATCCCTTGCAAGCTACCGCAGACATACACGCAAGCACCGTCATCGACCCAGCGCTTGAACTCGGCGGCCTGTTGCAACAGCACGTCCTGTACGTAGATCTTCTCCGCCTGGTCCCGTGAGAAGGCCAGGTCCAGCCGTTGCAGGTCGCCGCTTGCCACCCAGCCTTGCAGTTCCTCACCGCACAGCAGGTCGTGCGCCCGGTTGCGCTCACCGAACAGCAGCCAGTTGCGCTGCTCGCCCGCCGCGATGCGCGCCTTGAGCAGGCTGCGCAGGCCAGCCAGGCCGGTGCCGTTGCCGATCAGCACCAGAGGGGCCGATCCGCCGGGCAGGTGGAAGCTGCTGTTGCGACGCAGGCGTGCGCTGACGTTGCCATCGAGTGGCAGATACTCGGTCAGCCAGCCGGAACCCAGGCCCAGGCTGCCATCGGCGTGGCGCTCCTGGCGCACGATCAGCTCCAGCGCGCCGTCGCTGGCGATGGATGCAATCGAGTACTCGCGGGCGGCCAGCGGGATCAGGGCATCGACCAGCGCCTGTGCATGCAGGCCCACCAGGTGTTCGCGGCCGACCGGCAACTGGCGGCTGGCCAGGGCCTGCGCCAGGCTTTCCTGCAGGCCGTCGAGCTGCACCGGGCAGCGAGGGTCGAGGCCCAGGCCTGCCAGGAAGGCATCGACACGGGGCTGGCCATTGCGCGGGAGGATCTCGATCAGGTCGCCGGCTTCCCAGGTCGCGGGCATTTGCGCCTGCAGGCCCAGCAGGTAGACCGGCGCGCCCTGGCTGCCCGGGTTGAGCAGTTCACGGCGCAGCAGACGCCAGTTGCCGAAGCTCGGCGGCTGCCAGGCGGCGACGGGACGGGCGCCGGTCAGTTGCGTCAGTTCCTGTTGCCACAGCGCAAGCGCGGCGGGGTCGGCATTGTCCACTTCCACCGGGCTGAAGGCGCAGGTGGCGCCGCGCTCGCCGAGCCAGGCCTGGAGGCGGCGGGCGAAGCCGCAGAAGTGCGGGTACTGGCGGTCACCCAGGGCGAGCAAGGCGTAGTCCAGGTGCTCCAGCGCCCATGGCTGGCCGAGTACCTTGCGTTCGAAGCCGCGGGCGCTGTCCGGGGCTTCGCCGTCGCCGAAGGTGCTGACCACGAACAGTGCGCGGTTTGCATTGCGTAATTGGGCTTCGCCCAGCTCGGCCAGCGGACGGACCTGCACCGGCAAGCCGGCAGCCTGCAGCTGGCCGGCGCTCTGCCAGGCCAGTTGCTCGGCGAAACCGCTCTGGCTGGCGAAACCGATCAGCCAGCTGTCGCCGGCGTTGACCTGATCACCCACCGCGCCACGCGCGGCGCGTACCTGGCGTTTCTTGCGGCGGCGATCGAGGTACAGCAACCAGCCGGTGACGAAGAACAGCGGCATGGTCAGGCTGGCGAGGGTGACGATGATGCGCCCCGGCAGGCCGAAGTACTCGCCGACGTGCAGGGCATAGACGCTTTGCAGCAGTTGCGCCTTGAACGACTTGTCGGCGTAGCGTTCGTGACGCTTGACCTGGCCGTTGGCCGGGTCGAGGGTGAGGGTGTTGAAGGCCCGCTCGTGCTCGGCGCCCCGCAACAGGTAGAACAGCGTCGCGGGCTGGCCGCCGGCCGGCGGCAGGCGCAGGTTGTAGGTGGCCAGGTCCGGGCCTGCGGCTGCCTTGAGGTTGGCCCAAATGGCGTCATAGTCCACCACCCGTGGCGGGGCGTTCTTGTCCACTTTGGGCGGGCCATGACGACCGCCACGGCCTTCGCCGCGTTTCTGCTCGCCCGCCGCGGGCTGGTCGGCCAGCAGGCGGTTGAGGCCCTCGCGGTACCACTCGTAGGACCAGAACAGCCCGGTCAGGGCGAACAGCAGATAGAACAACAGGCACCAGGTGCCGAACACCGCATGCAGGTCCCAGTTGAAGGCGCGGCCTTTCTTTGCCCAGTCGAGGGTCAGCCAGGTCCGCCAGTTCAGGGCCTTGCGCGGCCAGCGCAGGTACAGCCCGGAGAGGCAGAAGAAGATCAGCATCAGGGTGCAGGCGCCGGTGATCTGCCGGCCGGTGTCGCCCATGGCCAGGAAACGGTGCAGGTTGAGCATGAGGTTGAAGAAGCCAAGGCCTGCGACTTCACCCTTGAGCTCGCCGGTGTACGGATCGGCGTAGCGCAGCGCGCCACGGCGCTCGCCGGGAGCCGGGGTGAAGAAGATCCGCGCCGCGTTGCCGTCGCGGGTATCGACCCAGAGCATGGAGACCTGGTCGCCTTGCGCGGCCTCGACTCGACGCACCAGCTCGGCCGGCGGCAGCACGCCTTCCTGGCGTACCTCGACCTTGAGCACCTCGGCGTTGAACGCGCTCAGCAGTTCTTCCTGGAATGACCAGATCGCGCCGGTGATGCCCATCAGCGCCAGCACCAGGCCGGCGGTGATGCCAAAGAACCAGTGCAATTGGAACAGCGTCTTCTTCACCACATCGATCACCTTGTCTTGCCGCCAGCAACTGCGCGGCGTGCATTATGCCTTGATACGCAAAAGCCCCGTTCAATCGATTGAACGGGGCCAGGGGTGCGGCTTTTAGAAGTGGACGCTGGTGGTCAGCAATGCCGTGCGTCCCGCTGCCTGGTTGGCGAAGTGGGTGGAGTAGGCCTTGTCGTAGTAGACCTCGTTGGTGAGGTTCTGCACGTTCAGCTGCAGGTCGATGTTCTTGGTCAGCTTGTAGGCCGCCATGGCGTCGTAGCGCACGTAGCTGTCGACCATGGTGGTGTTGGCCACGCTGCCGTAGACGTCGTCGACGTAGAAGGCGCCGCCACCGACCGTCAACTTCGGCGTCAGCTGGTAGGTGGTCCACAGGCTGGCGCTGTTGTTCGGCGTGTTGGGCAACTGGTTGCCGTCGTTCGCCTTGCCCAGCGGGCCACCGTCGATCTGGCGGGCCTGCATGTAGGTGTAGCCGGCGAACACCTGCCACTTGTCGGTCAGCTTGCCGCTGGCCGACAGCTCGATGCCTTGCACACGGGTTTCACCGACGTTCTCGTAGGTGTTGGTGTTGACCTGGACCCGGGCATTTTCCTTCTCGGTGCGGAACAGCGCCGCGGCCAGGGACAGGCGCTGGTCGAGCAGGTCCCACTTGGTGCCGAGCTCGTAGTTGGTGGTTTCTTCCGGCTCCATGTCACTGCCCAGCAGGTTGCCGGAGCGGTCGGTGGCATTGCCCAGCGGGTTGCCTTCGGTGCCCTCGCCGAGCATGGCGCCAGGCGGAGTGGCGGATGTGGCGTAGGACACATAGATGCTGCCGTTGTCGGCCGGCTTCCACACCAGGCCCAGCTGGCCGGTGATGAACTCGCTGGTGTCCTGGCCCTTGGCAGGTACGCCCTTGGCGCTCACCGCAGTGCTGCCGTCGGCATTGTAGCCACGGTAATCGGTGTCGAAGTGGTCATAGCGCAGGCCCATGTTGAGCAGCCACTGCGGGGTCAGCTCCAGGGTGTCGAACACGTAGAGTGCGCGGGTCTTGCTGCTGGTCTTGGTGCCGGCGTAGTTGCGCGCGACGGTACCGACCCAGGCATCGTCCGGGTTCGGGTTGTCCAGCGAGGTGCAGCTGCCGCCGCTGCCCGGCCCGGTGCAGGTGAGCTTGCTGTTGGGGGTGACAGTGTAGCTCTGGCGGTCGGACTCTTCCTTGGTGAACTCGACGCCGGTGGAGAAGCTGTTCTTCAGGCCGCCGAGGTAGAACTCACCGAACAGGTCGGTCTGGTTGGTGGTGGTGGCGGTGTTGCCCACACGGGTGTTGGCGCGACGCCAGACGCCGTTGTTGTTGACGTTGCCGGCACTGTCGTCGGGCTGGGTCAGCACGTAGTCCTGCATGCTGTTGCCGTGGCGCAGGGTGTTCTTGATGGTCAGCGTGTCGGACAGGTCGTGCTCGATGGCGAAGGTCGCGATATCGACACGGGTCTTGCGGAAGTCGCGGCCGGTCAGGCCGTAGAAGTTGTCGCTGTCGCCGCCGTCCACCGGCTTGTCCGGATGGGCAGAGGTGCGTGCGTTGCTGCCAGCCCGTGGCACGCTGTAGGGAATGCCCGAATCCGGCAGGTCGTCGCTTTCCAGGTGGTAGTAGTCGAGGTTGACGCGGGTCGGCGTGCCCAGGCCGAACGCCAGCGACGGGGCGATGCCCCAGCGGTCGTAGTTGACCTTGTCGCGGCCGGCGACGTTGCTCTCGTGGGTCATCAGGTTCAGGCGCCCGGCGACGCTGTCGCTGAACTGGTAGTTGCCGTCGAAGGTGTAACGCTGGGTCTGGTCGCTGCCCCAGGTCCAGGCGCCGTCCAGCGAGTTGCCCAGGTGCGCGCGCTTGCTCACCAGGTTGATGGTGCCGCCAGCGGCACCGCGGCCACCAATGGCGGAGTTCGGCCCCTTGGCTACTTCGACAGACTCGATGGCGAAGATTTCGCGGGTCTGGGCGCCGGTGTCACGCACGCCATCCAGGTAGGTGTCGCCTTGGGCGTCGAAACCGCGGATGAAGGGGCGGTCGCCCTGCGGGTTGCCGCCTTCGCCGGCGCCGAAGGTGATCCCGGGCACGGTACGCAGGGCGTCCTGCAGGGACATGGCGTTGGTGTCCTTGATCACCTGCTGGGGAATCACCGTGATCGAGCGCGGCGTGTCCACCAATGGCGCGGTGTACTTCTGCGACGAGGCCTTGTCGACCTTGTACTCGGTGCTTGCCTGTTCGGCCTTGCCATTGACGCTGGTGGCATCGAGGGTGACGGCGTTGCTGGCGGCCGGGTCGGCGGCATAGGCCGAGGTGGCGGTGATCGCCATGCCGATGGCGGAGGCGAGCAGACGTGGTGAACTCACAGCAGATGGCACGTGACGCATTGTTGTAGACCTTCCCCAAGGTATGAAGGCCGCGGATGTTAATGTAAGCGAATGTAAGGAACAATTGAGAAGCGTTACCATTCGCCAGGAATTTACATTCTTTACAATTTGGCCTTACGGTTTTAACGGTCTCGTGCGTCTTGCCCTGGTGAAAGGGGGGCGAAAGGGGCTTGTGGTGAGTAAAAGGTAATCAATATCATTGACGCCCCTATCGCTCTCGGTGCCGTCGCCATGCTGCTTCACATCCCAGGCCTGTTCGAGGCCGACGAAATCCTGCGCATTCGCGAGGCCCTGGAGCAGGCCGACTGGGCCGACGGCAAGATCACCGCCGGATACCAGTCGGCCAAGGCCAAGCACAACCTGCAGTTGCCCGAGGGGCATGCGCTGGCCAAGGAAATCGGCAGTGCGTTGATCGAGCGGCTGTGGCGCAACCCGTTGTTCATGTCGGCGGCGCTGCCGCACAAGGTGTTCCCGCCGCTGATCAACTGCTATCGCGAGGGCGGCAGTTTCGATTTCCATATCGACAATGCCCTGCGCCAGCCCAAGGGCAGTCCGGAGCGGGTGCGTACCGACCTGTCCTCGACGCTGTTTCTCAGCGACCCGGACAGCTACGACGGCGGCGAACTGGTGATCCAGGACACCTACGGCGTGCGCCAGGTCAAGCTGGCCGCCGGCGACCTGGTGCTGTACCCCGGCACCAGCCTGCACAAGGTCAACCCGGTCACCCGTGGGGCGCGCTATGCGGCGTTCTTCTGGACCCAGAGCCTGGTGCGCGAGGACAGCCAGCGCACCTTGCTGTTCGAGATGGACAATGCCATCCGCCAGCTCGGTGCCGATGTGCCGGAGCACCCGTCGCTGCTGCAGCTGACGGGCACCTACCACAACCTGCTGCGCCGCTGGGCCGAGGTCTGAGCCGTGTCTTATCAATTGCGCCGTGAGGAAGTGGTGGATGTGGCCGGGCTGAAGGCGATGCTCGAACACAGCCCGGGGCAGGCCGCGCAGGCGATCCTCACTGCGGCGGGGCAGGGGGCGGTCGAGGCGCAGCTGTTGCTCGGGCAGATCCTGCTCGATGGGCGCGGTATCGAAGAGGATGCCACCGTGGCCCGCCGTTGGTTCGCCATTGCCGCCCAGGGTGGCAGTGCCATGGCCCACAACATGCTTGGCCGTTGCCTCGAGCATGGCTGGGGTGGCGAGGTGGATCTTGCCCAGGCGGCCATTCACTATGCCCGGGCGGCCGATGCCGGACTGGACTGGGGGATGTACAACCTGGCCAATCTGCTGGCCACCGGTCGTGGGGTGGCTGCCAACCAGTCCCAGGCGTTGATGTGCTACGAGAAAGCCGCGCAGTTGGGGCATGCCAAGTCGATGAACCTGTATGGGCGGTATCTGGAACAGGGCATTGCCACCGCCGCGAGCCCGGTGCGTGCCATGCGCTGGTACCGGCGTTCGGCCGAGGCGGGGGATTTCCGCGGGATGTTCAGCCTGGCGCTGGTGCTGGTCGAGCGGGGGCAGATAGCCGAGGCCGGGCCGTGGCTGGACCGGGCCAGGGTCGAGGGCAACCTGAATTTTTTGCGCAGTGCGCTGGTGACATTGCAGGGGGCGGGGCCGGCATTGATGGCCTTTGCGGCGCGTTATGCCGAGGAGATCGAACGGCACGGTGGATGATGGTGCCTGTGCCGGCCTCATCGCGGGGCAAGTCGGGCCGCCGAATCGCCGCTCCCACGAGTGATCGCACTGCGATCTGAATGAAAACGGGGCCTTGCGGCCCCGTTCGGTATTACAGGTAGTAAGCCTTCAGCGGCGGGAAGCCGTTGAACTCCACCGCGCTGTAGCTGGTGGTGTAGGCACCGGTGGACAGCCAGTACAGGCGGTCGCCGATGGCCAGGTTCAGCGGCAGGCCATACTTGTAGTTCTCGTACATGATGTCGGCGCTGTCGCAGGTCGGGCCGGCGATCACCACTTCCTCGGCCTCGCCTTTCTTCTCGGTCCAGATCGGGAACTTGATCGCCTCGTCCATGGTTTCGATCAGGCCGGAGAACTTGCCCACGTCGGTGTAGATCCAGCGCTCGACGGCAGTGCGCGACTTGCGCGCCACCAGCACCACTTCACTGACCAGGATGCCGGCGTTGGCGATCAGCGAACGGCCAGGCTCGAGGATGATTTCCGGCAGGTCGTCGCCGAAGTCTTCCTTGAGGAAGCGGATGATTTCTTCGGCGTAGGTCTCGAGGCTGTTGGTGCGGGTGATGTAGTTGGCTGGGAAGCCGCCGCCCATGTTGATCAGCTTCAGTTCGATGCCGTCTTCTTCCTTCAGGCGCTCGAAGATCACCTTGACCTTGGCGATGGCTGCGTCCCACACGCTGATGTCGCGCTGTTGCGAGCCGACGTGGAAGGAGATGCCGTAAGGCACCAGGCCCAGGTCGCGGGCGAGGATCAGCAGGTCCATGGCCATGTCGGTCTGGCAGCCGAACTTGCGCGACAGTGGCCAGTCGGCGGTGGTGGAGCCTTCGGTGAGAATGCGCACATAGACTTTCGAGCCCGGCGCGGCCTTGGCGATGTTGCGCAGGTCGGCCTCGGAGTCGGTGGCGTACAGGCGCACGCCTTTCTCGTAGAAGTAGCGGATGTCCTTGGACTTCTTGATGGTGTTGCCGTAGCTGATACGGTCGGCGCTGACGCCGCGGCCGAGCACCTTGTCCAGTTCATAGATCGAGGCGATGTCGAAGCTCGAGCCCTTTTCTTTCAGCAGGTCGATGATCTCGACCGCAGGGTTGGCCTTGACCGCGTAGTAGACCTTGGCGAATTCGAACCCGGCGCGCAGGTCGTCATAGGCCTGGCTGATCATCTGGGTATCGATGAGAACGAACGGGGTTTCCTGCTTGTCGGCGAACGCCTTCATTTTCTGGAAGGTGTCACGCGCAAAGTAGTCTTCGACCTGGATCGACATGCTCAGGGGCTCCATGGGCAAACTGAAAAGATAAGTGGCAGCAACTGAACGTCCTCCGTATCCCCACTTTGGTTCGCCTACTTCCCAAGGCATGTCGCCGAAAGCAAAAAGGTCAGCCGTGCTTGGAACAGGCGGATGACCTTGCTGTCTCGTCGTCAGTACTTGAGCCGGATGGATCGTTTCCAGCATGGACGTTCGGCGCGCACTTTAGGACGTGAAAACGGCAATATCAACAGGCAATCCCGGGGTGCTC
Organism: Pseudomonas sp. FG36; assembly: GCF_057809275.1. Lineage (NCBI taxonomy): Bacteria > Pseudomonadati > Pseudomonadota > Gammaproteobacteria > Pseudomonadales > Pseudomonadaceae > Pseudomonas > Pseudomonas sp. FG36. The sequence continues at coordinate 319,834 of NZ_JBMDJQ010000002.1, forward strand.
GTCGCCTGTCGCGGAGCTGCCGCTGTGATAACCGACTGATGTGCGCCCGGTAGGTTCCTGAAAAGGCCATCAGCGTAAAAAATTGTGGAATAGGTGGCGATCTGGCCGCGATCGGCTGACAGCTTCATTCTTTGCATGATGGCTCTGGTTTCGCTGCGAAAGGGCGGAGGAAGCCGTAGGTGACCGTTTGTCGGGGGCTGAGGCAGGGCCGCGAATGGACACTGAGTGTTCAAATTTATGGCCACATGCTCAACCCGATTTTTACCGCGAAATTGGCCATAAATTTTTTGTTACGCAGAGCCCGTCGTGGCCATTGGTCGTGCAAGGGACATGTCGATTGCCGTCCTTGATGAGAAACATTACTATTCGCGACCTCATCTGCCTCCCTGACGACCCCGACCGTGTCCGGACCCAAAGGCTTCCTCGACCATTACCAAGAGCTGATCGGCACCTGGACGCGCAAACTGCGCAGTCGACAGCAGGCCGAGGACCTCACCCACGATGCCTTTGTGCGGGTGCTGGAAAACCCGCGCGAGCAGGTCGAACAGCCACGCGCCTACCTGCACCAGACCGCCCGCAACATTGCCGTCGACGGCTTTCGCCGCGAGGACAGGCGCCAGGCCCTGGAGCTTGAGGCCTTCGCAGGGGACATGGCCGCAGGGGACGACCCGGAAGCGTATGTACATGCCCTGGAACTGGCCGACAGCGTCGAGCGGGCGCTGGCCGAGCTGCCGCTGAATTGCCGCAGGGTGTTCATCTGGCAGAAGCTCGAAGGCCTGACCCAGGCCGAGATCGCCGAGCGCATGGGTTTGACCAAGAACATGGTCGAAAAGTATATGATCCGCACGCTCCGACATCTGCGTGAGCACCTGGATGTGTCGGCCAGATGAGTCAGGAGACCCCTTCGATGAAACAGCACGCGCCCGATCCCGTGGGCGAGCAGGCGGCCAGCTGGTTCGCCCGCGCCCAGGACGCGCCGCACGACAATGCCTTGCAGGCGGCGTTGCAGGCGTGGTTGGCGCAGCACCCGCGGCACCGGCAAGAGTACGAGCGCCTGGCGCAGCTGTGGCGCGCCGCCGACTTCATCCCCCGGCAACGCCTCGAAGCGCTGTGCCAGCCCGAGCCGGTACGTCAGTTGCCGCGCCGACACCTGTTGCGCCAGGCATTGGCGGCCGGGGTGGCGGTGGTCGCGCTGGGGCTGGGTTGGACAGGTTGGCAGTATCAGCAGCTCAACCATCAGGACGCGTTGAGCACGGCCTTGGGCGAGCGGCGTCAGGTCGAGTTGCCGGACGGTTCACGGCTGGAACTCAACAGTGCCACCCAGGTGCAGGTGATGTTCTCTGCGGGGCAGCGCCATGTGCGCCTGGGCGCGGGCGAGGCGATGTTCATCGTCGCACATGACAGCGATCGCCCCTTCGTGGTGAGCACTGCCCAGGGCGATGTCACCGTCACCGGCACCCGCTTCGATGTACGACAGGATCCGGGCAGCACCCGCGTGGCGGTGGAGCAGGGTTCGGTCAAGGTACAGGGCGCGGCCGAGTCGCTGGCGCTGCTCACTGCTGGCCAGGGTTCGCATATCGATGCGCAGGGCAAGGTCGCCGCGCCCTATGCCATCGATACCAACGCGGTGACCGCCTGGCGCCAGGGCAAGCTGGTATTCGACAACGCGCCGCTGAGCGATGTCGTGGCGGAAGTCTCGCGCTACCGTGCCCGGCCACTGCATGTGGCGCCCGGCAAGGCCGCCGCGCTGCGCCTGTCGAGCACCTTCAGCACTGACGACCCGGACGCCCTGTTGCGGGCCTTGCCGAGCATCCTGCCGGTGCGGGTGAAGACCCTTGCGGACGGCTCCAGCGAAATTGTTCTGAAATAGATTCAGGTTTTTTTCCGTTCGTTCGTCTTCCCCGCCAGCTGCAACTGCCAAGCATTTTCATTTGCATGCGGTTGGCGTTTATCCCGACTCTCAGGACCCATCGAAGACGTGAACAACAATAATCCCCTTCTCCAGCTGCGCCGCCTGGCGCTGGCCCTGGCGGTCAGCGCCGCCGCCGGCAACAGCTACGCCGACAGCATCCAGATCCAGGCCCAGCCATTGGCGGGCGCGCTCAAGCAATTGGGCCAGCAGACCAACCTGCAACTGTTCTTCAGCCCCGAGCTGGTGGATGGCAAGCAGGCCCCGGCGGTGTCCGGCAACCTGGCGCCGGAGCAGGCCCTGCAGCAATTGCTGCAAGGCAGCGGGCTGACCTTCGAGCAGTCCGCCGACACCGTGGTGGTCAAGCCGGCCCAGGCCGCTGGCACCCTGACCACCGGCAGCCTGGAGCTGGCGCCCACCGATATCAAGGTGGTCGGGGACTGGCTGGGCGACGCCGAGCAGAGCGTGGTGCAGAACCATCCGGGCGCGCGCACCGTGGTGCGCCGCGAAGCGATGGTGGAGAAGGGCACGATGAACGTGCGTGACGCCCTGCGCGGTATTCCGGGCGTGCAGGTGCAGGATTCCAACGGCACCGGTGGCAGCGACCTGTCGCTGAACGTCGGCGTGCGTGGCCTGACGTCGCGCCTGTCACCGCGTTCGACGGTGCTGATCGATGGCATCCCGGCGGCCTTCGCCCCCTACGGTCAGCCACAGCTGTCGATGGCGCCGATCTCCTCGGGCAACCTCGACAGCATCGACGTGGTCCGTGGTGCAGGCTCGGTGCGCTATGGCCCGCAGAACGTCGGTGGGGTGATCAACTTCGTCACCCGGGCGATCCCCGAGAAGGCCAGCGGTGAGCTGTCCACCACCCTCGAGACTTCGCGCGATGGCGGCTGGAAACACACTGAATCGGCCTTCGTCGGCGGCACCGCCGACAACGGCATGGGCGTGGCGTTGCTGTACACGGGCGTGAATGGCGATGGCTATCGCGAAAGCAACAACGACAACGATATCGACGACGTGATGCTCAAGACCCACTGGGCACCGACCGATGTCGACGAGTTCTGGCTCAATTTCCACTACTACGACGGCCGTGCCGACATGCCGGGCGGCCTGACCCAGGCCCAGTACGATCACAACCCCTACCAGTCGGTGCGCGACTACGACTACTTCAGCGGCCGGCGCAAGGACGTGTCGTTCAAGTGGCAGCGGCAGATCGACGATGCCACCCAGTTCGAGGTGCTGACTTACTACACCGACAGCTTCCGTGGCAGCGCCATCGCCGCCCGCGACCAGAAGACCCTGTCGTCGTACCCGCGCAACTACCACACCTTCGCCATCGAGCCACGTCTGTCGAGGATCTTCTTCGTCGGCCCGACCACCCAGGAAGTCAGCGTCGGCTATCGCTACCTGAAGGAAGCGATGCGCGAGCAGTCCACCCGCCTGGCGCTGGTCGACAACGTGCCGACCGTGACCCCGACCTCCGACGGCCATGTGTTCCAGGACCGCAGCGGTGGCACCGAGGCCAGCGCCTACTACATCGACGACAAGATCGACGTCGGCAACTGGACCATCACCCCGGGCATCCGCTTCGAGCACATCAACACCGACTGGCGCGACCGACCGGTGATGGACGCCAACTACCGTCCGGTGCCGGAGAAGAACCGCAGCATCACCAGCAACGAACCGCTGCCGGCGCTGAGCGTGATGTACCACATGTCCGACGCCTGGAAGCTGTTCGCCAACTACGAGACCTCGTTCGGCAGCCTGCAGTACTTCCAGCTGGGCCAGGGCGGCGTTGGCGACAGCACGGCAAATGGCCTGGAGCCGGAGAAGGCCAAGACCTACGAAATCGGCACGCGCTACGACAATGGCAACTGGGCCGGTGAGCTGACAGCCTTCTACATCGACTTCGACGATGAACTGCAGTACATCAGCAACGATGTCGGCTGGACCAACCTCGGGGCGACCAAGCACCAGGGCATCGAGGCCTCGGCGCGCTATGACCTGTCCGGCCTGGACCCACGGCTGCAGGGGCTGTCGGTGAATGCCGGCTACACCTACACCCGTGCCACCTACGAGGGGGAGATCCCTGGTTTCAAGGGTCGTGACCTGCCGTTCTATTCGCGTCAGGTGGCCACCGCCGGCGTGCGCTACGAGGTCAACCGCTGGACCTGGAACCTGGATGCCTACGCCCAGTCGAAGCAGCGCGCGCCGGGTACCGGGATGAACGCCGATGGCAGCTTCAACGGCAACTACATCACCCAGCCAAGCGCCGACGGGCAGTATGGCGACATTCCGGGTTACGTCACCTGGCATGCCCGGGGTGGCTACGCGTTCGGGCCGCAGCTGTCGAACCTGAAGCTGGCCGCCGGGGTGAAGAACCTGTTCGACAAGCAGTATTTCACCCGTTCCAGCGACAACAACGCGGGGATCTATGTGGGTGAGCCGCGCACGTTCTATGTGCAGGCCAGTGTAGGGTTCTGATAGCGCGTCGCCTTTATCGCGGATGAATCCGCTCCTACCTGTAGGAGCGGATTCATCCGCGATGAGGCCGGTTCAGGAAACCACTGCCTCCGCCGGCGACACGATCGAGGTCTTCGCCCCCCGCGAGCGCCCAGAACTCAGGTACGCCGCAATCGACTCCTGCGTCACCTCTCCCAGGAACACCTGTTCGGCATCCAGCACCGGCAACCACGCCCGATTGAACTCGTACATGCGCGACAGCAGGATGCGCAGGTGCTCATCGTGCGCCGCCGTGGCATTGAACGGACGCAGGAAATCCCCGCACGTGCCCTGCTGGCGGTGCATGTCGCGCCGGCGTACATAGCCCAGCGCGCGATTCTGCGCATCGGTCACCACCACATAACGGCGGTCATGCTCGTCCAGCAGCTCCAGCGCATCGCCCACCGGTGTTTCCGGGCTCAGCGACGGCGCGTTGTCCGCCGCATCCTCGGCGCGCACCAGCAGCAGGCGCTTGAGCGTGCTGTCCTGGCCGACGAAGTTGCTGACGAAATCGTCCACCGGGTGTGCCAGCAGGGTGTCCGGGTGATCCAGCTGCAACAGCTTGCCGGCGCGGAAGATGGCGATCTTGTCGCCCAGCTTGATGGCCTCGTCGATGTCATGGCTGACCATGATCACCGTCTTGTTCAGGGCCCGCTGCATCTCGAAGAACTCGTTCTGGATCATCTCGCGGTTGATCGGGTCGACCGCGCCGAACGGTTCGTCCATCAGCAGCACCGGGGCCTCGGCGGCCAGGGCGCGGATCACGCCGATGCGTTGCTGCTGGCCACCGGACAGTTCGCGCGGGTAGCGCTGCAGGTACTGTTTGGGCTCGAGCTTGATCATGTGCATCAGCTCGCGGGCGCGGTCATGGCATTTCTGCTTGTCCCAGCCGAGCAGGCGCGGCACCACGGTGATGTTCTCCTCGATGGTCATGTTGGGGAACAGGCCGATCTGCTGGATCACGTAGCCGATATGCCGGCGCAGGGTCACCTCGTCCAGGCCGGTGGTGTCCTCGCCATTGATGAACACCTGCCCGGAGGTCGGGGTGATCAGGCGGTTGATCATCTTCAGCGTGGTGCTCTTGCCGCAGCCGGAGGGGCCGAGGAACACGCAGATTTCGCCTTCGTTGACAGTGAGGCTTACCGCGTCGACGGCTTTGACGTCCTTGCCGTTGACGTTGAAGGTCTTGCTGAGGTTCTTCAGTTCGATCATGAGCGCAGTCCTTCTGGAGTCAGGGCACGTTGCAGGGCTTGCAGGAGCAGGTCGGCGATGATCGCCAGCAGGCTGACCAGCACCGCGCCGACCAGCAGCATCGACATGTCGCTGCGGCTGATGGAGGTGAGGATGAGCACGCCCAGGCCGCCGGCGCCGATGGTCGCGGCGATGGTCATCACGCCGATGTTCATCACCACGGCGGTGCGCACGCCGGCGAGGATCACCGGCACGGCGATGGGCAGCTCGACCATGCGCAGGCGCTGGCCGAAGGTCATGCCGATGCCGCGGGCGGCTTCACGAATACCGGGCTCGACGTTGGTCAGGGCCAGGTAGGTGTTGCGCAGGATCGGCAGCAGTGAATAAAGGAACACCGCAGTGATCGCCGGCAGCGGCCCCAGGCCCTGGCCGAACTTCGAGTAGAACGGCAGCAGCAAGCCGAACAGGGCGATGGAGGGGATGGTCAGCAGCACGGTGGCGCTGGCCTGCAGGGGGCCGGCGAACACCGGGAAGCGGGTCATCAGGATGCCCAGCGGCACGCCGACAAGGATCGCCAGGCTTACCGCGATGCCGACCAGCATGATGTGCTGCCAGGTCAGTTGCAGGACCTGTGCCCAGTCGAGGTGGGCGAAGGTGTCGAGCAGGCTCATGGCTGTACCTCGCTGAGTGGGTGCTCACGCAGGAACGCGGCGGCCACCACCGTCGGGCTCTGGTGCTCGACATCGACCTTGGCGTTGAGCTGGCGCATGGTCTCGTCGTCCAGTTGCTCGGCCAGCGGCTTGAGCAGGGTGGCCAGGCGAGGGTGGGCGTCTAGGACGGCCTGGCGCAGTACCGGGGCGGCGGTGTAGTCGGGGAAGTAGTGCTTGTCGTCTTCCAGCAGCTTGAGGTCGAACGCGCTCAGGCGCCCGTCGGTGGTGTAGACCAGGCCGGCGAACACCTGGTTGTTGCGCATGGCGGTGTACACCAGGCCGCCATCCATCTGGCGGATGTTGCGCCGGTCCAGCGGCAGCTCGTACAGCTCGCGCAGGCCGACCAGGCCATCCGGGCGGTTGGCGAACTCGGTGTCCAGTGCCACCAGATGGTTGCGGTCGGGTTCGTCACGCAGCACCTGGTTGAGGTCGCTGATCGAGTTGATCTGCGGGTAGGCCTCGGCGACTGCCTTTGGCAGGCCCAGGGCGTAGGTGTTGCTGAACTTCGACGGCGCCAGCCAGACCAGGCCCTTCTTCGCGTCGAGTTCTTTCACTCGCGCATAGGTGGCTGCGGCGTCGGGCATGCGCTCGTCGATATGGTTGTACGAGACCAGCGATACGCCGGTGTATTCCCACATCAGGTCGAGCTGGCCGGTTTCCTGAGCCTGGCGGGCGATATTGCTGCCCAGGCCGGTGGTCACCCGCACATCGAAGCCGTTGGCGCGCAGGTACTGGGCGGTGATCTCGGCGAGCACGGTCTGTTCGGTGAACACCCGGGCGCCGATGCGGATCTGTGGTTTTTCCGCTGCCTGGGCAACGCCTGCGCAAAGCAGGGCCGCGCCCAGGAACAAGGCGATGGTTTTCTTCATGCTTTGCCTCTTGTTATTGGGCCAGGCCACGTTCCAGCCAGCGCTTGCTGGAGAAACTCACCAACGCATCGAGCGCCAGGGCCAGCAGCGCCGTGCAGGCGGCGCCGAGCAGCAGCTGCGGCTGGTTGTTCAGGGCGATGCCGGGGAAGATCAGGCTGCCCAGGCTGTTGGCGCCGATCAGGAACGCCAGGGGCGCGGTGCCCACGTTCAAGGCCAGGGCCACGCGCACGCCGCCGACGATGATCGGCACGGCATTGGGTAGCTCGACCTGCCACAACTGCTGGCGCGCGGTCATGCCGATGCCGGTGGCGGCTTCCTTGAGCGAGGCGGGGACGTTTTTCAGGCCCTCGTAGGTGTTGCGCACGATGGGCAGGAGGGAGGCGAGGAACAGTGCGAAGATCGCAGGACCCGCGCCGATGCCCAGGATACTCAGGGCAATGGCCAGGACGGCCAGGGGAGGAATGGTGTTGCCAACGTTGAACAGCTGCATGAAGCGCTCGGCCTTGTCGACCCGGTGCGGTCGACTCAAGGCAATGCCGGCGGGGATGCCCACGGCCAGCGCCGCCGCCATCGAAGCCAGCACCAGGACCAGGTGCGCTTGCAGGTAGAACCCAAGATCGTCGCGGTAGCGGGCGATCGTGTCGATGCCGATCCAGTGGACCAGCAGGGCCAGGATGACGAGCACGGCGGCCCATCCCAACAGCCCTTTTCCGTAGCGTGCAGCCACAGGCGGACTCCTTTTTTATAGTCGGCGATCACACCCCCGTGCGGCCGGCCATTCCTGGCGGCGGGCAGCGTGGTCGCGAGTAGCAGCCCGATGCGCGGCATCAGGCCATGAGCCGAACCCCGTCGGGCTCGTGAAGCAGGTGAAACCAGCCCTGAAGCGAAGCGGCTTGCAGGGGAGTGGACGTCTCCGTGGAGGGAAAGGTTCCCATCTGGGGCGGCATTTGGCCAGTGTTAATCACTGGCCTGTAGGAATTTTCACGCGAAAAACAAGCGCGGATATTACGTGGAGGCGTTGAAGTACCTGGTATCGATGCTTTTTTTGAAGATGCAGGATTACCGAGTCTAGAAAACTCAGTATTCGCTTGAGGGAATATTCTCTCGGAGGTATTTTATTGGCCTGGTCGATCATTTTTTGTGATGAATTCGTCGCGGAGTTCGAGACGCTGGACAGGGTCGTGAAGCAGGAGCTCATGGGCCAGTTGAGGTTCCTCGAGCACCAGGGCCCAGAACTGGGCAGGCCGAAGGTGGACATCCTGAAAGGCTCCCGGCATCGCAACATGAAAGAGTTGCGGTTCAGGGCCGGCAAAGGGGTGTGGCGCATTGCATTTGCATTCGACCCGGCTCGTTGCGCGGTGATGCTCGTGGCGGGCGACAAGGTGGGGCTGAGTGAAAGGCTGTTCTATAGGCGCTTGCTCAGCCGTGCCGATGATCGTTTTGACAACTACCTGCTGGAGAGTGAAAGCAATGGCTAAGACCCTTGATGAGATGATGCAACGTCTACCGGATGATCTGCGGGCCGCAGCGGAAGCGCGCGGGCGCGAGTTGATTCGCGAGGAGATGACCTTGCAGGCACTGCGCAAGCAGCTTGCATTGACCCAGGAGGGCGTGGCCCAGCGCCTGGATATCCGTCAGGCCAATATCTCCAAGGTGGAAAGGCGTACAGACATGCTGATTTCCACCTTGCGCGATTACATCGAGGCGATGGGCGGCACGCTGGAACTGGTTGTCCATCTGCCGGGGCGCCCGCCGGTGACACTGGATGGGTTTGCCGATCCGCAGGGCGGGAATGAGTAGTTGCCTGGGCTGGCGCAATCGCCGGCAAGCCTGCTCGTACAGGGGCGCGTGATCTTTGGGGCTGCCGCTTGTTCCCGGGATTTTGGTCCACGCCCAACTTCAGGTATGATACCGCCCCATTTTTAATCCCCCAGTCAGGCGATTTCCCATGACCAACCAGGCCGCCGAAGTCGCGAAGCGCCGCACTTTCGCAATCATTTCCCACCCCGACGCCGGTAAGACCACCATCACCGAGAAGCTCCTGCTGATGGGCAAGGCCATTGCCGTCGCCGGTACCGTGAAGTCGCGCAAGTCCGACCGCCACGCCACCTCCGACTGGATGGAAATGGAGAAACAGCGCGGCATCTCCATCACCACCTCGGTGATGCAGTTCCCCTACCGCGAGCACATGATCAACCTGCTCGACACCCCCGGCCACGAAGACTTCTCGGAAGACACCTACCGCACCCTGACCGCGGTGGACTCGGCGCTGATGGTGCTCGACGGCGGTAAAGGCGTCGAGCCGCGCACCATTGCCCTGATGGATGTGTGCCGCCTGCGCGACACGCCGATCGTCAGCTTCATCAACAAACTCGACCGTGACATCCGCGACCCGATCGAACTGCTCGATGAAATCGAGGCGGTGCTGAAGATCAAGGCCGCGCCGATCACCTGGCCGATCGGTTGCTACCGCGACTTCAAGGGCGTGTACCACCTGGCCGGCGACTACATCATCGTCTACACCCCGGGGCATGGCCACGAGCGCACCGAAGCGAAGATCATCGAGAAGCTCGACTCCGATGAAGCACGCGCCCACCTGGGTGACGAATACGACCGCTTCCTCGAACAACTCGAGCTGGTGCAGGGCGCCTGCCACGAGTTCGACCAGGACGCGTTCATCAATGGCCAGCTGACCCCGGTGTTCTTCGGTACCGCATTGGGCAACTTCGGTGTCGACCATGTGCTCGACGCGGTTGTCGACTGGGCGCCGCGCCCGCTGGCCCGTGTCGCCCACGAGCGCACCGTGGAACCGGTGGAAGAGAAATTCACCGGCTTCGTGTTCAAGATCCAGGCGAACATGGACCCGAAACACCGTGACCGTATCGCCTTCATGCGTATCTGCTCGGGCAAGTACGAGAAGGGCATGAAGATGCGCCACGTGCGCACTGGCAAGGACGTGCGCATCGGTGATGCCCTGACCTTCTTCTCCTCCGAGCGCGAGCAGCTGGAAGAGGCCTATGCCGGCGACATCATCGGCCTGCACAACCACGGCACCATCCAGATCGGCGACACCTTCACCGAAGGCGAGGCGCTGGGCTTCACAGGCATCCCGCACTTCGCTCCGGAGCTGTTCCGCCGCGTGCGCCTGAAGGACCCGCTGAAATCCAAGCAGCTGCGCCAGGGCCTGCAGCAACTGGCCGAAGAGGGCGCGACCCAGGTGTTCTTCCCCGAGCGCAGCAACGACATCATCCTCGGCGCGGTCGGTGTGCTGCAGTTCGACGTGGTCGCCAGCCGCCTGAAGGAAGAGTACAAGGTCGAGTGCGCCTATGAGCCAATCACCGTCTGGTCGGCGCGCTGGATCAGTTGCGACGACAAGAAGAAGCTCGAGGAATTCCAGAACAAGGCGGTGGAGAACCTGGCCATCGACGGCGGTGGTCATCTGACCTACCTGGCCCCGACCCGGGTCAACCTGGCGCTGATGGAAGAGCGCTGGCCGGATGTGAAATTCCGCGCGACCCGCGAGCACCACTAAGAGCAGTTGCAAGCTTCAAGCTGCGAGCGTCAAGAAGAGGCGGGCCCGGAAAGGCCCGCCTTTTTCTTGTCGCTTGCAACTGCAGGCTTGTAACTGACGAATGTCAGTTGCCGGCTTTTATGCCGGTCCAGATCCGCGTCCTGATGCGGTCGATCTTCGCCGGCATCGCTTCCAGCGCATACAACTTGCCCATCACGTCGTCACTCGGGTAGATCATCGTGTTGCTCTTCAGCGCCGGGTCCACCAGCGCATCCGCCCGCTGGTTGCCATTGGCGTACTGCACGAAGTTGCTGATGTTGGCCATCACTTCCGGCTGCAACAGGTAGTTCATGTACGCATACCCGGCCTTCTCGTCAGGTGCGTCGGCCGGCATGGCCACCATGTCGAACCACATCGGCGCGCCTTCCTTCGGGATCGAGTAGCCCACCTTCACCCCGTTCTTCGCCTCCTCGGCACGGTTCTTCGCCTGCAGCACGTCGCCCGAGAAACCCACCACCAGGCACACGTCGCCGTTGGCCAGGTCGCCGGTGTACTTCGAGGAATGGAAGTAGCTGATATACGGGCGTACCTGCATCAGCAACGCCTTGGCCTTGTCGTAGTCCGCCGGGTTCTGGCTGTGGTGGGGCAGGCCCAGGTAGTGCAGGGCGATCGGCAGCAGCTCGGGGCCGTTGTCCAGCACCGCCACGCCGCAGCTCTTGAGCTTGGCGAGGTATTCGGGCTTGAAGAACAGGTCCCACGAATCGATGGGCGCATTGTCGCCGAGCACCGCCTTGACCTTGTCGATGTTGTAGCCGATGCCGGTGCTGCCCCACAGGTACGGGAAGCCGTACTGGTTGCCCGGGTCGTTGACCTCCAGGGCCTTGAGCAGCACCGGGTTGAGGTTCTTCCAGTTGGGCAGTTGCGACTTGTCCAGCTGCTTCAGGGCCTTGCCCTGGATCTGCCGGGCCATGAAGTGGTTGGAGGGAAACACCACGTCGTAGCCGGAGTTGCCGGTCATCAGCTTGCCGTCGAGGGTCTCGTTGCTGTCGAACACGTCGTAGGTGGGATTGATGCTGGTGGTTTGCTGGAAGTGCTTCAGGGTGTCTGGGGCGATGTAGCTCGACCAGTTATAGATCTTCACCGAGTCGGCGGCACTGGCCACGCTGGCGGTCAGCATCAGGGGAGCGAGAAGGAGGGTGCGCATGTCGGGGTTACCTTGCTTTGTCTGTTGTTATCGAAGGCAGGCGATCAGCGGATCAGAAAATGAGGACGTAGGTCTTGCGCACGGTCTCCTGGATATCCCAGGTGCCGAGGCTGTTGGCCGGTAGCATCAGTGCGTCTCCGGCTTCCATGACCAGGGGCTCGCCACCGTCGGGAGTGAAGGTGCAGCGGCCCTTGATGAAATGGCAGAACTCCTGCTGTACGATCTGCCGCCGCCAGCGCCCCGGGGTGCATTCCCAGATACCAGTCTCGACGCCGTCGCTACGCTCGACGCAGGTGACCGAGGTGACCGCGACCGGATCGCCTAGGGGCACGGCGACCGGGGTGCTGCTGTCCAGAATGGCGCTGTCGGTGTGCTTGAACTGGGTGATGCTCATGACCGGTGGATCCTGTGTGGTGGTGAGGAGAAGTCAGTGCATGAAGCCTTCCATGAAGTCGGCCAGCCCACTGGCCAGGCGTCGCCGCCAGGGCGCGCTGGCGGGGTTGGCGAGGGTCCGGTCCTCGTGGACGAAACTCTGGATGATCGCGTTGTAGCCCAGCCAGCGGCACGGCTCGGGTGGCCAGCTGGCCAGGCTCGACAGCGGGCGGTTGTCGTGCACCCAGGGCTGCGCGGTCAGTTCGTTGTGTTGGCCGAGGATCAGCGCGGCCAGGGTGCGTCCACCGAGGTTGGTGGCGCCGACACCCTCGCCGCCATAACCACCGGCCAGGGCGATGCCGCGCTGGCGGTCGCAGAGCATATGTGGGCGGAAACGCCGGGCCATGCCGAGGTTGCCGCCCCAGGAGTGGGTGATGCGTACGTGCTTGAGCTGTGGGAACAGTTCGCCGAACAGGTAGCGGCGCAGCTCCACCTCGTCGGTGGTCAGGGTGAAATCCTCGCGCAGACGCCCTCCGAAGCGATAGCCGCCGCGGGCACCGAACACCAGGCGGTTGTCGGCGCTGCGCTGGCCATAGGTGACCTGGCGGCTGTTTTCGCTGAAGGCCTGGCCCTGGCTCAGGCCGATCTGCTCCCAGGTCGACTCCGGCAGCGGCTCGGTGGCCACCAGCAGGCTCTGTACCGGCAGCTGGTGCCGCCCGAGCGGTGGCAGGCTGGCGGCGTAGCCTTCCACGGCCGGCACCACCCAGTGGCTGCGGATGCGTGCCAACGGGGTGCGCACTTCGCCGGTCTGCCAGTCTATGGCTGGGGTGTTCTCGTAGATCGGCACGCCCATGGCCTCGACCGTCCGTGCCAGGCCACGCACCAGTCTGGCCGGTTGAATGGTGGCGACGTGCGGGCTGTAGAGGGCGCCGTAGGGGTTGCTTACCTTCAGCTGGGCATCCAGCTGTTCCGGGCGCAGCCAGCGGTAGTCGTCTTCATTCATGCCCTGACGGTAGAGCTCGTCGAGCCAGGCGCGCAGGCTGCGCTCCTGTTCCGGGTAGCGGGCGGCGCAGTACAGCACGCCGCCTTTGCGGTAGTCGCAGGCGATGCCTTCGCGCAGGAGCACGTCGTGGACTTCGTCGGGGATGCCGTGCAGCAGGTCGATGCTTTCACGCCGTTGCTGCGGCGAGAGCGTGGCCAGCAGGCGGTCCTCGCCAAGCAGGTTGGCCATCAGCCAGCCGCCATTGCGTCCGGAGGCGCCGAAGCCGGCGATGTTGGCCTCGATCACCGCGATGTCCAGCTGCGGCGCCTGGCGCTTGAGGTAGTAGGCGGTCCACAGGCCGGTGTAGCCCGCGCCGATAATGCACACGTCGAGGTCCAGGTCCTGGCGCAGGGCCGGGCGTGCGCACAATGGCTCGTCGAGCTGGTCCATCCACAGGCTGATCGTGCGCAGGGGTTGCATCGCGTCGGGCTCCACATCCGTTCAAGGTATGTGGACGATCCTAGTGAAGCGCGGGGAGGGCTGTCTTACGTGCGTGCACGCAGGAAAATTTGCTTGAGGTAGGCCTTGGGCGACAGGCCGGTGTGCTCACGGAAGCACTTGTAGAACGCCGACAGCGAATTGAAACCGGCGTTGAACGCCAGTTCATCGACGGGCGCCGTAGCGCAGCTATTGTCCAACCGGCTCAGCAGGTGCTGCAGGCGAGCCTGGTTGACGTAGCGGTAGAAGCTCTGGCCAAGCACCTGGTTGAGCAGATAGGAAATCTGGTTGCGGCTGTAGCCGCTTTCGTCGGCGACCTGCTGCAGGTCCAGTTCAGGGTCAAGGTAGGGGCGTTGGGCCTGGAAGTAATGCTCCAGGTCCTGGGCCATGGTCGACAGCTGGCGTGGCGACAGGCCAAGCCGGCTGGTGGCCGGGCGCGGACCACCGGCGGGGCTGCCCTTGGCATCACCGCGCACCAGCGTGGCGTATTCGTTGATCCGCCAGATCAGCCCGTCCCTGACCGTGATCGCCTCGCTGGACTGGAACGCCACCAGGCCGTCGCCGCCTTGTACGGTGACCTGGTATTGGATGAACGCGGTACAGCCGTCAACGCGGATACGGTCGCTGTGGACAATGTCTTCGCCGGCCTCATGGGGCAGGCTGGCGCGCACGTAGTCGCGCAGCTGGCCGTAACCGAGCACGCGGTTCTGGAAGAAGTCGTGGTACTGGATATCCGGGTGATACAGGGCCATCACCCCGTCCAGGTCGCGATGCTTCCAGCACAGGTGGTAGCGCATGACGGTGGCGGCGGTGAGCGGGGTTTGTCCGGGGCCGTCGGCAAGGGGAGTGGCGGTCATGGACTTGATAGTGCATTGCAGAAAACCCAGGCGCAAGGGCGTGGATCCTGCATTTTGCATGGTTTGATCAGGGCGCCTGAGCGCCAAACTGTTGATTCACATGGGTGTAATTTTTTGATACAGCTGGCATGTGCGCTGCAAGGATCCTGTTGCCCCCGAAAAAGGAGAAAGGTCATGCGCTCGATACTACTGTGGATGATTGGCGTGCCGATTCCGGTGATCATCCTGATCTGGTTCTTCATGCACTGAGAGAGAGCCATTCGTGAAATGGCCGGCTCCTGCAGATTGTCTCATCCCTTGCAGGAGCCGGCTTGTTAAAGGTATGGATTCAGCCGGTTTTGCGCTCCCTGCGGGCTTTATCGACCATGCGACGCATTGTGATCAGGCCGATATCCAGTCTCTGAGCAGCATCGATAAGTTGCAAGTCACCTTGCAGAACGTTCTGTACGAGCTGACGCTTCAATTCAGCACGTGATTGTTTTGCCTCTCTGAGAGGCAAAGTATCCACTTCCGTATTTTTTAGCTTTACACTAACGCGCGAGATTTTATGATCCAGCCCGTTCTTGTAGTGTGCGTCGATTGAGATAAATTCGTCTTCATAGTCATCTTCGAATGTGGAGATTTTGACTGGTTTTATAAGTGTTTTCTTGATCGTGATGACGGCGTAGTCATCGTTGTGAGGATCAAAGTCTCCACCTTCCTTATCCTTGTCTCCAGGGTGATCGTATACCGTGATCTCCGTACCTTCATCGGCTCTGTTGATGGTGCAACTTTCAACAAGGTCGTTGAAGTAGCCATCTTTGTTCAGGTAGTAAACGTCGGATTTGGCAAGTGTTACGTAGGCTGCGACTCCTTCGGTATATTTTTCGTGATCTTTTTCGAAAATCACGTAGCGTCCTACATCATCTTGGGGGACACTGCTGCTGGCGATTTTAAGTGGCACCGATCCAATAAGTTTCTTTTTGCTATAATCATTGTTAAGCACTCCGAAGATTTTCAGGGATTGCCCCTCGGCTTCGGCAATAAGATATTGACCTTTAAAACTTGCGCCACTATTCACAATCGGTAGTTCCGGAGTTCCTCCTATTCGGCCCGAAAGGCCGTGGGTATGACCGACACACACCAGCGTGACATTGGCTGATTCCAGCAGCGCTCTGATGGAGTCGCTCATGAGATTCTGGTGCATGGACACAATCACAATCTGCTTTTTTTCACCTGCGCGCTTCAACTGTTTAGCAAGCCATTCGGTGGAAGGCTTAACGTTGTAGATGTGCTCATCGCCTAAAAAAAATCCGGTTTCAAAGTGTCTTGCATACTCTGGATAGTTGTTAAGCTGAATGAAACGATAGGTCGCGCCGGGTACGTTGTTGTCCTTTTTCTCTACAGCATAAGAATAAGAACTGAATGGATACCAGATGTCGCCGGTCCAGCCATTGTAAAAATTGTGACGCCAATCAAAATTGTTGTCGTTGTCATCCGACTTTTTATCGCCTGGTTTCTGATCTTCAGGTAGCCAGGTTTCCGGTTTCGCCTTCGAGAACCATTCCAAAATACCACCAGCTGCGCCATTGTCTGCAGTGTCGTTGATATTGTTGTCGTAACCGTGGTTGCCCAGGCCAATCAGGACATTGTTTTTGTGGCCTAGAATGGGGAATACGTCATCTTTCATTACGGTGAGAAAGCTAGGGCCTGGACCCTCTTTTTTATCGCCATATTCCGTGATGTCGCCGTTGACTAGCACGGGGATGAGTTTGCTGCTGTTAGCGTCGCGATACTCTCGCATGCTGTGGTAGTTTGCTTTTAAGGCCTTAAGGGCTTCGATTTTGCTTTCGGCGTCTGTTTTGTACTCTTCCCTGTTATTTACCCAGCGCCTCGGGAACTGTGGGTCAGAGGAAATAATGAAAGCTGACAGACCGCCGGTGGTGTTGATACTGTTCATTTTATATCCCTGTTTGGCTCATTGGATTGCAGCTTTGCCAAAGATTTGCAGGGAAAGGGACAATTGACTACTGATAGAAATGACAGTTTTGCTGTAGGGCTGTCTGTGATAAAAAAACCCGCCTAGGCGGGTTTTTATTCGGCTTGCTCCTATAGGAACTGTTCAGCGTAGTGGCAGGCTACCTGCCGTGTGCTAACTTGCCTCAGTGCCGGCACCTCCTTGGCGCAGCGCTCGGTGGCATATGGGCAGCGCTTGTGGAAGGCACAACCATCCGGCGGATTCAGCGGGTTGGGCAATTCGCCGGCAATGCGGATTTTCGGCTTCAGCGGGTCCGGGTGGATCGCCGGGGTAGCCGACAGCAGCGCCTGGGTATACGGGTGCAGCGGCTTGTCGTAGATGTCCTGCTTGGGCCCCATCTCCGCCGGCCGGCCGAGGTACATCACCAACACCTGGTCCGCCACATGGCGAACTACTGCGAGGTTGTGGGAGATGAACACGTAGGCGGTGTTGAACTCCTTCTGCAGGTCCATGAACAGGTTCAGCACCTGGGCCTGGATCGACACGTCCAGCGCCGAGGTGGGTTCGTCGGCCACCAGCACCTTGGGTTGCAGCATCATCGCCCGGGCCAGGGCGATGCGCTGGCGCTGACCACCGGAGAACATGTGCGGATAACGCTGGTAGTGCTCGGGGCGCAGGCCCACCTGCTCCATCATCTTCTGCACTTTCTCGCGGCGTTCGGCCTTGCTCAGCGAGGTGTTGATCAGCAGCGGCTCGGCGAGCTGGTCGCCGATCTTCTGCCGTGGGTTAAGCGAGGCGTAGGGGCTCTGGAACACCATCTGCACGTCACGGCGCAGCTGTTTGCGCTGGTCCTTGCTGGCGCCCTTGACCTCGTGGCCGGCGATCTGCAGCGAACCGGAGGATGGCTCCTCGATCAGGGTCAGGGCACGCGCCAGGGTCGACTTGCCGCAGCCGGATTCACCGACCACGGCCAGGGTCTTGCCGGCCTCCAGTTCGAACGACACGCCGTTGAGCGCTCGCACCAGCGCATGGCCCTTGAACAGGCCGCGGGAGACTTCGTAGTGGCGGGTCAGCTCACGAGCGGAAAGTACGACGGCCATCACGCCACCTCCTGGTTCAGCGGATAGAAGCAACGCACCAGGCTGTGGGCCTGGGGATCGAGGGCCGGGCGCTGCCGGCGGCAGTTTTCCTGCACATAGGGGCAACGCGGCGACAGCAGGCAGCCTTGCGGGCGGTCATAGCGGCCGGGGACGATGCCGGGCAGGGTGGCCAGGCGTTCGGCGCCGATGCTGTGCTCGGGAATGGCCGCCAGCAGCGCTTCGCTGTACGGATGGGCGGGAATGTCGAACAGCTCCGGCACCTGGCCGACTTCGACTGCTTGCCCTGCATACATCACGCATACGCGCTTGGCGGTTTCGGCGACCACGGCCAGGTCGTGGGTGATCAGGATGAGCGCCATGTTGCGCTCTTTCTGCAGGTTGACCAGCAGCTCCATGATCTGCGCCTGGATGGTCACGTCCAGCGCGGTGGTCGGTTCGTCGGCGATCAGCAGCTTCGGCTCGCCGGCGATGGCCATGGCGATGGCCACGCGCTGGCTCATGCCGCCGGACAGCTGGTGCGGGTAGGCGTCGAGGCGGCTTTCGGCGGCCGGGATCTCGACCTTCTTCAGCAGCTCCAGCGCGCGCTGGCGCGCAGCCTTGCCCTTGAGACCGAGGTGCTGGCGCAGCACTTCCTCGATCTGGTAACCCACGGTATAGCTGGGGTTGAGCGCGGTCATCGGGTCCTGGAAGACCATGGCGATGTCCTTGCCCACCACCTTGCGGCGCTGGCGGCCGCTGAGCTTGAGCATGTTGGTGCCGGCGAAGTCGAGCACGTCCGCGGTGATGCGCCCTGGGGCTTCGATCAGCCCCATCAGCGCCATCATGGTCACCGACTTGCCCGAGCCCGACTCGCCGACGATGGCGAGGATCTCGCCGGCATCCACGCTCAGGTCGAGGCCGTCCACCACAGGTACGGCATTGGCGTCGCCGAAGCGCACGTTCAGGTTGTTGATCTGCAACAGTGACATGGCGATCTCCTCAGGCGGCGTTCTTGAGTTTCGGGTCCAGCGCGTCGCGCAGGCCGTCGCCCATCAGGTTGATTGCCAGCACACTGAGCAAAATGGTCAGGCCGGGCAGGCTCACCACCCACCAGGCGCGTTCGATGTAGTCGCGGGCCGAGGCCAGCATGGTGCCCCACTCGGGGGTTGGCGGCTGCACGCCGAGGCCGAGGAAGCCCAGGGCCGCGGCGTCGAGGATCGCCGAGGAGAAGCTCAGGGTGGCCTGCACGATCAGCGGCGCCATGCAGTTGGGCAGCACGGTGACGAACATCAGCCGTGGCAGGCCGGCACCGGCCAGGCGCGCGGCGGTGACGTAGTCACGGTTCAGTTCGCCCATCACCGCGGCGCGGGTCAGGCGCACGTAGGACGGCAGCGAAACGATGGCGATGGCGATCACGGTGTTGATCAGGCCTGGGCCGAGGATGGCGACGATGGCCACGGCCAGCAGCAGCGAGGGCAGGGCCAGCATCACGTCCATCAGGCGCATGATCGAGGGGCCGAGGATCTGCGGGAAGAAGCCGGCCAGCAGGCCCATCAGGATGCCCGGGATCAGCGACATCACCACCGACGACAGGCCGATCAGCAGCGACAGTCGGGCGCCCTGGATCAGCCGCGAGAGCAGGTCGCGGCCCAGTTCGTCGGTACCGAGGATGAACTGCCAGGTACCGCCTTCGAGCCATACCGGCGGCGTGAGCAGGAAATCGCGGTATTGCTCGCTGGGGTTGTGCGGCGCCACCCAAGGGGCGAACAGGGCGCAGAACACCACCAGGCACATGAACGCCAGGCCGGCCACCGCGCCTTTGTTGCGCGAGAAGGCCTGCCAGAATTCTTTGTACGGCGAGGGGTAGAGCAAGCTTTGGTCGACCACGCTGGGCGGGGTGACGGATTTTGGAATCGGGCTGGTCATGGCGTAGTCCTCAGCGCTGATGACGGATGCGTGGGTTGGCCAGGCCGTAGAGGATGTCCACGACGAAGTTGACCAGGATCACCAGGCAGGCGATCAACAGGATGCCGTTCTGGACCACGGGGTAGTCACGGGCACCGATGGCTTCGATCAGCCATTTGCCGATGCCCGGCCAGGAGAAGATGGTTTCGGTGAGCACGGCGCCGGCCAACAGCGTGCCGACCTGCAGGCCGAACACGGTGAGTACCGGGATCAGCGCGTTGCGCAGGCCGTGGATGAACACCACGCGCGACGGCGACAGGCCCTTGGCGCGGGCGGTACGGATGTAGTCCTCGCGCAGCACTTCGAGCATCGACGAGCGGGTCATGCGGGCGATCACCGCCAGCGGGATGGTGCCCAGCACTATGGCCGGCAGGATCAGGTGCATCACGGCATCCTTGAACGCGCCTTCCTCGTCGCTGAGCAGGGTGTCGATAAGCATGAAGCCGGTTTTCGGCTCGATGTCATAGAGCAGGTCGATGCGCCCGGAGACCGGTGTCCAGCCCAGGCTTACCGAGAAGAACATGATCAGGATCAGGCCCCACCAGAAGATCGGCATCGAGTAGCCGGCCAGGGAGATGCCCATCACCCCGTGGTCGAACAGCGAGCCGCGCTTGAGCGCGGCGATCACCCCGGCCAGCAGGCCGATGACCCCGGCGAACAGCAGGGCGGCCATGGCCAGCTCCAGGGTGGCCGGGAACAGGGTGAGGAATTCGTTCCATACGCTTTCACGGGTGCGCAGGGATTCGCCCAGGTCGCCCTGGGCGAGCTTGCCGACATAGTCCAGGTACTGGGCCGGCAGCGGCTTGTTCAGGCCCAGGCGCTCCATGGCCTGGGCGTGCATTTCGGGGTCGACCCGGCGTTCGCCCATCATCACTTCGACGGGGTCGCCGGGGATCAGGCGTATGAGCGCGAAGGTCAGCAGGGTGATACCGAAGAAGGTCGGAATCAGCAGACCCAGGCGTCGGGCAATAAAACTCAACATTGTCAGGGGTACCTCATCAGCCGGAAACGGCGTGCCGCCGGGGCCTCTTGCACAAGGTCCGGCGGCTGTTGTTGTTCTACTTCACCTTGGTGGTGGCGAAGTTGTTGTTGGTCAGTGGGTTGATCACATAGCCTTCGACGTTCTCGCGCATGGCGGTGAACATTTTCGGGTGGGCCATGCTGATCCACGGCTGGTCTTCATCGTACACCGCCAAGGCCTCGTTATAGAGCCTGGCGCGTTCGTCGTTGTCGATCACTTCACGGGCGCGGGTGATCAGGTCCTGGAATTTCTGGTTGCACCAGCGCGCATAGTTCTCGCCGCTTTTCACCGCGTCACAGCTGAGCATCGGCGTGAGGAAGTTGTCCGGGTCGCCGTTGTCGCCGGCCCAGCCCGCCGACACCAGGTCGGCCTCGCCCTTCTTGGCGCGACGCAGCATCTCGGCCCACTCCATCACGCGGATGTCGAGCTTGATGCCGATCTTGGCCAGGTCCGACTGCAGCATTTCGGCGGACAGGCGCGGGTTGGGGTTGGTCGGGCCACCGCCGTTGCGGGTGAACAGGGTGATCACCGTGCCCTCCGGCACGCCGGCTTCCTTGAGCAGGGCGCGGGCCTTGTCGAGGTCGTGGGGCGGGTTCTTGTTGTCGGTGTTGTAGCCGATCATGGTCGGTGGATACGGATTGACCCCAACCAGGGCGTTGCCCTTGCCGAACAGCTGGTCGACGTGGGTCTGGCGGTCGAAGGCCATGTCGATCGCCTTGCGCACGCGCACATCGCTCAGGTACTTGTGCTGGGTGTTCATCGAGATGTAGCCGGTAACCAGCGCCTCGATCTCGGCGACCTTGAGTTTCGGGTCGGTCTTGATACCAGGCACGTCGTCAGGCTTGGGATACAAGGCGATCTGGCATTCGTTGGCGCGCAGTTTCTGCAGGCGTACGTTGCTGTCGGTGGCGATGGCGAAGATCAGCGCGTCGGCGGGTGGCTTGCCGCGGAAGTAGTCCGGGTTGGCCTTGTAGCGGACGTTGGCGTCCTTGTTGTAGCGCTGGAACACGAACGGGCCGGTGCCGACCGGCTTGCTGTTGAGCTCGCCGGTCTTGCCGGCCTTGAGCAGCTGGTCGCCGTACTCGGCGGAGTAGATCGAGGTGAAGGCCATGGCCAGGTCGCGCAGGAAGGGCGCCTCCGGGCGGGTCAGGGTGATCACCACGGTGTGATCGTCGGTCTTCTCGACCGACTTGAGCAGGTCCTTGAAGGCCATGCTCTCGAAGTAGGGGTAGCCGACGCTGGTCTTGTCGTGCCACGGATGGTCTTTCTTCAGCTGACGGTTCAGGCTCCACAACACGTCATCGGCATTGAAGTCGCGGGTGGGCTTGAAGTAGTCGGTGGTGTGAAACTTGACGCCTTCGCGCAGGTGGAAGGTGTAGACCAGACCGTCGGGGCTGACGTCCCAGCTGGTGGCCAGGGCCGGCTGGATCTCGGTGGTGCCGGGCTTGAAGTCGACCAGGCGGTTGAAGATGGCCTCGGCCGTGGCGTCGGCGGTGACGGCGGTGGTGTACTGGACGATGTCGAAGCCTTCCGGGCTGGCTTCGGTGCACACCACCAGCGGCTTGGCCGCCAGATTCGATGCGGCGCCCAGGATGACGGCTGCCAAGGCAGCACGTAGCGGTAGCATTTTCATGGAACCTCCCTGCAGTGCTAGTTCCAGCGTAGCCGCCACGGCCCGTGGGGAGTCGGGCCGTGGCGCCAACGGTCAGAGGATGTTGAACGGAATGGTGGTGACGACGCGGAACTCGTCGAGACTGCCGTCGCTCTGCGCCTTGCTGGCACGGTGGGCGGTATAGGTGGCGCGGATGGTGGTGTCCTTCAGCATGCCGCTCTGCACCGCGTAGCTGGTGCCGATGCCCCACTCGTAGTGGTTCTCGCCGTCCTGGCCGCGGACGTCATAGGCGGTGCCCTTGTAGTGGGTACCGTCGATATCCCAGCCGCGGGCGTTGTAGACGTTGAACTTCAGGCCTGGCACGCCATAGGGCGCCATGTTCAGCACATAGCTGATCTGCAGCGATTTCTCGTTCGGGCCGTTGAAGTCCGACAGCAGGGAGTTGGCCAGGTAGATGCCGTTGGTCTCGTGCAGGTAGTCGAAGTACTCGTTACCGTTGACCTGCTGCCAGGAGGCGGTGAGGGTGTGGGCCTGGTGGGTCAGGCCGAACGAGAGGCTGTAGGTGTCGTTGTCGATCTCGCCCATCTTCTTGCTGCCTTCGTCCACGGTCTTGTAGTAGTTCAGACCGGTGGTCAGGCTCAGCACCGCGCTGTCGCCCAGCACGTGGTTAGCGCCGAAGTAGTACTGGTTCCAGAAGTCGTCGACCTTGGTCGCGTAGAGGCTGGTGGTCAGGCTCTTGAGCGGCTGGTAGTTGATGCCGGCGGTACTGGCACGGTCGGTTTCCACGCCGTTGCCGTACTCGCTGCGGAACTTGCTCAGGCTCTGCTCGGTACGCGGCGAGACGCGGTCGAAGGTACCTATGTCGAACGACAGGTTCTCGAACTCGGCGCTGTGCAGGAACGCGCCCTGGAAGCTCGATGGCAAGGCACGGTTACCGATGTAGGCGATCATCGGCGTATCGACCGACTGACGACCGACGGTCAGCGTGGTGTTGGAGATGCGTGCCTTGACGTTGCCCAGGCCCATCTTGCTCCACTGGCCGATCGGGTCGCCGTCGCTGTGGGTCAGGGTACGGTTGTTCGGGCCGGCCACGGCGGCGCGACCTTGCTCGAGGGCGATGGCATTGTAGGCCGCAGCCTCGACGGCAAAGCCGACGGTACCTTCGGTGAAGCCCGAGCTGTAGTTGAGGATGGTGCCCTGCACCCAGTTGTCACGGCTGTGGGTGTCGTGGCGGGTGCCGTCGCCCTTGGTGTATTTCCACAGCGGCGCGCGGGTGGCGCGTTCGCGGGCATACCAGTTGCGGGTGCTGCCGGACAGGCTCTGGCCATCGATGAAACCTTTGGCTTCGGCCTGTTCGCTGCTGGACTTGAGCGCGAACGGCACGAAGTCCTGGCTTGCGGGTTCGGCCTGGGCGAGGGCGCAGAATGCGCCGACGGACAAGGCCAGTGCGGTGGTTGTGGTACGAATCAACATGAAAGCTCCCTGATATTTTTCTAGTTATCACCCGACCTTGTGGGCCGGGCTTGTCACGGTGACGCGGTACTGCAGTGTCTGCCTGGGGGTTGCCAGGCAAATCCGGGCTGCACGCCGTCGCGGGAGTGGGTCGCACTCCCGGCCGGGCGTTGCAGGGTCAATCGATGCTGACGCCGGAGAAAACGTTGCGTCCGAAGGGGCTGACCTTGAAGTCTTTCACGCTGATGCTCAGCGGCTGGTTGACCGTGGAGTGCGCGACCGGGGTGATCGGCACCTGTTGCTTGAGACGTTGCTGGGCTTGTTCGTAGAGGCTGGTGCGCTGCTCGCGGTCGGTGACCTGCTTGGCTTTTTTCACCAGTGCGTCGTATTGCGAATCGCACCACAAGGAATAGTTGTTGCTGCCGATGGCGTCGCAGCTGAACAGGGTGCCGAGCCAGTTGTCAGGGTCACCGTTGTCGCCGGTCCAGCCGATCAGGGCGATGTCATGCTCGCCGCTCTTCATGCGCTTGAGGTATTCGCCCCATTCGTAGCTGACGATGCGCACCTTGAAACCGAGCTTGCTCCAGTCGGACTGGAGCATTTCGGCCATGAGCTTGGCGTTGGGGTTGTAGGGGCGCTGTACCGGCATGGCCCACAGGGTGATCTCGGTGCCTTCCTTGACCCCGGCCTGCTTGAGCAGCTGCTTGGCTTTTTCCGGGTCGAAGGGGGCGTCCTTGATCGATTTGTCGTAGGACCATTGGGTCGGCGGCATGGCGTTCGACGCGGCTTGGCCGGCATCCTGGTAGACCGCCTGGATGATCGCCTGCTTGTTCACCGCCATGTCCATGGCCTGACGCACCTCCAGCCGGTCGAAGGGTGGGTGCTGGGTGTTGTAGGCGATGTAGCCAAGGTTGAAACCGGATTGCGTCATCACCTGCAGCTTGTCGTCTTGCTTGAGCGCGGGCAGGTCGGCCGGGCGCGGGTGCAGGGTGATCTGGCATTCGTTGCGGCGCAGCTTCTGGATGCGCACCGACGGGTCGACGTTGATCGAGAACACCAGGTTGTCGATCTTCACCCGGTCAGGCGCCCAGTAGTCCTTGTTGCCCTTGAAGCGGATCTGTGAATCCTTCTGGTAGCGCTGGAACACGAACGGGCCGGTGCCGATCGGCTTCTGGTTGATATCGCTGGCCTTGCCGCTGGCCAGCAGGTGGTCGGCGTACTCGGCGGAGAGGATCGAGGCGAAGGCCATGGCGATGTTCTGCAGGAACGCGGCATCGACCGTGTTGAGGGTGAAGACCACGGTCAGCGGGTCGGTCTTCTCGACCTTGGCGATGTTCTTGTCCAGCCCCATGCTGATGAAGTACGGGAACTCGGTGGGGTAAGCCTTGCGGAAGGGGTGGTCCTTGTCGAGCATGCGGTTGAAGGTGAACAGCACGTCGTCGGCGTTGAAGTCGCGGCTGGGCTTGAAGTCCTTGTTGCCATGGAACTTCACCCCGGGGCGCAGGTGGAAGGTGTATTTGAGGCCGTCCTCGGACACCTGCCAGTCGGTGGCCAGGCCCGGCTGCACGGCGGTGCCGCCACGCTCGAACTCGACCAGGCGGTTGTAGATCGGTTCGGCGGCGTCGTTGTCGGTGGCCGCGGTGTACTGGGCGGTGTCGAAGCCCGCCGGGCTACCTTCGGAGCAGAACACCAGGTTGTTGGCGAGGCTCGCGGGAGCCTGGCTCAGCAGGCCGAGGGCAAGCAGGGTGGAACTCAGTGTGGTCAGGCGCATGGCAGATCCTTTGTCCGTGTTTTCAGGCCGCGACAGGCAAAACGCGGCTGCTGCATCCCGGTCCTGACGATAGGCGCGCCAGAATGCGGGAACCAGGGTTCGCTACTGATTTGGGTGCGGGAGCGTTCCGGCGAGCGTGAGGGAATTACCCTACGTATCGCCCGGTCGTGTCATCGTCCCGCCGGAAAACCCGGCGGGACGATCACGGCCGTTACTTGTCCACGCTGACCCCGTAGAAGGAGTTCAGGCCGAAGGGGCTGATCTTGAAGTCCTTCACTTTCGCGCTCATGGGCTGATACACGGTGGAGTGGGCGATCGGGGTGATCGGCACCTGCTCCTTGAGGATATGTTGCGCCTGCTTGTACAGCTCGGTGCGTTTGGCCTGGTCGGAGGTCGCCTTGGCTTGCTTGATCAGGTCGTCGTAGGGCTTGTAGCACCACTTGGAGAAGTTGTTGCCATCCATGGCATCGCAGCCATAGAGCGTGCCCAGCCAGTTGTCCGGGTCACCATTGTCGCCGCTCCAGCCAATCAGCATGGCGCCCTGCTCGCCGCCCTTGGAGCGCTTGATGTACTCGCCCCATTCGTAGCTGACGATCTTGGCCTTGATGCCGATCTTGGCCCAGTCGGACTGGAGCATCTCGGCCATCAGCTTGGCGTTGGGGTTGTAGGGGCGTTGCACCGGCATGGCCCACAGGGTGATCTCGGTACCTTCCTTGATGCCGGCTTCCTTGAGCAGCTGCTTGGCCTTCTCGGGATCGTACTTGGCATCCTTGATCGTGGTGTCATAGGACCACTGGGTCGGCGGCATGGCGTTGACCGCCAGCTGGCCGGCACCCTGATACACCGATTCGATGATCTGCTGCTTGTTGACCGCCATGTCCAGGGCCTGGCGGACCTTGAGTTGGGACAGGGGGTTCGCTTCGTTGCTGCCCTTGACCTTGTCCATCACGTTGTAGGCGATGTAGCCGAGGTTGAAGCCGGCCTGGTCTGGCATCTGCAGCTTCTTGTCTTCCTGCAGCGGCTTGATATCGGCCGGACGCGGGAAGAGTGTCACCTGGCACTCGTTCTTCTTGAGTTTCTGCATGCGCACCGAGGCGTCGGTGCTGATGGCGAAGATCAGGTTGTCGATCTTCACGTCCTCAGGATTCCAGTAGCTCTTGTTGCCGGTGAAGCGGATGTTCGAGTCTTTCTGGTAGCTCTTGAACACGAACGGCCCGGTACCGATCGGCTTCTGGTTGATGTCGGCGGGCTTGCCCTGCTTGAGCAGCTGGTCGGCGTATTCGGCCGACTGGATCGAGGCGAAGTGCATGGCCATGTTCTGGATGAACGCGGCGTCGACGTCGTTGAGGGTGAACTTCACAGTGTGCTCGTCGACCTTCTCCACCTTGGCGATGTTCTTGTCCATGCCCATGTCGGTGAAGTACGGGAACTCGGTAGGGTAGGCCTTGCGGAAGGGCTGGTCCTTGTCGAGCATGCGGTTGAAGGTGAACAGCACGTCGTCGGCGTTGAAGTCGCGGGTCGGCTTGAAGTAGTCGGTGGTATGGAACTTGACGCCTTCACGCAGGTGGAAGGTGTAGGTCTTGCCGTCCTCGGAGACGTCCCAACTGGTGGCCAGGCCCGGAATGACCTTGGTGCCGCCGCGCTCGAATTGCGTCAGGCGGTTGAAGATGGTCTCGGCGGAGGCGTCGAAGTCGGTTCCGGTGGTGTATTGCCCCGGGTCGAAACCGGCCGGGCTGCCTTCGGAGCAGAACACCAGGTTGGACGCGGCGTGGGCGATCGGTGCACCGGCTAGCAAGCCTGCGCCTACCAGGAACGGAATGACTGCGTGTTTGAGCATGGTGGCCTCATTGTTGTCATTTTTCGAATTGAGGCGGCCTCGTGAGCCGACCTGCGGATACTTATGCAGGGGGTATTCCCAATGCAACACTCAGCAGGATGGTTGACGCCAAAAACGTGGTACTGACGTACATGGATGTCGCATCCATATAACTTTGGCGAATGTTGAACGTTTGCGAGGGGGAAAAGGGCAAAAATTTCAGGATATTTCGCACTTTATGTGACAAACAGATGCACCCGTTTGGTGCGTAGGAAAGGTCTGAAACTGCTGTCCGAGACGGTTCTGACCGCCTCGGACATCCAATCGGATGGGTCAGGGCACCTGGACTTCGATCAGGCCGTCGGCACTCATGCTCACTTCGCTGGTTCCGGCTTCGATATCCGGTGCCGGCGCGGATTCATCGGCGGCGCCCTTGGCCATCATCGCCATCGGCGCGTTGCGCAGGTAAGGGCGCGGGTAACCGCTGCTGTTGAGGTTCAGGCTGACCACCTTGTAGCCTTTGCCGCCCAGGGCATCGGTGGCCAGTTGGGCGCGGGCCTTGAACGCGGCGACGGCATCCTTGAGCAGCTCGTCTTCATTGGACTTGCGCGTGGCCGGGGCAATGGAGAAGTCCATGCCGCCCATCTTCAGGTCTTGCAGCAGGTCACCGGTGAGCTTGGACAGGGCCGGGAAGTCGGCGCTTTCCAGGCGCAGTTCGGCGCGCTCGCGCCAGCCGGTGATCTTCTGGCCCTTGGTGTCGTAGATCGGGTAGCTGTTACGGCTGCCCTGGCTGATCTTCACGTCCTTGACCTGGCGGGCCTGCTGCACGGCCTTGTTCATGGTCTCGGTGATCTCTTTGGCCAGCTTGCCCGGGTCGGTGTTCTGCGCTTCGCTGTACAGCGTCACGACCATCAGGTCGCGTGCCACTTCCTTGCTGACTTCGGCACGCAGCGACACCTGGTTGTAGCGTGGCTCGTCGGCCGCCAGGGCCGGCAGGCTGGCGAGCATGCCGCAGGACAGGGCAACGGCGGCGGCGCCGCGACGGGTAATGTGCATGTGGAGCTCCTTGGCAGGGTAAGGCGTGGATGAGCAGATCCGTTCCACGCATGGCCGATCAGACCGGTGACAGTGTAGAGGGTTCAAAAGTGCCATCATGAATCTATGACAAAGTGTGGCGCTTTGCCGCATCGCTGCAGTGGAGCGCCCGGCTTCGGTATACTCCAGCCGATTTTCCTGGAGCACTCATTGGGAGAGCTCATGCTCGCCGTCGCACATCCGTTGTCCGCCACACGCCAGAACCTCTGGCGCCTGACCTTCATCCGCATCCTCGTCCTGGCGGCCCAGGCGGGCTCGGTAGGCGTGGCCTACTGGACCGAGCTGCTGCCGCTGCCGTGGTTCTCGCTGGCAGTCACGCTGGCCCTGTCGTCGCTGCTGTGCGCGTTCACCGCTCTGCGCCTACGCCTGTCGCTGCCGGTCACCGAGCTCGAGTACGCCCTGCAGCTGGCCTGCGACCTGCTGATCCACAGCGCCCTGCTTTATTATTCGGGCGGCTCGACCAATCCCTTCGTCTCCTATTACCTGGTGCCATTGGCCATCGCCGCGGTGACCTTGCCGTGGCTCTACTCGCTGGTGCTCTCGGGTATCGCCCTGGTGGCCTACAGCCTGTTGCTGGTGCAGTACTACCCGCTGGAAACGCTGCCGCTGGCGCGCGACACCATGCAGGTCTACGGCATGTGGCTGAGCATCGCCCTGGCCGCCGGGGTGATCACCTTCTTCGCCGCGCGCATGGCCGAGGAGTTGCGCCGCCAGGAGAACCTGCGTGCCGAGCGCCGCGAGGAGAGCCTGCGCGACGAGCAGTTGCTGGCCGTGGCCACCCAGGCCGCCGGCGCCGCCCACGAACTGGGCACGCCGCTGGCGACCATGAGCGTGCTGCTCAACGAAATGCGCCAGGACCACGCCGACCCGCTGTTACAGGAAGACCTGCAGATCCTCCAGGACCAGGTCAAGCTGTGCAAGGAGACCCTGCAGCAGCTGGTGCGCGCCGCCGAGGCCAACCGGCGCCTGGCGATCGTCGAGCAGGATGTCACTGCCTGGCTCGACGAGGCGCTCAACCGCTGGCACCTGATGCGCCCGGAAGCCAGCTACCGCTTCCAGCGCCTGCGCGATGGCGTGGTGCCGCGGCTGACGCCGCCACCGGACCTGACCCAGGCCCTGTTGAACCTGTTGAACAATGCCGCCGATGCCTGCCCGGACGACCTGGAGGTGCGCCTGGACTGGGACGCCCAGGACATCGTCATCAGCATCCGCGACCATGGCCCCGGCGTACCGCCGGCCATCGCCGAGGCGATCGGCAAACCTTTCATTACCACCAAGGGCAAAGGCTTCGGCCTGGGCCTGTTCTTGAGCAAGGCCAGCGTGACGCGTGCGGGCGGTTCGGTGAAACTCTATAGTCATGAGCAGGGTGGCACCCTGACCGAATTGCGCCTGCCCCATGGCAAGCGAGGAGATGCATGATGAGCGAAGAAAACCAGGTCGAAGGCGAAGAGCTGCCGCACCTGCTGCTGGTGGATGACGACGCCACCTTCACCCGGGTGATGGCCCGGGCGATGTCGCGTCGTGGGTTCCGTGTAAGCACTGCGGGTTCCGCCGAGGAAGGCTTGAAACTGGCCGAGCAGGACCTGCCCGACTACGCCACGCTGGACCTGAAGATGGAGGGCGACTCGGGCCTGGTGTTGCTGCCCAAGCTGCTGGAGCTGGACCCGGAGATGCGCGTGGTGATCCTGACCGGTTACTCGAGCATCGCCACGGCGGTCGAGGCGGTCAAGCGCGGGGCCTGCAACTACCTGTGCAAACCGGCCGACGCCGACGATGTGCTGGCGGCGCTGCTCTCGGAGCATACCGACCTGGATACCCTGGTGCCGGAAAACCCGATGTCGGTGGATCGCCTGCAGTGGGAGCACATCCAGCGCGTGCTGGGCGAGCACGAGGGCAATATCTCCGCCACGGCGCGAGCGCTGGGCATGCACCGGCGCACCTTGCAGCGCAAGCTGCAGAAGCGTCCGGTCCGACGCTGAACAATCGCGGGGCAAGTCGGGTCGCC